>NZ_JAYMSC010000022.1:0-146043 GCF_038900775.1 Paraburkholderia sp. JHI869
CCCCCACCCCTTGAAATTCCCGATCAAAAGCACGGATCCGACGAGCTGAACGGCTATCGTCGCCGCCGCAAAGCCAACTGGCGCAGGCAGGTTTACCGCCTTCATTTCCGAAACGATGACTGGAAAGTTGAAGAGCCCGAATATACCGGCACTCCAAAAGAGCGTCGTGAGCAATACCCGACCGACGATCAACGTAATCGGACTTTCGAGAATCCAGGCGATAAAAGGGGACATGCGCGTCTCCGTGATTGACATGGGCGCAGTATATATTGAACCGGAAAGTCTGGTAAATAAACCCTGACTCGCTCATGGTCGCTGCGCCCCGCATCTCGCGGCGACCAGATGCGGAGCAACCCCTCGAACGCAAGTGGTGATTGGGCGACGCCGTTTCGCCGAAAAGGCGTACGGGTTCTACAAAAACCAATGCTCGTAGCCTGGAAGAAGGAATCTGTTCAGCCAGCCAATCCGGCATCTCGGCATCATCTGGTTTACGGTCTTCAGTCGCATGCATGAGGCCAAGCGGAACCCCATACAAGCCGCTCGGGGAAACTCTGAGTCAAATATTCGACGCTTTTGGCTAGGTCGGTGTAAGGAGGGTATTCAGCCTCACTGGATAAATAGGGCGCGGAAAGTTTGAGCCAAACGCGACCGGAATCCATGAGCTTCGCCAAGCTTTCTCTTACTGCATTCGCCAAGCACGGGACGTGGTGTATCCGGGCGTAGTGGTCGAGTACAATCGGAACACCGAGGCCCAAAAGAAGCTCAGTGCTGTCGAGGAGTTGTTGTCCTGTAAGGTGAAGCTGAATGTGCCAATCGAGTCGTCCGATTCGCCGCGCGAGAGAATGGAGCATCGGGAACGACGTCGCGCCGGCTTGCACCTGATTAAACCGAATGCCCACTACTCCATCATCGTCCAGAGCGTCGAGTTCAACGTCGGACACAAGTTGATTGACAACGGCGATGCCCCGAGTCGTCGAGCTATTCCTGCGCCACTCGAAACCGATGCGATCGAAGCAATCAACTGCATGCGCGAGTCTGTTGACTAAGTACTGCTCACAGCCGAGGTTCGGTGGAGCAGTACGATCATCCTGCGTCACCAGAAGGTTAGGGGTCGCTACATCAAAGATTCAAGCTGCGCCAAGAAAGAAAAACCGAATGGAAAAGGGCGCGTCATGCGGGTGGACATGACGCGCGAAGGGGAAAACTGCCGATCGCGACCGAGCGCGTAAGCGTCCGAGTTTCAGACCTAACGAGCCCTCTCACAGTGTCGCTCGTCAGCCAAAGTCTAGCCAATCACATTTTCGACGGCGAGTAAGGATTTTCTGAAAATATCGTCGGGATACGCGCAATCTGCTCGTGCGAACACAGTGCCGCCGGAGACCGAAGAGTGGCGGAGCATGAGATACGTTCGACAACACCAATCAGTGACCGGCGAACCGTCTGTCGACGCAATTGCGGCCCATGAGCTACTTGGGGGGCTCCCACAGAGCGCACGAAATAGACCTCCCAGAATCCCCTTGAAATCCGCTTTGACGGCGCGACGCAAGGCAGCACCTGCCTGGTGTTGACGGATCGAGCATGTAGAGTGGGGGCCGAAGTTTGCGCGAAACCCTCCGGAACGGCTTGTACAACCCGCAAACCGGTGCGCGCCGTCCCAAGTGACACTCCCTCCTGGTTTTTCGCGCAGCGAGTTCATCCATTCGTGCTTGGTCGCCCACGCCCTGCCCGAACGGATAGGTGTGGGTCGTAACGGCGCGCGCTACAGTTTCCCTTGAGTGGTCCAGCGCCCCTCGGTCTCCAAACCTGCCGCCCGCCCAGAGCGGGCTTTTTTTGCCCGACATCAGTCGCGTATCAGGTACCTGTCGCGGCTTTTCACGTCCTTGATCCAGTTGGGCGCACGCCCCCTCCCTGACCACGTCGCCCCCGACTTCGGGTCACGATATTTGGCCGGCACAACGCCTCCCGTTGTCGCCGTGCGCGCACGCCGCCTTCGACCGAAGATGTCCTGCTAGGTAAACCCGTAGTCGGCAACCTTGGCTCTGATGTCCGCGAGCACATCCTCATATTCTGCCGCCCGTGCTGCCGCCGCCTGCTCCTCAAGCGCTGCCATTTGTGCCTTCAGTTCCCTGAACGTCGCCATGACTCGTCTCCCCCATCCAAACACATGTTGGCGATCTTAGCTTGCTTCAATATTGGGCGATTGCTAGCTGGCCCCGCAGCAGCGCTGTGGGATTGCACAAGTTCAGTAAGCATCTCTGCCAGGTCGCGTTTCAGGAAAACAATCCCCGCTGCCGTGCGCCCTGCGGAAGCGGCAGAGAGACCTTCGCACGTCGGACGGTGCGACGGCGCACGAGGGCCACGAGTTCCGTGCAAACGTTATCCGCGATCAGCACCAGTGAATACAGCCGCGGGCCATCGGGCCCAGGCCCGGGCAATGTACGCCGCGAAATGCGCCACGCCGGGCGTCGTGCCGTCCGACTGGCGTGGAGGCTTTTCAGGGCGTCCAACGCACGCCACGTTTTTCAAAGGAATCGATACATAACACGTCTGTTACGATAATCCTTCTTATCTTGCGGACGACGTGAGTATAAGTCCCAAAACGGCGGTCGATTCCACATCACGATTAATATGGACTACGTTATATTCCTTGAATCCGAAATCGCCATCGACTAGATCTGAGAGATCTGACCGGCAGACACTGTGATGGCACAGAATGAACGACGAGCTGTCCAGGAACAGTCCATCTTGCGTATCCCAGCCAGACGAGACGACTCCAGGGTCAGCTGGCGATGAAGCCAGAGGCGTCCGTGGTTTCTCTTAGGCACGGCGGATCATTTCCTGTCTGAAGGCCGCGCAAAGGTAGGCCATCATCCCGCCGCATCCTGTGATTCTCGCTGAGACATTCTCGCTGTCTTCAGCGAGCGGCACAGTCTTCCATCGCGGTTGTCGGATTTCGATGTCAAACGGCACTTCGTACTGAGCGACACCTAAATCACCGCGCTTGCATCACAAGCGTTCCATTGCACCGATCTGGTGAATTCCATCCCGCATCACGTGGCCATTTGCTCAGTCACTTATGGGCGACGACTTCACAGGCTTGGCACGCCAGCCTTGGCGCGGTCCTTGCTTGGACCACGGCACGCTCGCGATTGAAATCCATTGCGTGCAACACATCACTTCGGAAATCCCAGGATGGAACACAAGCCCAATTCGCTTCAACGTCGCCGCTGGCTCGCCGCGCTGCTTGCCGCGCCCGCGCTGACCCTCTTCGCAGCACAGGCCGCCAACGCCGACGCACTCGACGCCATCACCAAGCGCGGCACGCTGCGCGTGGCCGTCCCCGAGGACTATCCGCCGTTTGGCGCCGTTGGCCCCGACATGCAGCCGCAGGGCTACGATATCGACATGGCTGCACTGCTCGCGAAGTCGATGAAGGTCAAGCTGCAGCTCGTGCCAGTCAATAGCGGGAACCGCATTCCCTACCTGCAGACCGACAAGGTCGATCTCGTGATCTCCTCGCTCGGCAAAACGCCGGACCGCGAAAAGGTCATCGACTTTTCGCAGGCCTATGCCCCCTACTTCCAGGGCGTGTTCGGGCCGGCCGATATCAAGGTCGCTGGACCGGCGGACCTCACCGGCAAGACCGTCGGCGCGACCCGCGGCGCGCTCGAAGAAGTCGCGCTCACCAATATGGCGCCCAACGCCACCATTCACCGCTTCGACGACAATAACGCAACCATCCAGGCCTTTCTCTCCGGGCAGGTGCAGTTGATCGCCGCGGGCAATATCGTCGCCGCGACGATCCTCGCGAAACACCCGCCACGCGAACCGCAGATGAAGTTCGTCATCAAGGACTCGCCGTGCTTCGTAGGCCTCAACAAGAACGAGCCGCAACTGCTCACCAAGGTCAACTCGGCCATCGAGCAAGCGAAGAAGGACGGCTCGCTCCAGGCGATGTCGAAGAAGTGGTTTGGTCAGCCATTGCCCGCCAATCTTTGACGCTGCCACCCGCCCCCGCCACGCGCGGGGCGGGCGCTTTCACCTCTGCACAACCCTCCTACCTTCATGAGCTATCAGCTTCAGTTCGGCGACCTCGCCGCCTATGCCGGTATGTTCGCGAGCGGCGCGTCTGTCACGCTCGCGCTCACGGCGGCCTCGACGCTACTCGGCATCAGCCTCGGTGTCGCGGGCGCGGCCACCTACCAGAGCCGCCGCGCGGCGCCGCGCACGGCCGTGCACGCCTACGTGGAGGCAATTCGCAACACGCCGTTTCTCGTTCAGCTTTTCTTTGTGTTCTTCGGGCTGCCGGCACTCGGCGTACACATCGGCGAATACACGGCGGCGGTGCTCGCCATGACGCTGAACCTCGGCGCGTATTCCGTCGAGATCCTGCGTGCAGGCATTGAAGCGGTGCCGCGCGGACATCACGAGGCCGCTGCAGCACTCGCGATGTCGCGCCGCGAAACCTTCGTGCATGTGCTGCTTCCGCAAGCGTTCGCGAAAGTGTTTCCCGCCCTGGCGAGCCAGATCGTCATCACGATGCTCGGCTCGGCCGTCGTCTCGCAGATCTCGGTCGCGGATCTCACGTATGCGGCAAGCTACGTGCAGTCGCGCAATTTCCGCGCGTTCGAAACGTATTTCCTCATTGCCGGGATCTATCTTGTGATGGCGCTCCTCTTGCGCGCCGCCCTGACTGCCGCCGGCCGGCGACTCTTCACGCGCAACATGCGAGGTGCGCGATGATCGACTTCACGTTCGCGCAGATCGTCGAAGGGTTGCTCCTGGCCGCGCGCTGGACCGTCCTGCTCTCGCTCGTTTCGTTCATTACGGGCGGTGTGGCGGGTTTGTTGCTGCTTGTGATGCGGGTGTCGAACTCGCGCTTGCTGCGCTCGCTCGTGCGTGTTTACATCGAGGTGTTCCAGGGCACTCCGCTACTGCTGCAACTGTTTATTGTGTACTTCGGGTTGCCGCTGCTAGGCATCGACGTCTCGGCATGGATGGCGGCCACGCTCGGCCTCACCTTCTTCACTAGTGCCTATCTCGCCGAGATCTGGCGCGGTTGTGTGGAGGCGGTGCCGAAGGGCCAGTGGGAAGCGTCGGCCAGTCTCGCCATGAACTATTTCGAGCAGTTGCGTCACGTGATCCTGCCGCAAGCCGCGCGCATCGCCATCGGTCCGACTGTAGGTTTCGGTGTTCAGGCCATCAAGGACACGGCACTCGTATCGATCATTGGCTTTGCCGAACTCACGAAGGCTGGCACACAAATTTCGAACGCGACGTTTCGTCCGTTTCTCGTGTACGGACTCGTCGCGATAATCTATTTTGCCTTGTGCTATCCGCTTACGCGGTATGCACGGGTGCTGCAAAGGAAATGGCATGCCGCTCGTTAAGACCGAGGGCGTCGAGAAGCAGTTCGGCGCCCACCATGTACTGAAGGGAATCGACTTCACAGTCGAACGCGGCCAGGTGGTCAGCATCATCGGGCGCAGCGGGTCCGGCAAGAGCACATTGCTGCGGGCGCTGAACGGGCTCGAAAGCATCGACGCGGGATCGATCAAAATCGACGGAGAGCACGTCGATGCGCGGCACGCGGACCTGCGCGCGCTGCGACTGAAGGTTGGCATGGTCTTTCAACAATACAACCTGTTTCCGCATCTCACCGCCAGCGAAAACGTGATGCTTGCGCAAACGGTCGTCAAGAAGACGTCGCGCAAGGAGGCTCGTGCCATCGCACAGGAGATGCTAGAGCGGGTTGGCCTGGGCGGTAAATTCGACGCGTATCCCGATCAACTCTCGGGCGGACAGCAGCAGCGCGTCGCGATTGCACGAGCGCTCGCCATGAAGCCGAGCGTGCTGCTCTGCGACGAAATCACGTCCGCGCTCGATCCCGAACTGGTCGGCGAGGTGTTGAGTGTCGTGGAAAGCCTCGCGCGCGAGGATATGACGCTCATCATGGTCACCCACGAAATGCGCTTCGCGCGTGCAGTCAGCGACACCGTGGTGTTCATGCACGAAGGCCGCGTATGGGAAAGCGGGCCGGCCGAGGAAATCTTCGGCCGACCGTCGACGCAGGAGCTGCGACGCTTCATTCAGTGACTCAATGTCACGCAGTGAGTGAGCCTTACTGGTCGCCGTTTGGAATGCCTTCTATCGGACACTCCGCGGTGCCAGGCGTGCTGCGCGTGAGTGCTTCCACCGCGCGCCGTGTGCCTTCGGGATCCTCCACCCAGTTCCGGTAGAACCCGAACGGGCACGTTGCCACTCCGTTGGCGCCGTCGTCCGAATTGAGCGTGCCCGTGTAGCCGCGATGCAGCAGCTTGTACAGATGATTCTGCGACTGCATGTTACGCCGCGCATCGCGAATCATGCTCAGCGAGAGTTCGGCGTACTGCACGCCCATCTCTTCCTCGCCGCATTCGCCGAGTGTGCGTCCGTCGAAGCCGACGATCGCTGAATGGCCAAAGTACGAATACACGCCGTCCCAGCCCGTGGCGTTCGCCACGGCCACATACGTGTTGTTCATCCACGCCATGGCTTTCGCGACCATCACCTGCTGCTCCTTGGCCGGGTACATGTAGCCCTGGCAGCGCACGATCAGTTCCGCGCCGCCCATCGCGCAGTCGCGCCAGATCTCCGGATAATTGCCGTCGTCGCAGATGATGAGGCTGATCCTGAGGCCCTTTGGCCCCTCCGTCACGTAGGTGCGATCACCGGGATACCAGCCTTCGATCGGCGTCCACGGCATGATCTTGCGATACTTCTGCACGATCTCGCCGCGATTGTCGATCAGCACGAGCGTGTTGTACGGCACCTTGTGCGGATGCGCCTCGTGGCGCTCGCCGGTCAGCGAGAACACGCCCCACACGTTGGCTTTGCGGCACGCTGCGGCGAAGATGTCGGTTTCCTCGCCGGGCACCGTGGACGCCGTGTCGAACATCTCCTGGCGGTCGTACATGATCCCGTGCGTCGAATACTCGGGGAAGACCACGAGATCCATGCCCGGTAATCCCTGCTTCATGCCGGTCACCATTTCGGCAATGCGCCGCGCGTTCGCGAGCACCTCGGCCTTCGTGTGCAGACGCGGCATCTTGTAGTTGACGACCGCGACGCCCACACAGTCACGGCTGCTCGAAATATCACCATGTCGCATGATGTGTTCTCCTGAAAGTTCAGATCAGTGGCTGATCATCCACGGCCGCCCCGCTGGCCGCTTGAGGCCGCCGGAAGACTCGCCTGCGAGCTTCGCGCCGCCGCCAGAACAGCAACTGCAACCGGGGCGGTGGCGCAGCGACGGCCCGTCGCCGGACTGACGCGGCGCGTGCGCGGCGCGTTCGTTCGTCGCGTGCGCGTGGCGGCGCGTGCCCGCCATCAACGCGAGCGACGGCGCGCTGATCACGCGCGAGCCTTCGCCGCCGCAATCGGGGCAGCGGCACGGTTTTTCGCGCTCGGCAATGCGGCGCATGACGGCGAACGGGCCGCAACTTGCGCATTCGAAGTCATAGATCGGCATGACAGGTCCTTGAGTGACAATCGGTTACGCCTTCGCGAGATCGGGCGAGCACGGCAGATCGACACCGCCCTTGATGTGCTGGATCGGACCTTCGGCATTGGGTCGAATGTCGAAGTCGAAGATCTGCGTGGGCAGCCACAACGTCGCACACGCGTTAGGAATATCGACGACACCGCTGATATGCCCCTGCACTGGCGCGCAACCGAGCAGCGAATACGCCTGTGCACCCGAATAGCCGAACTTCTTCAGATACTCGATGGCGTTCAGGCACGCCTGCCGATACGCGACGGTCACGTCGAGATAATGCTGGCCGCCTTGCTCGTCGACCGAAATGCCTTCGAAGATAAGGTAGTCGTTGTATGCGGGTGTGATCGGGCTCGGCTGGAACACCGGATTGCGAATGCCGTATTTCGCCATACCGCCCTTGATGAGATTCACGCGCATATGCACCCAGCCCGCCATTTCGATCGCGCCGCAGAACGTGATCTCGCCGTCGCCCTGGCTGAAATGCAGATCGCCGACGGAAAGGCCCGCGCCATCCACGTAGACGGGGAAAAACACCTTCGAGCCGCGCGACAGGTCCTTGATGTCGCAATTGCCGCCGTGCTCGCGCGGCGGCACGGTGCGCGCGCCTTCGGCCGCGGCCTTGTTGCGCGCGTCGCCTGCCAGCTTGCCCATGTGCGCCGTTGCCGCAAACGGCGGATTCGCCAGCGGCGGCACGCGCTCGGGCGCGGTCGCGATCAAACCGGTTTCGCGCGCGTTCCACGTTTCGAGCAGCTTCGGATCGGGCAGGCAGCCGATCAGGCCCGGGTGAATCAGGCCCGCGAAATTCACGCCCGGAATATGGCGCGAACTCGTATACACGCCATGGAAATCCCAGATCGACTTTTGCGCGTCGGGGAAATGATCGGTGAGAAAGCCGCCGCCGTTCGACTTCGAGAAGAAGCCGTTGAAGCCCCACTGGCTGTCCGGCTTCGCGCCGATGTCGAGCAGATCGACCACGAGCAGGTCGCCCGGCTCCGCACCCCGCACGCCCACGGGGCCCGAGAGAAAGTGCACGATCGACAGGTCGATGTCGCGCACGTCGTCGGCGCTGTCGTCGTTCTTGATGAAGCCGCCGGTCCAGTCGTAGGTTTCGAGCACGAAATCTTCGCCGGGATTCACCCAGCAGGCCATGGGAATGTCCGGGTGCCAGCGGTTGTGGACCTGTTCGTTTTCGTAGGCGGACTGGTTCAGGTCGACCTTGATGAGGGTTTCAGGCATTGCGTTCGCTCCTTGGTTCGAAGGTTCGAGGGTTGGCGGATAGTGAAGCTCGGCGCTCACACGGAGAGGTATTCGCGAATGCGGTCGGTGTCGCCGGCATCGCGCGTGCTTTGATGCACGAAGCGCCCGCCCTCGATCACGAAGAGCCGGTCCGCGACATCGAGCGCGAAACTCAAGACTTGCTCGGACACAACGATGGCAATGTTGCGCGTCAGGCGAATCTGGTTCAGCGCCTTCGCAATGTCCTTGATCACAGACGGCTGGATGCCCTCGGTCGGTTCGTCCAGCAACAGCACTTTCGGGTCGGTCGCGAGCGCGCGTGCGATGGCGAGTTGCTGCTGCTGGCCGCCCGAGAGATTGCCGCCCTTGCGCCGCCGCATGTCGAACAGCACGGGAAAGAGCGCGTAAATATCGTCGGGGATGCGCTGGCTCTGCGCGCGTTCGAGCCCCGTTCGTATGTTTTCCTCGACCGTCAGCGAGGCGAAAATCTGCCGCCCTTGCGGCACGTAGCCAATGCCGTTCGCGACGCGCCGATAGCTTTCGTCTTTCGAAACGTCGGCGCCGCCCACGCGCACCGTGCCGCGGTTGGCGGGCAGCATGCCGATGAGCGCCTTGAAGAGCGTGGTCTTGCCCATGCCGTTGCGGCCCATCACCGCTACGCTTTCGCCGTTGGCGACCGAAAAGCCGATGCCGTGCAGCACCTCGCTCTGGCCGTAGCTCACGACGAGATCGTCGACTTCCAGCATGATGTGTCCTCCGTTCAGTCGTTGCTGTCGTTCAGTGGCCGACTCAGTGGCCAAGATAAACGTCGATCACGCGCGGATCGGCCTGCACCTCCGCCATCGGCCCTTCTGCAAGAATCTTGCCTTGATGCATCACCGTGACCTTGTGCGCAATGCGCTCGACGAACGCCATGTCGTGCTCAATCACGATCATCGAGCGATTGCGGCAGATGCGGTCGAGCAGCTCCGCGGTCAGTTCGCGCTCGCGCACGCTCATTCCCGCAATCGGCTCGTCGAGCATCAATAGTTCGGGGTCCTGCATGAGCAGCATGCCGATTTCGAGCCATTGTTTCTGGCCGTGCGAGAGCAGCCCCGCCTCCAGATCGAGACATGCGGCAAGGCCGATTTCGTCGGCGACGGCGCGCACGCGGTCGGCCACTTCGTCGTCCTCGCGGTACGCGAGTGCGCCGAACACGCTGCGTCCGCGCGGAAACGACACTTCGAGGTTCCGCGCGACACTCAGGTTTTCGTAGATCGACGGCGTCTGGAACTTGCGGCCAATGCCCTTGCGCACGCGCCGGAATTCCGCGAGCTTCGTGATTTCCTCGTTGCGGAACTTGATGCTGCCCGCCGTTTCCTTCGTCTTGCCGCAAATGAGGTCGAGCAAAGTCGTCTTGCCCGCGCCGTTCGGTCCGATCACGACGCGCAATTCGCCGCGCTCGAGATAGAGATTCAGCGAATCGATCGCCTTGAAGCTGTCGAACGACACGGTCAAGTCTTCGATTGCCAGCAAAAAGTCAGTGTTGCTCATGCTTCATGCCTCCTTGTTCGCCGCGCCGAGCCAGCGCTGCACGCGCGGCCGCACATGCTCGTCGTAGAGGCCCGCGAGCCCGTTCGGAAACGCCATCACCACGCCGATGAACATCACCGCCATCAGGTAGAGCCAGAGATTCGGAAAGCTCTCCGAGAACCAGCTCTTGCCGAGATTGACGAGAATCGCGCCGTACACCGCGCCCACGAGCGACATGCGCCCGCCGATCGCCGCGTAGATCACCATCTCGATCGACGGCACGATGCCGACGAACGAAGGCGACATGAAGCCCACCTGCAGCGTGAACATCGCGCCGCCGATGGCCGCGAGAAGCGCCGCGAGACAGAAGGCGAACGCCTTGAACATGGCGACGTCGTATCCGGAAAAACGCACGCGGTCTTCCTTGTCGCGCATCGCGAGCAGCAGCGTGCCGGCCTTGCTGCGCTGGACCCAGCGGCACGCGAGCAACGCGCCGATCAGCAGCACCGCGTTGACGAAATACAGAACGAGCTTCGCGTGGTCGGTGCGAATGTCCCAGCCGAGCAGCGCGCGCAAGTCGGTGATGCCGTTCACGCCGCCCGTGTAGCCTTGCTGGCCGATGATCAGCACCGAGAGAATCAGCGCGACGGCCTGCGTGATGATCGCGAAGTACACGCCGCCCACGCGCCGCTTGAACATGGCGTAGCCGATCACGAACGCGAGCGCCGTCGGCACGACGAGCACCGCGAGAATCGAGAACGGCAGCGAGTGGAACGGACTCCACCACGCGGGCAGCGCCGTGAGCTGGTTCCAGTCCATGAAGTCGGGAATGCCGGGCGTGGTCTGCGTGCGCGTCGCGGCCGGGTCGGACGCCTCGAGCTTGAGGAACATCGCCATCGCATAGCCGCCGAGGCCGAAGAACACGCCCTGGCCGAGGCTCAGCACGCCGCCGTAGCCCCACGCGATCACGAGGCCCATCGCCACGAACGCGTAGGTCAGGTACTTGCCCATCAGGTTCAGGCGAAACGTGTCGAGCGCGAGCGGAAACACGATCACGATCAGCACTGCGAGTATCGCGATGCCCGCATAGCCCGACACGTCGAGCCGCGCCGCGATCGCGCGCCAGCCGCCCGGCGCAGCGCCAGGACCGGATCGCGGGGAGACGCCGCCCGCCGCGGGTTGGATGGGTTCCATGTCCACCTCTCCATAAGAATGAAACAGTGAATGAGCCGTGCGCCTGAGCGCGCGCCCCGCGATGTCCCGGGGTGTCCTTACACGCGCCGCACCTTCGAGGCGAACAGCCCCTCTGGGCGCAGCATCAGGATCACGACGACGGTCAGCAGCGTGAGCACGCGCGCGTTCGAACCCGAGAGGAAGAACTCGCTGATCGACTGCATCTGCGCGATGCCGAACGCCGAGGCCACGGTGCCGAGCAGGCTCGCCGCGCCGCCGAACGTGACGACGAGAAACGAATCGACGATGTAAAGCGAGCCGCTCGTCGGCCCGGTCGAGCCGATCGCCGTGAACGCCGCGCCCGCGACGCCTGCGATGCCGCAGCCGATCGCGAAGGTCATGCGGTCGGTGCGGCGCGTGTTGATGCCTGCCGCGTTCGCCATCGGCCGGTTGGCGACCGTGGCGCGCACACGCAGGCCCCAGCGCGAGCGATAGAGCGCGAGCAGCAGGCCGCCCGTCATGACCAGCGCGAGTCCCATCACGAACATGCCGCTCACGGGAATGTCGAGGCCCTGTGCCGGCTCCCACGATCCCGTCAGCCAGTCGGGCAGCGCGGGGCTCACTTCCTTCGGCCCGAAGGTCGAGCGAAACACCTGCTGCATGCCGAGGCTCAGGCCCCAGGTGGCGAGCAGCGTGTCGAGCGGACGCCGGTAGAGATGCCGGATGAGCGCCCATTCGGCGAGCCAGCCCGCCGCGAATGCGAGCCCGAACGCTGCGAAGATCGCGAAGAAGAAGTACACGGGCGTGAACGCGTGCCAGACGTTCTGCGCGAACCAGGAAAACATGTAGACGGTGTAGGCGCCGATCGTCATGAATTCGCCGTGCGCCATGTTGATCACACCCATCTGGCCGAATATCACGGCAAGCCCGAGCCCCATCAGGAGCAGGACGCTGAACAGGCTCAAACCGGCGAACCCCTGCATCAGCGTGATGTTGAAAATGTCGGTAGCGGACATCGAGCGCTCCTCGCGCGGCGGCGCATGGCGTCGCCGCGCAGCTTCGGTTGACGGATTACATGTAGCCCTTCGGGAACGGATTCGGCTGGATTGGCTGCGCCGACTCCGCGACGACCTTGAACTGGCCGTCCGCCTGGCCCTCGCCGATCAGCGAGCGGCTCCACAGGTGATGGTTCGCATCGACCTTGGCGTAGCCCTGCGGCGCGTTGCCGACCTCGATGCCCGCCGACGACGCCACCACCTTGTCCACGTCGAAGCTGCCCGCGCGCTCGCACGCGGCCTTCCAGATCCACGGGCCGAGATACGCGGCCTGGGTGACGTCGCCGATCACGGCCTTCTGCCCGTAGCGCGCCTTGAACGCCGCGACGAACTTTTTGTTGTTGTCGTTATCGAGCGACTGGAAGTACTTCATCGACGAATAGAAGCCCGCGAAGTTGTCGCCGCCAATGCCGAGCACTTCGTCCTCGGTCACCGAAAGCGTCAGCAGGAACTGCTTCTGCGGTGTGATGCCGGCCGCCTTCAGTTGCTTGTAGAACGCCACGTTCGAGCCGCCCACCACGGTCGCGAAGATGCAGTCGGGGCGCGCGAGCTTGATCTTGTTCATCAGCGAATTGAATTCGGTCGTGCCGAGCGGGTAATACTCTTCGCCCACGACCTTCGCGTGCAGATGCTGCTCGATATGCCGGCGCGCGATCTTGTTGGAGGTGCGCGGCCAGATGTAGTCCGAACCGATCAGGAAAAACGTCTTGGCTTTCTTCGTATTCGACGCCCAGTCGAGCGCCCAGAGAATCTGCTGGGTCGCTTCCTGGCCCGTGTAGAACACGTTCTTCGACTGCTCGAGACCTTCGTAGAAGGTCGGGTAGTAAAGCAGGCCTTTATCCTTCTCGAACACGGGCAGCACCGCCTTGCGCGAGGCCGATGTCCAGCAGCCGAACACCGCGGCGACGTGATCGTTTTCCAGCAGCTTCTTCGACTTCTCCGCGAAGGTCGGCCAGTCGGAAGCGCCGTCTTCCTGAATGATCTGGATCTTGCGGCCGAGCACGCCGCCCATCGCGTTGATCTGCTCGATCGCGAGACGTTCGGCCTGAATCGAGCCGGTCTCGGAGATCGCCATCGTGCCCGTAGCCGAGTGCAGTTGCCCCACCGTGACCGTCGTGTCGGTCACGGCGAGGCCCGTGGTGTTGACCTTCGCCGTGGGCGGCGTTTGCGCAAACGAGGTGCGCGGCATGCCGAGCGCCATCAGCGGCGCGGCGGCGAGGCCGCCGATCAGTTTGCGGCGCAGCGGCGACGGCATGCGGGCATCGTCATCGAATCTATCGTCTGCGGACATCACGTTCTCCTTATCGGGTGCCCTGCGCTTCATGCCAGGGCTGGGTCGAGGTTGGACGCAATGTAGAAAGCCAAATTGGCGATCGAAATACGTCGATTGACGTATTCCCCGTTTTCGCACTGGAATGTAATTTGCATCGAGCTTCGATCCCGCCGCTTTCGCACCAATCCGGATCATCTTCATGTCCCAAAGTCCCCCGTCAGTGGGCGCGCCCAGCACGCAGCGCATCGTCAAGGTGCGACGCGACTACAACGCCTGGGTCGGTGACGAAACGCTCGAAGACTACGCGCTGCGCTTCACGCCGCGCTCGTTTCGCCGCTGGTCGGAACTGCGCGTGGCGAATACCGCAATTGGCGCGGTGTCGTTTCTCGTGCTCGAGGCGATCGGGGGAAGTCTCGTCATCAACTACGGCTTTACGAACGCGATCTGGGCGATCGCCGCCGTTTCGGTGCTCATCTGGCTCACGAGCCTGCCGATCAGCTATTACGCGGCGCGCTACGGCGTCGACATGGACCTGCTCACGCGCGGCGCGGGCTTCGGCTATATCGGCTCGACGCTTACCTCGCTGCTCTATGCCATCTTCACGTTTATTTTTTTCGCGCTCGAAGCGGCCATCATGTCGCTCGGGCTGCAACTCTATTTCCACATCTCGCTATGGATCGCGTATGTGCTGAGTTCGCTCGTCGTGATCCCGATCGTGATGTTCGGCATCACCCTCATCAACCGCCTGCAAAGCTGGACGCAGCCCCTTTGGCTCGTGCTGCTCGCGCTGCCGTATGCGGCCGTGCTGTGGCACCATCCGGGCCTCGTCCGTGACTGGACGACGTTCGCGGGCTTTGCGCCGCAAGGGCGCGCATTCAGCGTGATCGCGTTCGGGCAGGCATCGACCGTGGTGTTCGCGCTGATCGTGCAGGTCGGCGAGCAAGTGGATTACTTGCGCTTCTTGCCGCCGCTCACGGCGCGCAACCGCACGCGCTGGTGGCTCGCGCTGCTTTCGGCGGGACCCGGCTGGATCGTGCCCGGCGCGCTCAAAATGCTCGGCGGCGCGTTTCTTGCTTTTGTCGCGATACAGCACGAGGTCGATGCCTCTCATGCGGCACAGCCCACGCAGATGTATCTCGTCGCCTATCATCTGCTGCTCGATCCGCTCGGGCTCGCGAGCTGGGCGCTGCCCGTCATGACGCTTTTCGTGATCGTTTCGCAGTTGAAGATCAACGTGACGAACGCCTATGCGGGCTCGCTCGCGTGGTCGAACTTCTTCGCGCGACTGACGCACAGTCACCCAGGCCGCGTGGTCTGGCTCGTGTTCAACGTGATGATTGCGTTACTGCTCGTGGAAATGGGCGTATTCGAGGCGATCGGCAAGGTGCTGTCGCTCTACGCGAACATTGCGATCGCGTGGGTGGGCGCGCTATTTGCCGATCTCGTCATCAACAAGCCGCTCGGCTACAGCCCGCGCTACATCGAGTTCAAGCGCGCGCATCTCTACGACGTGAATCCCGTGGGCGTGGGCGCCATGCTGATCGCCGCAGCGGTCGCGATGCTCGCGCAGAGCGGCATGCTCGGCGTGCTTGCACAGGCCATGTCATCGTTCATCGCGTTCGGCGTAGCGTTCGTCTGCGCGCCCGCGCTTGCGATCGTCACGCGCGGGCGCTACTACCTCGCGCGTGATGCGCAGCCCACGGGCGACGCCACCTCGCTGCGCTGCGCGATCTGCGAGAACACCTTCGAACCCGACGACACCGCATACTGCCCCGCGTACGGCGGCACCATCTGCTCGCTGTGCTGCTCGCTCGACTCGCGCTGCCACGACCGCTGCAAGCCGCACGCGCGCTTCGCCTCGCAGGCAGACCGCGCGCTGCGCCGCGTGTTTCCGGGCCTGCGGCTCGGCCCCGCCGCGCTGCGTCTCACCCATTACGCGAGCCTCGTGATAGCGATGCTTGCGGTGCTGGCGAGCGTGCTGTATCTGATCTGGTCGCAGAGCGTGACGTCGCTCGCCGCCAACGGTGCGTCGTTCGACGGCGCCATGGCGAGCAGTTTCCTGAAAATATTTTTCTCGCTCTCGCTGGTGGGCTGCATCGCCGCCTGGTGGTTCGTGCTCGAGCGCGAAAGCCGGCGCGTCACGCAGGAAGAATCGCAGCGGCAAAACGAATTGCTGGTGCTCGAAATCGACGCGCACCAGAAAACCGACGCCGCGCTCAAACGCGCGACGGCCGCCGCCGAATCGGCGAATCAAGCGAAGAGCCGCTACGTTTCCGGCTTGAGCCACGAGTTGCGCACGCCGCTCAATAGCATTCTCGGCTACGCGCAATTGTTGTTGCAGGCGAAAGACGAGCTTTCGGCGAACCGCTATAACGCGGTCCGCACGATCCACCGCAGCGGCGAGCATCTGCTCGCGCTCGTCGACGGGCTGCTCGACGTCGCGCGTATCGAAGCGGGCAAGCTGCAACTGAACATCGCGCGTGTGCCGCTCGCCGATTTCGTCGCGCACGTCACGTCGATGCTGCGTCCTCAGGCGCTCGAAAAGGCGCTGGCCTTCGACGTGCAGACCTTCGGCCGCCTGCCCGCCACGGTGCGCTCCGACCAGAAGTGCATGGGCCAGATCCTCACGAACCTGATCGGCAACGCCATCCGCTTCACCTCCGCCGGCACCGTGACGCTACGCGTCAGTCACGTGCTCGACACGCTCAAGTTCGAAGTGATCGACACCGGACCCGGCATTCCCGCGCCCGAGATGGAGCGCCTGTTCCTGCCGTTCGAGCGTGGCGACGCCGCACACGCGCATGACCACGGCGCGGGACTCGGGCTGACGATCTGCCGCTTGCTCACGCAGGCGCTCGGCGGCAGTCTCGAAGTCGACAGCGAGGTGGGGCGCGGCACGCGCTTCGTGGTTCGGCTCTTTGCGCCCGCCGTCGACAGCGCCGCCGACGCGCGCACCGAACTCGCAGCCATACGCGGCTATACAGGCCAGCGCCGCGCGATTCTCGTCGTCGACGATCTCGCGGATCAGCGCGGCATCGTCGTGCAATTGCTGACGCCGCTCGGCTTTGACGTCGCCGAGGCGGAGAGCGGCCCCGAGGCGCTGCGCTGGCTCGCCACGCACAGCGCCGACGCGATCATCATGGACATTTCCATGCCACTCATGGACGGCTACGAAACGAGTCGCTTGATCCGTGAAAGCCAGTTATCGAACGCGCCCGTCGTGCTGCTTTCGGCAAACGCGTTCGCCGACGACCGCGAACGCGCGAGCGCGACCGGTTGCGCGGGCTATCTCGTGAAGCCGCTTCAGGTGAACGTGCTGCTCGACAAACTCGCGCAACTGCTCGCGCTCGACTGGATTGCATCCGATGCGTTGCACGCGCGCGCGGCACCCGGCGAGGCGACAGCGCACGCGGTATGGCCGCCAGTGGTACTCGAACGTCTGCGGGCGCACCTCGAAGTGGGCTACGTGCAAGGCGTGATCGAACAACTCGACGCGGCGCGCGCGACATGGCCCGCGCTGCAGGAGCAGATCGACGTGCTGCGCGCATTGGCGGAGCGGTTTCAGCTAAGGGAACTCGAACATGAACTCGACCGACTGCCACGCTCCGCCGATGCGTGACGCGTGGACGATGAGCGGCGCCAACGCGACGCCTGGGTGGCTCGATGAGCGGCCTGTCGTGCTGATCGTCGACGATACACCGGACAACCTAGCGTTTCTCTCCGATGCGCTCCAGGCAAACGGTTACGCGGTACTGGTCGCGCTCTCCGGCGAAGACGCGTTCAAATGCCTCGCGCGCGTGACACCCGACGTCGTGCTGCTCGACGCAATGATGCCGGGCATGGACGGCTTCGAAACCTGTAGCCGCATGAAACAGGACGTTCGCCACGAGCATCTTCCCGTGATCTTCATGACCGCGTTGACGGAAAGCGAGCACGTTGTGCGCGGCTTTCGCGTGGGTGGGATCGACTATGTGACGAAACCTGTTCGGCCCGAGGAGGTTAGCGCACGCATTGGCGCGCACGTGCGACGCTCGCGCGCACAGCTCTATGCGCAAGCGGCGCTTTCGCTCGATGCACGCGCGGCGCTGATCGTGGGTGCCGATGGCGCGATCCGCTGGCAAAGTCCGCAGGCCGAGCGCCAGATCGCGGCCTACTCCACCGCCGAAGCCGTTCACGCGGATGAGGCAACGCTCGCCGTTGCGCGCCCCACGTTGCCTCCGCTGCTGCGCGCCTGGTTCGCGGACTGGCTCGCGCGTGGATGCGAACCCGATGCCGTCTACGAGTTCGCGGCGGAGAACGTTCGTCGCTCGGCGAGTGCAAGGCCTGCGCCTGAGCCTGGCGAATGGATCGTTATCCTCAAGGAAATAGACGATACCGTGCATCGCAATGCGCTCTGCGCGCGCTTCGGCCTGACGGCGCGCGAAGCTGAAGTGCTACTCTGGGTTTCGCGTGGCAAAACGAATCGCGACATCGGCGACATTCTCGGTACCGCGCCACGCACGGTCAACAAGCACCTCGAGCATCTGTTCCGCAAGCTGCACGTCGAAACGCGTGCCGCTGCCGCCGCGCTCGCAATAAAGATGCTGGACCGGACCTGAATGGTGTTGAACGATCGCCGACGGGAAACTGCCGCGATGCGTCCATGAACATTGCAGGAGGAATGGCCGCTTCAGTTCAGGATGAGCCAACGATGTTCGTCTCCCCGACAGTGCGCTCCGGGTCGTCAAGCGTCTTTGGCTTCAATTGTCATCAGTCATCTGCCGACGTTCGCCTCCGCGGACGGCGGCTATGAGTGCAACCCTATCGGTAACGCCGTCTTGCCCTGTGGGCAACACGGGTAAAAATACGATCAATCACACACAAAATTACTACGGATTACGATATATATATATATATTCAATCCGCGAATGCCCCCTCCAGATCAGCGAGGCTGGCGTCGTACGTCGGCGAGCCAACTTGCCAACGTTTCGTCGTCGATGCGGTACCTGCCGACGGAAAGTCTCGTCATGGGATATGGAAATGCGAGCCTGCGCAGGGTGTGCGAGGTGTCGGGCGCTTACGACGCAGGCTGCGGCGCAGGATCACGACATCGGCGTGCCAGCCGCGCGCCTGGGCGATCCCCCTCTACCTGAAGACCGGCTTTCCCCGCGCCGCGGTGTCGGGGTGAAATATTGATAGACCGGTAGTTGCATTTTCCGAGTCGACGGGCACGGTGACTAACGGCCGATGACGATTTGACAGTTGGCGCGCGTAGAGTCGAAACGCGCGCAAGGAGTTGAGCACAGCAGCCGTCAACCTCGGAATCAGGCAGACGCTCTGAAGCGCGAGACATGGGCGATGTCTGCCCCGGCTGAAGCGCTCGTTCCTTGCCGGTTCGCGGGCAGCATGTTTCGCCCTCCTGCAGGTGTTCGTCGACTTGATAGCGCCTCGTCTATCTGATTCTCGATACGCACGACCGGCTCGCGTATTCGGAGTTGATGGCGGTCGTGCTCGAGATCGGCGCGTTGGGGTTTCTGCTCGACAGTGGAGCGAGGCTGCTTTATCGCCGCTTCGGCGCGCAGCGTGAGGAATGATCGGCGCATCACACGCGAATGCGTTTGCTTGCCCCGCGAACAGTCGAAGGTACAGCCGCTGCAGAAAGGTGACTCGTCGCAACGGCTCATCTGACCGTCAATTCAGCGCGACCGCGGCTGCCGCGCCCACAGGTGAGCCTTCGATAGCAACGGAAGGCTGGCCGTCCGGACCGACCGGGACATCGCCAACGAGCGTCGTGCGATACAGCTGTCGGTCGAAGTCGAGATCGAAAATATCGGTAGGCGCGAGGTGCGCAGTCGAGCGGTTGTCCCAAAACGCGACGCTGCCCGCGTCCCACTTGAACCGCACCGTGAATTCCGGCCTCGTGAGGTGCTCCCAGCGCAGTTCGAGCAGAACCTGGCTCTCGCGCGGCGCGAGGCCCACGATCGGCACGCTGCATGCCGGCACGGCGCTTCCATTGCAATGGCGTCGACGACCTCCGGATCAATGCGCAAACCAGATAACGGGATGAAAAATCGTTGGTTCTGGATCATTCTGCGTCTTCAGCGAATAGCCGCTCGGGTTGTAGCGGCCAGAGGCGCTCGCTTTCGTGATTCGATTGGCGGACGAGCTCTTCACCCGCCGTTCAGGCCGCGCGCGCGAGTTTCGCTGACTTGAAACTTCGCGCAATGCTCTGCGTCAGCACGGCGATCGCCGATTCCATCTTGCCGATGGCGCGCGAACGCACGATCCGCACGGTGATCTCCGGCTTGAAGTCACTCACCTGCACGACGTCGAGCGAAGCGCAATGCACGCTCGCCGCTACGAGCGGGTACGGCACAACGCCGAGGCCTACACCGTCCGCGACGAGCCCCAGCTGCAATTCCGTGCCCAACGTCTCGAGGTTCAGCTTTAGCACATGGCCTTGTGCAGCGAGCGCATGCTGCAGTCCGGCGCGAAAACCGCAACCGTCTGGATTGAGCACCCAGCCGTGCGACTGACATTCGGCGAGCGTATATGCGCGGCGCTTGAGCAACCCCTTTTGCGCGACCACGGCAAGCTTGAGCGAACTGAGCGACTCGCCAACGAGCGTCTCGGGCAACGCGCGATTCGCGGGCAACAGCACGACGGCCGCGTCGAGTTCGCCGTCCTCCACTTTTTGCAGCAGCGGCGCACCCCATCCCGTGGACACGCGCGCCTGCAACTCAGGATGTGCCTGGCGCAGCGACTGCAGCGCATCGAGCATCGCGATGTCGGCGACGGTTTGCGCCACGCCCAGGCGCAGCACGCCCGCTAGCGGCCCCTCCTCGTTCACGAGTTGCCGCAGCACGTCGATCTCTCGCACGATCGCGCGACACTGGTCATAGACCGCGCGGCCCATCGGCGTCGCGCGCATGGGTTTGGTGTTGCGATCGAGCAGTTCCACGCCCAGTGATTCCTCGAAATTCTGGATGCGCCGTGTCACCGCCGGTTGCGTTAGCTCGAGCCGTTCGGCTGCGTGGCTCAGCGACTCGCTACGCACGACAGCGACGAAGGCTTCGATCTCGTCGAGTTTCATGATGGTCCCGATTTAATGATCGAGTAGCTTAGCGTCATCGCTGCGATCCGTTCAAGCCGCTTCGTATTTGCCATCTGCATATTTCCATAGAAGAACAACGCGTTTGCCTTATAGGGACGCGCTCCGTATCGTGTCTGCTCGTCATACGCATTATCTGGGAAATATTTCATGCGCCGCGCTTATGTCCGCGCTTATGTCCGTTATCTCGTCGCGATCGCTGCAATGATGCCGGTTGTGGCGTTTGCCACGACACTCAAGGTCGGCGACCAGCAACTCCAGACGCGCGGCATTCTAGAAGCGTCGGGCCAGTTGAAGGACGTGCCCTATCAGATCGAATGGTTCAATTTCCCCGCCGCGCAGCCGCTCGGTGAGGCGCTCAATGCGGGCGCGATCGATGTCGGTGGCCTGGGTGACGCGCCGCTCATCTTCGCGTACTCGGCGGGCGCGAAGATCCGTGCGGTTCTGGCCTCACGCTCGACGCCCGTAGATCTCGCGATCGTCGTACCCGATAACTCACCGATCCACAGCGCCGCCGACCTCAAAGGCCGGCGCATCGCGACGACACGCGGCTCGATCGGCCACTATCTCGCCGTCGCCACGCTCGAGCGTGCGAACCTCAAGCTCACCGATGTGACCTTGTCGTATATGCAGCCCGTCGACGCACAGGCGGCGCTCGTCTCAGGCAACGTGGATGCATGGGCGACATGGGACCCTTATGTGGCGTTGAGCGAAGCGCGTCAACACGCGCGCAGTATCGCGAACGGCGTGGGCGTCTCCTCGGGCTTGAGCTTCGAGGCCGCCACCGACACGGCGATCCGCGACAAGCACGCAGAACTTGCCGATTTCCTGCGCCGTGTGGCGGCCGGCCAGCGCTGGGCGCTCTCGCATCCCGACGAAGTCTCGGCGATCCAGTCGCGCGTGACCGGCCTGCCCGCCGACGTGCTGAAGACGGTTTATCAGCGCGCGCAATTGCATCCCATTCCAATCGACGACAGCTTGATCGCCGAGCAGCAACGCACCGCCGATCTCTACCTGCGTGCGGGCGTGATCAAGACGCGTGTCGACGTCGCACCGAGCTTCGATAAACAGTTCTCGTCAGCCGTGAGCGCTTCCCAATGACCTCGGCACGGATTACCAAGGAAACGACATGGCTGACGTGACCACTTCTTCAAACCGCTATGTCCCGTCGTCGCGCTCGGGTTCGCGGCTTTCGACGGACCGCTTCTACTACTGGCTCTCCTGGGCTGTCCCTGTGCTCATCGTCGTGCTCTGGGAGATAGCGGCGCGCGCGCAGTGGATCACGCCACAAGTGCTTCCCGCGCCAAGCAGCGTCGCCGTCACCGCGTGGAATCTTGCCCGCAACGGCGACCTGTTCGTTCACCTCGGCGTCTCGCTGCTGCGCGCTATCGCGGGTTTTCTGATCGGAGGCGCAATCGGGCTCGCGCTTGGCGTACTGGTCGGCTTTTCGCAGCTCGCGCAGGCGCTCATCGACCGGTCGATCCAGATGGTGCGCGCGATTCCCTTTCTCGCGATGCTGCCGCTCGTCATCGTGTGGTTCGGCGTGGGTGAAGTCGCGAAGATTTTTCTCGTCGCGCTCGCGGTTCTCTTTCCCATCTACATCAACACGATGCTCGGCATTCGGCAGATCGATCCGAAGCTGATGGAACTCGCCAAGGTGATCGGACTGAAATGGCCGGCGGTCGTGCGCCGGATCATTCTGCCGGGCGCGATGCCCGCGATCCTCACGGGCGTGCGCTATGCGCTCGCGCACGCCTGGCTCGCACTCGTGATCGCCGAAACGCTCGCGACGACCAGAGGCATCGGCTTTCTCGCCATGGATGCCCGCGAATTCCTCCAGACCAACGTCATCCTGCTGACCATGATCATTTACGCGATCATCGGCGTTGCCGCCGACGCACTTGTGCGTTCGCTCGAAGCACGCTTCCTGTCGTGGCACGCGAACTACGCGAAGGGAGAGAAGCCATGAGCGCCACCGCCACGTTGCCGCGCCACGCGAACACCGTCACTCGCCGCGAAAGCGAAGCCGAGACCGCCACATCGCCATTGGCCGTATCGGTACGCGGGCTCCAACGCCGTTATGGCGCGCGTGTCGTGATCGATGCACTCGACCTCGATATCCGCAAAGGCGAATTCGTCGCACTGCTCGGCGAAAGCGGCTGCGGCAAGACCACGCTGCTGCGCGCGCTCGCTGGCCTCGACACGCCGGATGCCGGGCAGATTCGCGCACCCGAGCGGCCTTCCGTGGTGTTTCAGGAGCATCGTCTGATGCCCTGGGCCACGTTGTGGGAGAACGTCGCGCTCGGCCACGAGTCGAGCGTCGGCCGCGCCGGCGCGTCGCGCGCGCTGGCAGAAGTCGGCCTCGCGGGTCGCGAGCAGGACTGGCCGCGCAATCTTTCCGGCGGCCAGGCGCAGCGTGTCGCATTGGCGCGCGCGCTCGTGCGAGACCCCGCGCTGCTGTTGCTCGACGAACCGTTCGCCGCGCTCGACGCGCTCACGCGCATCAAGATGCACGGGCTCGTCAAGGAACTGGTCGCACGCCATTCGCCGGGCGTGCTCATCGTGACGCATGACGTCGACGAGGCGCTGGCGCTCGCTGACCGCATTCTCGTCATGCGTGCGGGGCGCATCGCCGCTTCGTTTCAACCCAAAGGCCACACGCCGCAAAAATTGCGGCTCACGCTGCTCGAGGAACTCGGCGTTCAGCCCCAATGAGCCAAGCTCCTCGGCATATAAGCAAGGATAACGAATGATTGACGCTTCACTGACCCGCCGCCAGCTCCTGCGCGCGGCGGGCGGCCTGCTGGCCGGCGCAGCTGCCGCGCATCTCCTTCCCGCTCGCGCAGCGCAGCCTGCCAGGCTCACGCGCAACACCGACACGGTCCGCATTGGCTGGGGCTACGGCGCGCTGCCTGACATCGCCAAACAACGCGGCGTATTCGAGAAAGCGCTCGCGGCGAAGAACATCAAAGTCGAATGGATCGGGCCGTTTCCGAACCATGCTCCGTCGATCCAGGCGGTGGTCGGCGGCAGCGCGGATTTTGGTTTCTGGGGATCAACGACACCTGCGCTCGCCGCCATGCTCGCGGGATCGCCCATCGTCTTCACGGGCTTCGACGTGTATTCGCCGCGCTCCACCGCCATCATCGTGAAGAAGACGAGCGGCATCAATTCGGTCGCCGATCTCACCGGCCGCAAGGTCGCGGTGAACCGCTCGGGGCTGGGCGAATTTCTGCTCATCGCCGCGCTGGAAAAACACAACGTCGACCGCAGCAAGGTCGAGTTCGTCTACCTCAATCCGCCCGATGCCGCGCCGGCGTTTGCGCAAGGCAAGGTCGACGCGTGGTCGATGTGGTCGCCCGCCGTCGATATCTCGCGCCATGCGAACGACGCAAAGGACATTTTCAACGAGGGACGCGATCTCGACTTCCTCATTGACTACAGCTCGCTCGTAACGCGCCGCAAGTTCACCGAGGAAAACTCCGAACTCGTGCGCGCCGTGCTCGACGCTTACTACGTGGAAGGCGCCTGGCAGTCGCAGCACTCGGCGGAGTCGGAAGCGCTCGTGCAAAGAGAAGCGAAATATCCGGATCAGGTGCGCGACTATCTGGCGAGCCTGAAGCGCGTGAACCAGTTCCACGAGCCGGACGATGCGGCCTTCATGGCGCAACTGCAACGGGCCGCGGACTGGCTCGCGCAACGCAAGATCATCAGCGCGCCCATCAAGGTCGCCGATTACAGCGTCAAGGTATGACGCGCCATGAACCGGAAAGCGTATGTCTGAAACCCACACCCCACCGCCCGGCGGTATCTCGCTCGTCTCACCGTTATCGGCGTCACTCGGGTTCTCCGAAGCCATAACCGAAATCGCCGAGACGGCGGCGCAGCGCGAGCGCGAGCAGCGCTTGCCGCACGAAGAAATCGCCGTGCTCAAGGCACTGGGCTTCGGCGCACTGCGCCTTTCCACCGACGACAGCGGTCACGGCGTGTCGTTGAGCGAGCTTTTCGCCGTGGCGCGCGACGTCGCAGCGGCCGATTCGAATATCGCCCACGCCTTTCGCAATCACTTCTGGCAGGTGGAGGCGGCCCTGGAACGGCGCGACCATCCTTTTCATGCGCATGTGCTCGACCTCGTGCGCCGGCGCAAGACGATCGGCCTGAGCTTCGTCGAAAGCGATGCGACGGCGGCAGGCGCGCGGCCGAGCCGCGTGCTGAGCCGGCTGGAATGGGACGAGCGCAGGCAGGCCTACGTGGGCTCGGGCGAGAAGGTCTACGCGACAGGCAATCTCTACAACGACGCATTCGTCGGGCTCGCCGTCGAGAGCCGTGAGAACGGCACCGTGCAATACGTGCTCGAACGAGGCGAAGGCGTCGGCACCGAGGACGACTGGCAGGGTTTTGGCCAGCGCCTGACCGGCTCGGGCACCGCGCGGTTTCGCGACGTCGCGGTGAAGGCCGAACATGTCTACCCGCCAGACCCGCCGAAAGCACCCGAAGCCGCGCCGTGGGGCTTCACCTTCCACCAGGTCTATCTCACCAACTGCATTGCCGGCATCGTGCGGCGCGTGGTTGTGGATGCGGTGGACGTGCTGCGCGTGCGTCGGCGCAACTTCTACCATGGCGACGCCGCGCAGCCCGCTGATGAACCGGCGCTACAGGCATTGCTGGGGCGCATTCGCGCCTACGCCGCGAGCATCGAGGCGAGCGCCGAACGCGCCGTGCAGGCGCTGCAACGCGCTGCGGAGAGCCGCGGCACGCGCGACGAGTACGCGAGCACCCTCGCCGCGACGCTCGCCGCCTCGGAAGCCAAAGTCGTGATCGACGATCTCGCGCCGCAAGTCGCGAGCTGGCTCATCGACCTGGGCTCGGGCTCGGTGGTGTCGAACGCGGCCGCGCTGGACCGGCATTGGCGCAATATCAAGGTGATTGCTTCGCACAATCCGCGCCTCTACAAGGAGCGCCTGCTCGGTCAGAACCTGCTGACCGGGCAGCTCCCGCCAACGGGCGCGTTCTTCTGATCCGGGCCGCGCGCCCGTTGTTTTATGCCGCCAGCTCGCGGCGCACGCGCGGCACGATCTCCTGGGCAAAGCGACGCATGTCGTCCTCGAAGGGCTGGAACTGCAGCATGAAGAGTTCGATCCCAGCGCGGTGAAATTCGGCGATGCGCCGCGCAACCGTGTCGTAATCGCCCACGAGCCCCGCTGCCGTGCCCCCATTGGAGCCGACGCGCGCCGAGCGTGCGAAGGTCTTGAACATCTCGACGTTCGGATCGATGTTGGCCTTCTGGCGCTCGCGCAGCGGCTTGTCGCGCTCGGCCAGCGTGAACAGATGATCGAGGTGCGCCTGGGCCTGCGCCTGGGTCTCTCGCGCGATCACGAAAGCGGACAGACCGAAACGCAAGGCATCGTGCCCATCGGGACGCGCACGTGCCGACACGTCGGCGATCAGGCCCGCGACATCGTCGAGCGGCTGGCCGTTGATGAACCACACGTCGCCGTGCGCGGCCACCAGATCACGCGCCGGCTCCGACTCGCCGCCCACGTAAATGCGCGGGCGTGCGCGGAAGGGATCGGCGGGAAGCAGCCGGTAGTCGTCGATCTGGAAGTGCTCGCCGTGGTGGCTCACGTTCTGACCGCGCAGCAAGGCATCGACTACCGTGATCCATTCGCGGCCATAGGCGTAGCGATCGTCGTGTTCCGGAAACGCAATGCCCGCGCGCTCCAGTTCCGGACGGTTCCACGCATTGACCAGGTTGATCGCGAAACGCCCGCCGCTAATGTGCTCGATCTGCTGCGCCATCTTCGCGAGCACGACCGGATGGTAGAGAAACGGCTTGATGGCGGCGATAATCTCGATACGCGACGTAAGCGCCGCCAGGGCGGCCGAGGCCGTCCACGCCTCCAGTTGATCGAGCGTGGGATCGTGTGGATTGACCGTATGCTGCGCGACGAGCACGGAATCGAAACCGAGGCGCTCGGCTTCGAGCACGAGCGCCTTGTTGCGGACCCACGATGCGTCGTAGGGCTCGGCAGGGTCCTGCAGCGCTGCGCGGCTTCCATGCACGAGCGCCCAGATGCCAAAGCGTGGGAAAGAACGGGACATTGCATGAAGGCGTAAAAGATAGGACGCCCATGCTAACGCCGCGCGCGCCGCGTTAAATCCAATATCTCCTGCTATCGAACCCGCGAAAACGCATAAAGCCTTCACGGCCCCTAGCGTGAGTCCACCGGCTCAGCACGGACCTCGCGATACACGCTGTCCGCATAGAACGACGGCTCGAAATCGAAGGGCACCGGGCCACTCATGCGCGCCTCGTGCGCGTCCAGATCCTCGATGAAAAGATCCTCGCTGATGCGCCGGATCACCGCGGGAATGTCGCGCTTCATGCTGGGCACGTCGCCGACCGGCAGCCCGCGACTGACGAACGCCGCCGGATTGAAGACGTGAACGTTGCGCAAAAACGGCGCTGCACCGGGCGTCTTCTCCAGGTACTCGAGTGCCGCACCGAGATACGGATGCGCGCCCAGCGCATCGTCTTGCTCGTGCGCGGCGGGCGTGTGGTGATCTCGCCAGAGCCGCACATGCGCGGCGAACTCGGCAAGCTCGGGCCGAGCGTGCAGATCGACGGCATAGCCCGTCCCCGCAATCACGAAATCGAATGCAAACGTCGTGTCGTTCACACGCGCCTGCACGCGCGCGCCTTCGACCTTCGCGACTTGCCACACTGCGTCCAGATGCAGATGAAAATTTGGGAAGCGCGTCACGCGCGATACAGCGTCGGCGGGCGGCGTCGAGCCCGCGCGGCGAAAACGCAGCGCCTGACGCCAGCGCAGCGCGTCGGGCAGCGCGGGATAGTTGTCGTACGCACCCGGATACGCGCGGGCGCGCGTGACCGGCAAGCTCGGCAGCAACGCGCGCCGAACGAAAAGATGCACCTCGGCGGCGCCCGCTTCGAGAGCCGTCGCCGCCGCATCGAAAGCCGAGGCGGCGCCGCCCACGACCGCGACGGACCGGCCGCGCAACGCGCCGAAGTCGATCGCGTCGGACGTATGCGCGACGTGCGTGCGCGGCAGTAACGCCAGCGGTGCGATGAGATTCGGTTTGCCGTTGCCCGCGACGCCGTTCGCAAGAATGACCTTGCGTGCCGTTTCCACGCGCTGCTCGACGGCTTCGCCATCGCGAACGAGCAGATGCAGCCTGAAGTGCGTGCCGACAGGCTCGATGCGCGTGAGCGTCGTCCCGTATCGAACCGCAATGCCGAGGAACGTCCGATACCACGCGAGATAGTCCGCCCACTCCTCGCGGCCGATGCGATCGAACGCGGCGTAAGCGGCCTCGCCGTGGCGCGCTTCGTACCACGCCTGGAAGCCCAGCGCGGGCAAGCCTGCCTCCGGCCCCGCCAGCGATTTGGGCGTGCGCAGCCGCTGCATGCGCGCGCGCGTGGTCCAGACGCCCGCGAGCGGCGCGGCAGCGGCGCTGTCGATCACACTGACCTTGCCGATTCCCGCGCGCCGCAAGCCGAACGCGAACGCCGTGCCGCTCTGGCCGCCGCCCACGACGACGACGTTGTGATCGATGCCGGGACGGGCGACAACCCAGTCTTCCGGATCGGGGCCGATGAGACGCAGAGTTTCGTGCGCGTGGCGGTCGTGCAGCGTGGGTTCACTCATGAGGACGTCCTGCGAAGGGCGCGCACAGAAGAGGCGCGGAAGCTTCGAGTATTGGCCAGCTCCTGCATCCTGCCAAAGAATGAATCGGACTTTCCTTTTTCGCCGGGCAGCATCACTTCATGTGCAAATGGAATGTTTATCAGCATTCAATATTTAAGACTCGCATGGATGGATGCTAGCCTCTTCTGATCGAATCACGGTCGGCACGGCCTTCTTCGTATCGCTCCGGCCTGACCCGCATCCAACCGAGGAGCCCGCATGAGCATCGAATTCATCGGCATGATCCAGCAACGCAAGGTGTCGGAAACCCATCGCGCAGAAGGCCCGGCCATCGACGTCGATTACGTTCGCGACTTCGCGCAGGCGCACGAGCGCGCGGGCTTCGACCGCATACTCGTGCCGCACAGCTCGGTCAGCCCCGACGCCACGCTCACGATCGCGTATGCAGCGAGCGTGACTTCGCGCGTGCATTTCATGCTGGCGCACCGCCCCGGCTTTGTCGCGCCGACGCTCGCCGCACGCCAGCTCGCGACGCTCGATCACTTTTCCGGCGGCCGTCTCGCCGTGCACTTCATCTCGGGCGGCAGCGACGCCGATCAGCGCCGCGACGGCGACTATCTGAATCACGACGAACGCTACGCGCGCACCGACGAGTATTTGCAGGTCCTCAAACGCGTCTGGACCGAAGACAAACCGTTCGACCACGAAGGCCGCTTCTATCGCTTCGAGCAGGCCTGGTCGGAGGTGAAGCCGCGTCAGCAGCCGCATGTGCCGATCTACTTCGGCGGCGCATCGCAGGCCGCGCTCGCGGTCGCGGGCAAGCACGCGGATGTCTATGCGCTGTGGGGCGAATCGAAGCAAGGCGTGGCCGACCTGATCGGCCGCGTGCGCGCGGAGGCCGCGAAACACGGTCGCAACGTGCGCTTTTCTGTTTCGTTCCGGCCGATCCTCGCCGACACGGAAAAGGCCGCGTGGGAGCGCGCCGAACACATCCTCGCCGAAACACGCCGCCTGCGCGCCGAACAGGGTCTCGACCAGGGCGACCCGCTGCAGAGCGAAGGCGCGCGCCGGCTGCTCGCCGCCGGTGAAGGCGACGGCGTGCGCGCCGACGAACGCCTGTGGACCGCCGTCGCGAAGGAGATCGGCGGGCGCTCGAACTCGACCGCGCTCGTCGGCACGCCCGGGCAGGTCGCGCAAACGCTCGCCGAATATCACGCGCTGGGCGTCACGACGTTCCTGATTCGCGGCTTCGATCCGCTCGAAGATGCCGTCGACTATGGCCGCGAGCTGATTCCGGCCACGCGTGAGCTGACCTCGCACGTGCGCGTCGCCGCCTGAAGCCAGCCGATACCGTCCGGGAAACCGCCATGACTCACACCACCATCGCAGACCTCGCCAGTACCGACCTGCGACACGCCCCCGTGCGCAAGTTCTGGTTCGACGACGAAGCGCCCATGCGCACGCCCGTCGAAGAGCGACGCCATCGGCAGGAACGGCTAGCAGGCGCGTTCCGCCTCTTCGCGCGTTATGGATTCGATCAGGGCCTCGCGGGGCATATCACCGCGCGCGACCCCGAATGGCCCGATCACTTCTGGGTCAATCCGCTCGGGCTGCATTTCGGGCGCATCAAGGTTTCCGACCTGCTGCTCGTGAACCGGCACGGTGAGATCGTCGTAGGCGCCGGGCCCGTGAACCAGGCCGCGTTCGCCATTCATGCGGCCATTCACGAAGCGCATCCCGAGATCGTCGCCGCGGCTCATACACACTCGCTTTACGGCAAGGCCTGGTCGACGCTCGGCCGCACGCTCGATCCGCTCACGCAGGACGCCTGCGCGTTCTACGAAGACCATGCGCTCTTCGACGACTTTCGCGGTGTGGTGCTCGACACCAGCGAAGGCGCGCGCATCGCCGACGCACTGGGCGATCGCAAGGCGGTGATCCTCAAGAACCACGGCATTCTCACCGCGGGGCCGAGCGTCGAAGCGGCGGCGTGGTGGTACATCGCGCTGGAGAACGCCTGCCACACACAACTGCTCGCGCAGGCCGCCGGCCAGCCGCAGCCGATTCCCCACGATGTCGCGACGCTCACGCACGAACAGGTGGGACGCCCAGGCGGCGCGCGCTACGCGTTCGAGAGCCTCTACGCGGGACTCGTCGAGCACGAACCGGATCTGCTCGACTGATGGGCATCCACAAGCTTCGCCGCTTCGTCGGCACGATCGCGGAACTGCTCGACCGGGCGCCGCGCGAGCCCAGGCTGATCGAACACGGCCTGCATGCGCTGCGCGAACTCGTGCGCGAGGACGACTGGCTGCCCGACGCCTACGCCGTGCCCTCGCCCGAGCGCTACCTGCAATATCTGCTCCATGCCGACGCCCGCCAGCGCTTCTCCGTGGTCAGCTTCGTCTGGGGACCTGGCCAGCAGACGCCGATCCACGACCATACCGTCTGGGGCTTGATTGGCGTGCTGCGCGGCGCCGAGTATGCGCAGCCCTACGCGCACGACGCGGCCGGCGCATTGCGGCCGCTCGGCGACGAGGTGCGGATCGAACGCGGCGAAGTCGAGGCCGTCTCGCCCACGATCGGCGACATTCACCGTGTGCGCAACGCGTTCGACGACCGCGTATCCGTCAGCATTCACGTGTACGGCGCGAACATCGGCGCCGTACGTCGATTCACCTATCCGCTCGACGCGCCGCCGAAGCCCTTCGTCTCCGGCTACTCGAACGACACGCTCCCGAACTTCTGGGACCTCACCAGGGAACCCACTGCCTCATGAAGTCATTTCCCACGCGCACGTATCAGAACGTGCGCGACGCACTGCTCGCCCGCCGAGAGATTGCACTGCTCGACGTGCGCGAAGAAGATACGCATGCGCAAAGCCATCCCCTCTTCGCCGCCAACCTGCCGCTCTCGAAGCTCGAACTCGATGCCTGGACGAAGCTGCCGCGTCGAAGCGTGCCTATCGTGCTGCTCGACGACGGCGAAGGATTTGCGCAGCGCGCGGCCGTGACGCTCAGTGAACTCGGCTACACCGATATCGCCATGCTCGAAGGCGGCCTCTCGGGCTGGATTCGCGCAGGCGGCGAAGTGTTCCGCGACGTGAACGTGCCCAGCAAGGCGTTTGGCGAGTTCGTCGAATCGGAACGCCACACGCCTTCACTTTCGGCGCAGGCGGTGGGCGCGCTCCTCGCGAGCGGCGAAGACGTGATCGTGCTCGACGCCCGCCGTTTCGACGAATACCAGACGATGAACATTCCCGGCAGCATCAGCGTGCCGGGCGCGGAACTCGCGCTGCGCGCCCGCGCGCTCGCGCCCGATCCGGCCACACGCGTGATCGTGAACTGCGCGGGGCGCACGCGCAGCATCATCGGTGCGCAGTCGCTCGTCAACGCAGGGCTGCCGAATCCCGTGGCGGCGCTGCGCAACGGCACTATCGGCTGGACGCTCGCGGGGCAAACGCTGGAGCACGGCAGCGCACGCCGCGTCGATCTCGAAGCGGGTCGCGACGCCGTCACGCTGTCGACATCGCAAGCGGCCGCCACCGCGCTCGCCAACCGCGCGGGCGTCGGGCGAACGACGCTCGCTGAAGCCGCTCGCTGGGCCGCCGATACATCGCGCACCACGTACCGCTTCGACGTGCGCACGCCCGCCGAGTACGAGCACGCGCACGCGCCGGGGTTTCAGGGCGCGCAAGGCGGCCAGCTCGCTCAGGAAACCGAAATGTTTGCACCGGTGCGTGGCGCGCGCGTGGTGCTGTTCGACGACGATGGCGTGCGTGCCAACATGACGGCGTCGTGGCTCGCGCAGATGAATATCGACGTGTACGTGGTGGATGAAGCCCGCGCCGACGATCTCACCGAGGCGGGGGCATGGCACGCGCCGAAACCCGCGGCGCCCGGTATCACGTCGATCGCGCCGGAAGCGCTAGCAGCACGGCTCGCCGAACCGGATCACGGCACCATCGTGCTTGATTTCACGTCGAGCGCCAATCACGTCAAGGCGCATATCCCAGGCGCGTGGTGGGCGTTGCGATCGCATCTCGCCCCCGGCTTCGACGACCTGCGTACGCTACCGGATGCGCGGCGCTACGTCGCCGTGTGTATGACGAATGCGCTCGCACCGTTCGCTGCATCCGACATTGCCGAGTTGACGGGCAAGCCGGTGGAAGTGCTCGAAGGGGGCACCGCGGCATGGATAAGCGCCGGGCTGCCCGTGGCGAGCGGCGATGCGCGTCTGGCCTCGCCGCGTACCGACCGCTATCGGCGTCCCTATGAAGGCACCGACAACGCACGCGAAGCGATGAACGCCTACCTCGAATGGGAGTACGGTCTGGTCGCTCAGCTCGGCCGCGACGGCACCCACGGCTTCTTTGTGATCTGAACGCCGCGTTCGCGCTTGCCGCGCGTCAAGCCGCCCGCCGCTGCGGCCGCAAATCTGGCGCGGAACGCAGCAGCAGCTTCGTGTATTCAGCCTGAGGAGCCGAAAAGACCTCGGCCGTCGCGCCAGTCTCGACCGCGCGGCCGTCCTTGAGCACCAGTACGCGGTCGCTCACATGCTGAACCACGTCGAGGTCGTGCGAGATGAACAGCAGCGCGGTGCCGAGCCGCGCCTGCAGTTCGCCGAGCAGATCGAGCACCTGCGCCTGCACGTAGACGTCGAGCGCGGAAACGGGCTCGTCGCAGACGATCAACGCGGGCTCCGAAGCAATCGCGCGCGCAATAGCGATGCGCTGGCGCTGACCGCCCGAGAGCGAGACCGGCAGACGATCCAGATAACTTGCATCCAACCGGACCTGCTCGAGCAGCGTCACGCTGCGATCCAGCACGGCGCGCTGCGCCAGCCGCTGGGAATGCAGGCCATCGGCGAGCAGCCGGCCGACGCTGTGACGCGGGTCGAACGCGCTCAACGGATCCTGCGGGATATAGCGCATGAGCGGCCGCCGCTGGCTGCGCTGCGTCTCGCTCACGCCCGTGCCACTCCAGCGCTCGCCGAGAAACTCGACCCCACCGCTCGTCGGCGCGAGCAGGCCCAGCACGATGTTCGCCGAGGTGCTTTTGCCCGACCCCGATTCGCCGACGATGCCGAGCACCTCACCCTCGCGCACGTCGAACGAGACGTCGTCGAGGGCGACGAACGCATTCGCGTCGGCCTTGCCGCGCGCGTACCGCTTGCCGATGCCGTGCGCTCGCAGGACGATGCCGCCCACCGCGCGCACCCGGGGCGGCAGCGGCTCGCGCACGACGGCGCCCCCACCCTGCTCGTCGAAGCGCGCGGAGCTGAGGCGATAGCCGCGCGACTGCGCGCCCGGCTGTGCAGCAAGCAACTGGCGCGTGTAGGCATGCGCGGGCCGCTCGAGCACGTCGCGCGTTGGCCCGCTGTCGACGACTTCGCCACGGTGCATCACGATCACGCGATCGGCGATGCCCGCCACCACGGCGAGATCATGGCTGATGAGCAGCACGCCCACGCCCGCCCGCAAACGCGCCTCCAGCACCGCGAGCACCTGCGCCTGCACGGTCACGTCGAGCGCCGTAGTCGGTTCGTCGGCGATCACGAGCGCGGGGCTCGCAGCGATCGCCGAGGCGATCAAGGCGCGCTGGCGCAGTCCGCCCGAAAGCTCGTGCGCATACTGTGCGGCGCGGCGCTCAGGCTGCGCAATGCCGACGTCGCGCATCACCGCATGCACGGCGGCCACGCATTGCCCGCTCGACTGTCCCTTCACGTGGCGCGTCAACGCCTCGCCGATTTCGCGGCCCACGGTGCGCAACGGGTCGAGTGAAACGAGCGCGTCCTGCATCACGAGTCCGGCGAAACCGCCGCGCACCGCGCGCCAGTCACGCTCACGAAACGCGAGCGCCGCGCGGCCGTCAATCTCGAAGCGCTGTGCGTCGACGCGCGCGTGCGCGCCCGCAAGCCCGATCAGGCTTCGTGCAGTCAGGCTCTTGCCCGACCCCGATTCGCCGACGAGCGCCACGCATTCGCCGGCGCGAATCGCCAGATCGACGCCGCGCACGAGTGCACGGCCGCCGTTGACGTCGTCGAAGCCAATCGACAGGCCCGTCACATCGACGAGCGTGCGGCCAGGCACGCGCGCGCGCGTGGCTTCTGAGGTGAGGATCTCGTTCATCGCGTGCGGACTCCATAGATACGCGCCAGGTGTTTGCCGATCGTCGTGAACGCGATCACGGTTAGCGTGATCGCCAGGCCCGGAAACACGCTCGGCCACCACGCAACACGCAGGACGTCGCGCCCTTCAGCGAGCATCACGCCCCACTCCGGCGTCGGCGGCTGGGGACCGAGCCCGAGAAAGCTCAGCCCCGAGACCGCGATGATGGCGCTGCCGATGTCGATCGTCGCAATCACTGGCACCGCCGCCAGCACGTTCGGCAGCACGTGCCGCCAGAACACTTCGCGGCGCGACAAGCCGAAGATCACGGCCTGCGTCACGTAGTCGGCGCGCCGTACGACGAGCGTCTGCGCGCGCAACACGCGCCCGAACTTCGGGATGCCCGCAATGCCGACCGCAACGGCGATATTGATGATGCCCTGCCCGAGAAACGCCACCACGAAAAGCGACAGCAGCACGGGCGGGAATGCGGAAAGCACGTCGAACACGCGTGACGCCGATTCGTCGACAAGGCGCCGGCCGAGTCCCGCACACAGACCGATCACGAGTCCGATCAGCAGGCTCACGAGCATGCTCGCCAGGCCGATGAGCAGCGAGTAGCGCGCGCCGTAGACGATGCGCGCGAGCACGTCACGACCAATGCGGTCGGTGCCGAGCCAATGCGCCGCGTCGGGCGGCTGCATGGCGTGCGCGACGTCGCTCACCAACGGGTCGTAAGGCGTGATGGCGGTGGGCAGCACGATGGCGAATACAAGCAAGGCGAGAAACGCGGCCGCGAGCACCACGGAAGTCGGCACGCGCCTCAGTTGCCGCAAACCAGCGGTGGCGCGCAGGCCGGTCGAAGCCGGCGTCGGGGAAACGGAAATGTCGCTCATTTGCTGCGCAACCTCGGATCGATGAAGAGGTAGGCGATGTCGAGCGCGGTCGAGATCACCACGTGCACGAAGGCGGCCAGCAGCACGACGGCCAGCACCACGGGGACGTCCTGCGAAGTCACGGCATCGAGCGTGATACTGCCGAGTCCCGGCCGGCCAAACAGCTTCTCCGTGATGACGGCACCGCCGAGCAGACCGCCGATCAGCCAGCCGCCGAGCGTCACGACCGGCAGCAACGCATGGCGCAGCAGATGCCCCACGCGCAGCCCCGCTTCCGAAACGCCGCGCGCACGCACGGTAATCACGAACGGCCGCTCGAAGGCGTCGTCGAGCGCCTCGCGCATGACCTGCGAGAGCATGCCCGCGGTGGGCAGCGCGAGCGTGATGGCCGGCAGCACGAGTGCGCGCCACCCCGCGCCGCCTGACACCGGGAACAGGCGCCAGTGGAACGAGAACGCGATGAGCAGCAGCAGCCCGCCCCAGAAGACCGGCGTGGACGTGAACACGAGTTCGGCAGCCGATGCGAGGCGTGTCGGCCACGTGCCGCGTGCTGCCACGCCCGCAGTGGCCGTGGCCACGACGAGCGCCAGCAGTACAGCGAGCACGCCCGCCGAAGCCGACAGTTCGACCGTCGGCCACAGCTGGCTGACGAGCACCGTGCCCACGGGCTGCTGCAGCACAAACGAGGTGCCGAGATCGCCGCGCGCGAGGCGCAGCACGAACTGTCCGTACTGCCAGAGCAGGCTGTGGTCGAGGCCCCATTGGGCCGCGATCGCCTCGCGCAGGCCAGGATACGAGAGGTCGCCCGCGAGTATGTCCTCGATGCGGCCGGGCAAGGCGTGTATCGCCACGAATGCAGCGCTGGCCGCCAGCCAGAGAACCAGCAAGCCCGTCAGCAGACGGATCGCCACTTTGCGCGCCATCTCATCCCCCCTGCTTATCGACCCAGAGCTCGTATGCGCTCGCGGGACCGTCGAGTTGCGGCTCGAAGCCGACGCCATGCACCGACGACTTTGCGGCCAGATGATATTGCGGCGCGTACAGCGGCACGATGTAGCCTTGATCGACCGCGTATTGCTGGATCTCGCCAAGCAGCTTGCGCCGCTGGTCGCCCACCGGCAGCCTGCGCGCTTCGTTGATCTTGCCCGTGAGCGAGGCATCGGACGCGGGAATCGCCTGGTACAGAAACCCGCGATCGCCAAGCATGTCCCACAGTTCCATTGCGACGTCTGACGGGTTGTCCGTGTTCGGATAGATGCTCCAGATGCCCGTATGTTGCTGGCTCGCGAACTCGCCCGCCGTGGTGATACGCAAACGCAGGTCGAGCCCAACGTTCTGCCGCAGCGCCGACTGGATCGCCCGGATCAGCACGTCGCGGCTGTCGCGAATGTACGGCTGCGGATAGCCCACTTCGACCGTTAGACGCTTGCCGTCCTTCGTGCGGAAGCCATCACTGTCACGCGCGGTCCAGCCCGCCTGGTCGAGCAGATGGTTCGCCTCGGCGACCTTGTTTCCCCACGAGCCCTGCAGCGCCTTCGCGTAGTCGGGATTGTCGGGGCCGATGTTCGACCAGGCGCGCCGCACCGTGCCGAGATAGACGCTCTTGACGATGCCATCCAGATCGAAGCCGTCGCGCAAGGCGCGGCGCACGCGCGCATCGTCGGCGGGCCAAGCCGTGTAATTCACGTTGAGCGTAAAGGACGTCGTGGCGGAAGGGCCGGTCAGGAACTGGAAGCCTGCGACATGATCGAACACGCTGGCGTCGGTAGGCTGCACGCCTTCGATCAGATCGACCTGTCCCGAACTCAGCGCGCCCGTGCGCACCGAAGCTTCCGGCAGGAAGCGGTACACCACCTTGTCGAGCCATGCCGGCCCCTGGTGCTGCGCGGCTGCGGGCGCCCAGTGGTAGTCGGGGTTGCGCGTGAAAGTCGCCGACTGTCCTCGCTGATACGCACTGAACACGAATGGCCCCGTGCCAACGATGCCGGGGCCGCCCCCGCACAAATCGTGATTCGACGCGAGCGCCTTGGGCGAAATGAAACCCAGCTTCACGCTGGACAACGATTCAAGCGTGGTCGAATCGGGTTGCTTGAGCACGATGCGCGCGACTGACGGCGAGACCGCTTCGACATGATCGAGATGCACGAGCAGCGAAGCGGAAGGCGCCGTCGTCGCCGCATTGGCGATGATGTAATCGAAATTGGCCTTCACCGCCTGGGCATCGAATGGCGTGCCGTCGGTGAAATGTACATCGTCGCGCAGATTGAACGTATAGGTCTTGCCGTCGTCCGAGACGCTCCATGACTTCGCGAGCCAGGGCGAATACGAACCATCGCGCTGCTTGTAGATTAGCGAATCGACGTAATTACGGATCACCCAGAACGCGTTTTGTTGCGACGAGCGATGGGGATCGAAGCACGCGGGCTCGGTGGTCACACCCCACGTGAGCGTGCCGCCCGATGTGGGCCTGCCCGCGGCGCTCTGCTGCGCGGCCTGCGCGCTATTCGACTGGTTGCACGCCGCGAGTTGCACAACCGCGCCCAGCACGATCAACGCCTTCGCAGCATGGCGCAATGGCTTTTTCGATCCCAGATACATGTTCCGCCCTGTCGACTTGAAGGGCGTCCATATCATCAAATGAAACAGCCAGGGTCAACGATGAAAAAGCCATAAGCTTGCACGCGTGTGTGGCATATGCAAATGACGGCTTCGATGACGACCACGCCTCGCCGCTCGCACCAGCCAGTTGTGACCGATGATTCACCGCATCACCCGGCCGCCAGCTTGCCGCGCTGATCGATCCATAGTCGAGCCCAGCGAGAGGCGTACGCGATAGCGTGGTCGGGCTCGAAAAAATAATCGAGCGCTTCGAAAGAAAACGAAGATTCGAGCGCGGGCGACCTGTTCTCGATGGTCAGGTTCGCCGCGTAGAGCCCGCTCGGCAACGCGTGTGCAGACGGCTCGACGCTATATCCCTTGTATCGCATGAAGGCTCCCGTGAAGTCAGGCGCGGAACCGGCCGTCCGCGGTACTTCATGCTAGTGCGCGCGACACGCGACGCCAAAGAACGCTTTGGCGATAGCAAATCAACGCGAGCGTCACTTCGTCATTACGATGTGATTCGCGCCCAGCATGCTTCGATTCAACGCAAAGCAGATATGGTTTGCGCAAATCGTTATTTCGCGGTTGTCCAGATTCGGGATTACGCTGATCTCCGTTGTCGCCTGCACGCGTTCGCATCGCTTTTCGGCAAGCGAGCTGTGCGGTGGATCACGCGCCATCTGATAAGGATTGCATACGAAGTAATTTCTCGCCGTGCGTATGCGAACCACTCAACCTCAACCGAAATCCCTACTTCGATCCATACGGAGACCGATTCATGGCCGCTTTGCCCGGTTCCAGCCTCACCCCAGCAGCCCCGAACGGGAAACGCCGCAAATGGCTGCGCGCGGCGGGTGCCACGGCGCTGAGCGCCCCGGTTTTGACGCTCGGCCGCAAGGCATGGTCGGCGCCACCACTCAAGCCGTTCACTTTTGCGTGGGCGCCGAACGGGTTTTGCCTGACGCCTGTCGCCGTTGCGCAAGAGCAGGGTTTTTTCGAAAAGAACGGTCTGAAGGTCAATCTCGTCAGTTACGCAGGTTCGAACGATCAGCTCCTGCAAACGCTTTCCACGGGCAAGGCAGATGCTGCCGTTGGCATGATTCACCGCTGGCTCAAGCCGCTGGAGGCGGGGTTCGACGTCAAGATCATCAGCAGCGTGCACGGTGGCTGCGTGCGCCTGATCGGTGCGAGCGCAGCAGGTGTGACCTCGCTCGCCGCGCTCAAAGGCAAGACCGTGGGCGTGAGCGATCTCGCTTCGCCCGGCAAGAACTTCTTCGCCATCCTGCTGCTCAAGCACGGCATCGATCCGGACCGCGACGTAAGCTGGCGCCAGTATCCCGCCGACCTGCTCGATGTCGCGGTCCAAAAGGGCGAGATCCAGGCCATCGCCGACGGCGATCCGAATCTTTATCTGCTGGAGCGGCAGCGTCCTGGTGCCTATACGCATCTCGCCAGCAATCTTTCCGACGAGTACGCCCACAAGGTCTGCTGCGTGATCGCCGCGCGCGGGTCGCTGCTGCGCAGCGATCGCGCCACCGCCGCCTCGCTCGCGCGCGCGCTCATCGAGGCCACCGACTTCTCGCGCGAGAACCCAAGGGAAGCGGCGAAGTCGTTCGCGAAGTACACGCCGAAGTTCGCGGTCGATGACCTCGTGAAGCTCTACTCGACGCTGACCTACGATCACCATCCGATCAACGTCGATCTCCAGCAGGAGATCGCCTACTTCGCCGAAGACTTCAAGCGCGCCGGCGTGCTGAAGCCGACCACCGATCCGCAGCGCTTTGCCGCGGCCGTCTACACCAACGTACTGGGGTAACGCGATGTCTTCGCTCGAACAAACGGCGCTGGTCCGCGCAGGCGCTGCCAATGCACTCGAAGGCGGCGACGGCCAGTCTCCTTTCTCCGATATCGACCTGCGCCGCCAACGCACACCCGGATTACCGGGCGTTTGGTACACCGGTTTCGCGGTGGCGGCAGCATGGGTTGCCTTCGGCGCCGTCACGCGCTTGTGGCCGAATCGCATCACCGGTTTTTCCGACTGGGCCTATACCGCGGAGCTTGGCGCGGCCGCCTGGGCGATCGCGGCATGGATCGCGCTCCTCGCCCTCACATTTCCCGCCATCGAACGCGCCAGCGCGCGGCTGCGGCCCGCGCTGCGCGGCCTGAGAAAAGCGGGACCGTGGCTGGTCGCCCTGCCTCTTGCCTTCACGCTCTGGGAGATCCTCACGGCTAAAACCGCGATCCTGCCCACGCCGTTCTTCGCGCCGCCGCAGGCGCTCGTCGAGGTGTATCGCGACGACTGGGCGCGCCTCGCCGATTGCGTGATCCATTCGATCGGTCTGCTCGCCGTCGGCTTTCTCTACGGCGGCGTGGTTGGCTTCCTCGTTGGCGTATCGATCGGCTGGTCGCGCGCCGTGGGCTACTGGGTGCATCCGGTCATGCGCGTGCTAGGCCCCGTGCCCGCCACGGCGCTGCTGCCGCTCGCGTTCTACATTTTCCCGTCGAGCCGCTCGGCCGCCATCTTTCTGATCGCGCTCGCTACCGCGTTTCCCGTCACCGTACTTACATGGTCAGGCGTCGCGAGCGTCAGCAAGGCCTACTACGACGTGGCGCGCACGCTCGGTGCGAGCCAGCGCTTCCTCGTACTGCGCGTCGCGATTCCGGCTGCGCTGCCGCAGGTTTTCGTCGGCCTCTTCATGGGCCTGAGCGCCTCGTTCACCGTGCTTGTGACAGCCGAGATGATGGGCGTGAAGTCGGGCCTCGGCTGGTATCTCACGTGGGCGCAGGGGTGGGCGTCGTACTCGAACATGTACGCGGCGCTGCTCGTGATGGCCGTTCTGTTCTCGGGCCTCATCAGCCTGCTCTTTCTCGTACGCGATCGCACGCTCGTGTGGCAAAAAGGAACCGTCAAATGGTAAATGCCGCTGTGGCCCAAGCCACGCCTTCTCGCGAACCCGTCACCCGGGGCGCGCGCATCACCGTTGAACGCGTGAGCCACCAGTTCGACACGCCCAAGGGCCCGCTCGCGGTGCTCGACGACGTGAGCCTCTCTGTCGCGCCGGGCGAATTCGTCGCGCTGCTCGGGCCGAGTGGCTGCGGAAAGTCCACGCTGCTGCGGCTCGTCGCGGGGCTCGATGCGGCGACACAGGGCAGGCTCCTGCAAGATGGCGCGCCCATCGAGCGGCCCGATCCATCGCGTGTCGTGGTGTTCCAGGACCCGACGCTCTACCCATGGCGCCGCGTGCGCGCGAACGTCGCGCTCGGGCTCGAAGCGCTCGGCGTACATAAACGGGAGCGCGGGCGAGTCGACGTCGAGCTCGAACGCGTCGGCCTCACGGAATTCGCGGACGCGTTTCCGCACCAGCTCTCGGGCGGCATGTCGCAGCGCGTCGCGCTCGCCCGCGCGCTCGTCAACGATCCGCGGCTGCTCGTGCTCGACGAGCCGCTCGGCAAGCTCGACTCGCTCACGCGTCTTTCGATGCAAAGCGAACTCGTGGACCTGTGGCAGCGCGATCGCTTCTCCGCATTGCTCGTCACGCATGACGTGGAAGAGGCGCTCTTTCTCGCGCAGCGCGTGATCGTATTCAGCCCGAGGCCCGCGCGCGTTGCGGCTGAACTGCATGTCGATCTGCCCTATCCTCGCCATCGCGGCGACCCGGCCTTTGCCGCGCTGCGCCGCGACGCCTTGCGTCACCTCGGCCTCGACGCGAGCTGGTAAGCGGTGCGGCGCGTTTCACACGGCGCGCGGCGATGAGCGCGCTGCTCTCCGGCAATGCCTGGGTCAATCCGTTTCTCGGTGCGCTGGAGTCCGCTCAGGTCGCGCTCGGCAGCGCAGCGCACGCACTCGGCATGGCTGGCGACAGCCACGGCCAGCCTGCGTGGCCGTGGACGAAGCGGCTCGCGGTCGAGGTTCTGCTCATCGATGCGGGCGTCGCACGGCAGCTAGCACTTGCGCTTGCCGCCACGAGCGGCGCACTGCTCCTCGCGATCGCGGGCCTCTTCTGGCGCAGGCTGCGCATTGCGCTGCTCGCCGCCGCCGTGCTCGCGGCCTGGTTCGCGCCGTGGCCCGATACCTCGTTATGGCTCGCGGACGCCGTACCCACCAGTTTCCAGACGACGTCGTTCTCAGTCGAAGCCGTCGCGAGGGGCGCGGCGCGCTATGCGCGCGACTGCGCGGCGTGCCACGGCGACACGGGCCGCGGTGACGGCCCGCGTGCCGCCACGCTTGTGCGCTGGCCGCCAACCATCGTCGGCCCATTGCTCGGTCACCGGCTCGACGGCGAGTTGTTCTGGCGCGTGCAGCATGGCATGCATGCGCGCGACGGCACGCAATCCATGCCCGGCTTCAAAGCACGTCTCACCGACGCCGACGCGTGGGCGATTCTCGATTATCTGAAGGTGTTGGCGGCGGGCGGCGGTGTCCAGGACGGCGACGGCTGGCCGGTGCCCGTCGCCCTCCCCGCGCTCGACGTGCGTTGCGGCGACGCGCCTGCCGAGCCGCTGGCCCGCTGGCGCGCCGGCCAGCGCGTACGTGCAGTGGCAATCGACTCACGCGCGCCGCCGCTCGAAGATCCGCGCTGGCAGACGTTGCTGCTGTTCCGCGACGGCGCGTTACCATCGCCGCACGAAACGGCGCGTTGGGCGGCGAACGGCTACGCGTCTTGCGTGGCCGTCTCGCCCGGTGCGTGGAATGTGTTCGCGGGCATAGCCGGCGTGAGCACTCAGCGCTTCGCGGGCTCACAGTTGATCGCGGATCGCGACGGCTGGTTGCGAGCCGAAGCGAAACCCGGTGACCCCGCATGGGCCGACGCCACGTTGCTTTGCGCAGCAGGCGGCGGCCGTGCCGAAGGCGTCGACCGCAGCAGGACCGACCCGCTCACATCGCTACTGCTGCGCATCGACGCTCAGCCGGTGCGTTACGTCAAGGGCGGCTACGTCCATTGAATGCGGTGCGAGCAATCAACCTTTGCCCACGCGATAGAAGCTCGGCGGCACAGTGCCGTTCACGGCGTACGCGCCGACTTGCCGCTCACGATACACGCGCGGGTTATGTGACGAAATGGTGCGCGCGTTGCGCCAATAGCGATCGAGCCCTTCCGTGCGAAGCGTGGCCGATGCCCCGAGCGCGTCGAACAGATCCGTGCTCGCGTCGAGCACGAGCCGCGTGATCACCGAAACAGACTGATCCACTTCGACGTGTGCTTCGGTGTGCGCCTGGGTGAGCGCATCCTGACGCGACACTCCGCTCGTGGCCGCATCCTGATGTGCTTCGTAGCTGCGCTGGATCGCCTTCGCAGCCTGCAACGTCACGGCGCGCGCGGCATAGGCGGCGCTGTGCAGCCGGCCTACGACCTGGAGAATCTGCGGATCGTCCGCGACGCGATCTGCATTGCCGTGGCTGTAGACGCGATCGCGTTGGCGCACGCGGCGCGCGACGTCGTCGGCAAGCGCGCGGCCAATGCCGGCCAGCGACGCCAGATGAACGAGCTGATAGAACGGCACCGCGTAGGGAAACCGCGTGGAAGACGGACGGATCCATTCGGGTTCGACCGCGACATCCACGAAGGTCGCCGTGCCGCTTGCCGTGAGCGCCTGGCCGAAGCCGTCCCAATCGTCGATCACTTCAACGCCTCGCGCCGTGCGCGGCACCTGAAGATAAACGGTGTCGTCGCCGTCTTGCGCGGCAACGGCTACCCAGTCGGCGAACAGCGAACCCGTGGTGTAGAACTTGCGGCCGTTCAGGCGAATGCCTTGCGGCGTGCGCGTGAGATGCGTGGCAAACGTGCCGACCCTGGCGCTACCCGCTTCGGAAAGACCAGCGCCAATCAAGTCGCCCGCAGCGAGCTTGTTTAGCCAATGCGCTTGCCATTCGGCTTCGTGCGCGGTGAGCACGTCTTCGACAAAGCCGAGATGCGCACGAACCGCGTTGACCACATTCGTATCGGCGGCGCCAAGTTCGATAAGCAATCCAAACACTTCAGGCAGCGTCGCGCCCACGCCGCCCTGCTCGCGCGGCAGGCGCAGCCGCGTGAAGCCTGCGTCGCGCAGCCACCTGATCTCGTCATGCGGCAAGCGGTGAGCGAGATCCCGTTCAACGGCGCTCGCGCGAATGCGCGCGAAGATCGGGCGCCAGTCCCGCGCGAGCGTTTCGTAGCGCTCGCTCGGGGGTGCGCCCCATGCGGCGTGGGGTTCAAAGCCGATATCAGCGCTCGTTGCATTCTCAGACGTGTTTTGGGACATAGTGCGAATTCCGGTTGAGTCAGGCTATGTGACGAAGTCAGGCAGCCGGATAGCTGCCGCGAGCGGGGCGCTTGAGCCCAAGGTGATCGCGCAAGGTGCGGCCTTCGTACTCGCTGCGGAAAAGGCCGCGCCGCCGCAGTTCGGGCAGTACGAGTTCGACAAAATCGGCGAGGCCGCCCGGGAAGTAAGGCGCCATGATGTTGAAGCCATCGGCGCCGCCTTCCTCGAACCATTGCTGCAACTGATCGGCAATGCTTTGGGGTGTGCCGATCACCTGCTGGTGGCCCCGCGCACCGGCTATGCGCAAATACAGTTCACGAATCGTGAGCTTGTCGCGGCGGGCGAGATCCACGAGCAGATGCTGGCGGCTTTTCGGTCCATTGGTTTCGGGAAGTTCGGGGATCGGACCGTCGACGTCATAGCCCGAGAGATCCACCCCGCCAATCACGCTGGAAAGTAGTGCCACGCCAACCACAGGGTCGACGAGCGACTGAAGTTGTTCGAACTTTTCTTCGGCTTGCGCCTGCGTGCGCCCGACGACGGGAAATATACCCGGCATGATTTTCACGTCGTCGGGGTCGCGTCCATAGCGCGGCAGGCGGCCTTTAATGTCGGCGTAGAACGCCTTGGCTTCGTCGAACGTCTGATGCGCAACGAAGATCACCTCAGCCGTTCGCGCCGCAAGCTCACGGCCCGCTTCCGATGCACCCGCCTGAACGACAACGGGTCGCCCCTGCGGCGAGCGTGAAACGTTGAGCGGCCCGCGCACCTTGAAAAAGTCGCCGCGATGATTGAGCACATGCAGCTTCGCCGTATCGAGGTAGATGCCGCTCGCCTTGTCGCGCGGAAACGCGTCGTCGTCCCACGAATCCCAAAGACCGAGGACGACATCGTGAAACTCCGCCGCGCGCTGATAACGGCTGGCGTGATCCGGCAACTCCTCGAAGTTGAAGTTGTGCGCTTCGGAGGTGCTGCTCGACGTGACGAGATTCCAGCCCGCACGACCGCCCGAAATCTGGTCGAGCGAAGCGAACTTCCGCGCGACGTTAAAGGGCTCGTGAAACGAGGTGGAGACGGTCGCGATCAGGCCGATGCGCTCAGTGACGGCAGCGAGTGCAGAAAGGAGCGTGACCGGCTCGAAAAACTCGCTGCGAGCCGTGCGCGCAAGCGACCCAAGGTGAGTGCTGCGCACTCCCGAAGAATCCGCGAAAAAGATGGCATCGAATTTCGCCGCCTCGGCAAGCTGGGCCAGCTCGACATAATGGCGGAAGTTGCTGCCGGCGTTTTCCTGTGCGCCGGGATGGCGCCAGCCGGCAATATGGTGGCCGGTCTGCATCAGAAATGCGCCGAGGCGCAACTGTCGTGAGGGATTGCTCATGTGCGTATGCGCCTGTGGCTCGAACGGTCGAACATCGATTCTTCTGCCTCGACGCAGGCCATTCAACCAAGATATTGGAATATTCATATGGGCGTCGTCAGCATGACGGCATGACGAATTCGCTTGCGTGACCAGTCCCGGCCGCGTGAATAAACATAAGCAACCCAAAACAAATGCGTTAGCCGTGGGGGGGCTCACTTCTATACTCGTCGCATCGAGTGGCCGCGCACACGCACGGCTTCCTCTTTCCTCGCGCCAATCCTCAGGACATCTCCATGACGACCTCGAATCAACGCACCGCCGACCATGCGATCGATCGACAATTCCTCGACCGCTGGTCGCCCCGGGCCTTCACTGACGATACGCTGCCCGAAACCACGCTCCTCACGTTTCTCGAAGCCGCGCGCTGGGCGCCGTCTTCGTACAACTCCCAGCCGTGGCGTTTTGTCTATGCGCGCCGGGGCACCGCACACTGGTCGCGCTTCCTCGGTTTCCTGAACGAATTCAACCGCGGTTGGGCCCAACATGCCGCCGCCATCGTGATCGTCCTCTCCAGGAAAACCTTCGTTCCGCCGGGCGCAAAGGATCCGGTCGCCTCGCCCTCGCATTCGTTCGACAGCGGCGCCGCATGGGCGCAACTTGGGCTTCAGGCCAGCCTTTCCGGCTGGAAGGCGCACGGGCTGGCAGGTATCGAGCGCGAGCGGATACGCACGGAACTCGCCATACCGGACGACTATGCCATCGAAGCGGCTCTTGCGATCGGCCGCGCGGGTGACCCTGCGCAGTTGAGCGAGGCGCTGCGCGCCCGCGAGCTGCCGAACGGACGTCTGCCGCTGGCCGCAATTTCGGCAGAAGGCGCATTCGCATTCGCCGAATGACGGGTGAGAGGACCGAATGAACATCCATTATCAAAGCTTCCTGCTCGTCTCTGCAGCGTGGTTGCTGGGCCGCTTGCCCGAAGCCCGGCCCGGCGCCTGATCCACGTGCGGAGCCGCATCCCGATCGGCGCGCAATTGCGCGCCGATTGCTGTTTTTCTTCGTAGCGTGTCCGTGGATACGTCATATCCGTCGTTATATTCCACCAGAGCATATGCATAGCGAATGTGCCTGTTTGGCAGTCACATTCGCCGCCAGTAGAATCCGGCGACTCACCATTTGATGCCGCAAACGAAACTCTCATCGCGAACATTCCAACCATGAAAGCCATCCGCTCCGCTCTATTTGCCGCTCTCCTGTCGGTCGTTGCCGCGGCACCGGCCCTCGCTGCCGACGAACTCGCACAGGTCAAGTCGTCCGGCGTGTTCCGTGTCGGCACCGAAGGCACCTACGCGCCGTTCACCTACCACGACGAAACGGGCAAGCTGACCGGCTTCGACGTCGATATCGCCACGGCAATCGCACAGCGGCTTGGCGTCAAGCCGCAGTTCATCGAAGGCAAGTGGGATGGCCTGATCGCCGGTCTCGACGTCAATCGCTACGACGCCGTGATCAACGAGGTTTCGATCACCGACGCACGCAAGGTCAAGTATGACTTTTCGACGCCGTATATTTCGACGCATGCCGTCCTGATCGTGCGCTCGGAAAACACGAACATCCATTCCTTCGACGACCTGAAGGGCAAGAAGTCGGCCAACACGCTGACCAGCAATTTCGGCAAGCTCGCGGCGTCGCATGGTGCTGACGTCGTGCCGGTTCAGGGTTTCAACGAATCGATCGACCTGCTGACATCGGGCCGCGTCGACGCGACCGTCAACGACTCGCTCTCGTTCCTCGACTTCCAGAAGCACAAGCCGGACGCGAAGCTCAAGATCGCCGCCATCGACGCGTCCTCCGCCGACGATCAGTCGGGCGTGCTGCTGCGCAAGGGCAACCCCGAACTGGTCGCAGCCGTCAACAAGGCGCTCGCCGACATCAAGGCCGACGGCACCTACGCGAAAATCTCGCAGAAGTATTTCGGCAAAGACGTTTCACAATAAGGCGGACTGAACGATGCCGGCATGGCTGCATTTGATGGCGCAATCGTTGTGGCCACTGCTGTACGCGGGACTGGTCTTTACGGTCCCGCTCACGCTGGCTTCGTTTGCGATCGGCATGTTGGTCGCTTTTTTCGCGGCACTCGTTCGCCTCTTCGGGCAACGCTGGGCCGTCGCGGCCGTGCGTTTCTATATCTGGCTCTTTCGCGGCTCGCCGCTGCTCGTACAGCTGTTCGTCATCTTCTACGGCTTGCCCAACGTGGGAATCGTGTTCGATCCGTTGACCGCGGCCATCATCGGCTTTTCGCTCAACGTCGGCGCCTATAACGCGGAGGTCATTCGCGGCGTGATCGAATCGATACCGCGCGGACAGTGGGAAGCCGCCTATTCGATGAACATGACGCGCGCGCAGGCGCTGCGCCGCGTCATCCTGCCGCAAGCGACCCGCGTGGCATTGCCCGCGCTCTCGAACTCGTTCATCTCGCTCGTCAAGGACACGTCCCTCGCGGCCGTGTTGACGGTGCCGGAAATCTTCCAGGCCGCACAACGCATCGCCGCCGTGACATACGAACCTCTGATTCTCTATACCGAGGCCGCGCTGATCTATCTCGTGTTCAGCTCCGTGCTCTCGCAGGCTCAAGGGCGCCTCGAGACGCGCTATGGCCGTCATGCCTTGTTCACGGCGGGACGCTGATGATCCAGATTGAAAAGGTCCACAAGTCGTTCGGTGACCACGAGGTGCTCGCGGCCATCGACCTGACGCTCAAAGCCGGCAGCGTGACCGCGCTCATCGGACCGTCGGGCAGTGGCAAAAGCACGCTGCTTCGCTGCATCAACCTGCTCGAAGTGCCCGACTCCGGCACGCTGAGCGTGGGCGACGCCCGCGTCGAATTCGGCCGGGGCCGGCAGCTTTCTCACGCCAAAATCGCATCGGTGCGCCGCCATACCGGCATGGTGTTCCAGAACTTCCAGTTGTTCCCCCACCTGAGCGCCATCGAGAACGTGATGGAAGGCCTCGTCACGGTCCTGAAATGGGAAAAGGAACGGGCCCGCGAGCGTGCCGCCGCGCTGCTCGCCAAAGTGGGCATTGCCCAGAAGGCCGATGCGTGGCCTTCCACGCTCTCGGGTGGTCAACAGCAACGCGTGGCGATTGCGCGCGCGCTTGCGCCCTCGCCCCAGGTGTTGCTCTGCGACGAGCCGACTTCGGCGCTCGACCCCGAACTCTCCGCCGAGGTGGTCGACGTGCTGAGGCAGCTCGCGCTGGAGGGCACGACCATGCTGATGGCAACGCACGACCTGCGGCTCGCGGCTTCCGTGGCGCACGACGCTGTTTTCCTCAAGGATGGGGCGATCGTCGAAGCTGGCCCGTCACGTGAACTCTTCGCGCGTCCACGCGATGCGCGTACGGCACGCTTCGTGTCCACGCTCACGCAGGCGCTGCCCTCGTTCTGAACGCCCGTAAGAAGCGCCGTGGCCGCGGCGCGCTCAACCGGCTCAATGCACCTTGGGAAAGCCGTGCCGCTCGGCAAGCAGCGCGAGAATCCGGTTCGTGTCGGTCACGAAGTGACGGCCATTCAAAGTCGGCACGCCCTCGGGAACCGGATGCTCGTCGCCCAGCACGAGCACGGGCAAGCCCTGATGCGCTTCGTCGAGCACTTCGATCACAGCCGCCCGCGGGCGCGCGAACGGCAAGCGTTTCACATCGAGGGCTGCGACGCGCTCGGGGTCGCTCGCGAGCAGTCCTTCTATCGGCGCGCCGTGCGGACAGATGAAACGCTCGCCAGGGCACGCGGGATCGGTGAAGCCAGGTTCCAGCATCAGCAGCAAGTCTCGACTCATGGTGGATCAACGCTCCGCTCTTGAATAAGGACACCCGACGATTGTCGGTCTCGACGGCCAGCGCTGCCACGAATGATTCGATCCAACAATATTCGAGCCGATGCTAAGCGCCGTTCGCCTCGTGCGTGCTCGCGCGCCCGCAGTCAGTCGAGGCCAAACAGCGCTGCGCTCGTGATCGTTGCCCTCAAAAGAAGCGGTTCTCCGGCCTCGGCAAGCCGAGATGCTCGCGCAACGTACTGCCCTCGTACTCGCGACGGAAAATGCCGCGCCGCTTCAACTCGGGTACGACCTTCTCCACGAAGTCGTCGAGGCCTGCGGGAAGATACGGAAACATCACGTTGAAGCCATCGCTGCCTGCTTCCACCAGCCATTGCTCCATCTCGTCCGCGATCGAGCACGGCGTGCCGACCATCTGCAGGCCCGAGTAACCACCCACGCGCTGCGCGAGCTGCCGAATCGTCAAGCCCTCGTCGCGGGCCCAGTCCACCACGCGCTGCCGCGCCGAGCGGCTCGCGTTGCTCTCAGGAATCTCAGGCAGTGGACCATCGGGGTCGAAGCCGGACACGTCGTGACCGAGCGCGATGGATAGCGAGGCAATTCCGCTGTCGTAGTGCACAAAGCTGTCGAGGCGCTCGCGCTTTTCACGCGCTTCATCGAGCGACTCGCCAACCACGACGAAGGCGCCCGGCAGGATCTTCAGGTGATCGGGATCGCGCCCAAGCCTTTCCATACGCGCCTTCACGTCGGCGTAAAACCGCTTGCCGGCTTCGAGATTCGGCTGCGCGGTGAAGACGGCCTCGGCCGTTTCGGCCGCGAGCTGGCGCCCCGCCTCCGACGAACCCGCCTGCACCACCACCGGCCAGCCCTGCGGTGGTCGCGCGATATTGAGCGGGCCGCGTACGGAATAGTAGTCACCCTTGTGCGCAAGCACATGGAGCTTCGCCGGATCGAAGTACTCGCCGCTCGTCACGTCGCGCACGAAAGCGTCGTCGGCCCAGCTGTCCCAGAGCCCCGTCACGACGTCGAAGAATTCGCGTGCGCGGCGATAACGTTCGTCGTGCTCCACGTGTTCTTCGAGGCCAAAATTGAGTGCCGCGTCCGGATTCGAGGTCGTCACCAGATTCCAGCCCGCGCGGCCGCCGCTCAAATGGTCCAGCGAAGCAAAGCGGCGCGCGACATGGTACGGCGTGTCGAACGTCGTCGAGGCCGTCGCGATGAGCCCGATTTTTTCCGTCACTGCAGTGAGCGCCGAGAGCAACGTGAAAGGCTCGAACGAGGTTGCGGTTTGCCCGCGCTTAAGCGCGTTGATCGGCATGTTTAGCACGGCCAGGTGGTCGGCGATGAAAAACGCGTCGAAACGCGCGCGCTCGAGCGTCTGAGCAAAGCGCTTCAGATGAGCGAAGTTGAAATTCGCATCGGGATACGCACCAGGGAAACGCCATGCCCCCGTGTGCAGGCTGACGGGGCGCATGAATGCGCCGAGATGCAACTGTCGAATACGGTTCATGGTTTTGGCTGCCGGAAAACAATAGCTACACCATACTCCCGATAGGCGAAGATCGCTGACGGACGCGAGCACTGCAACGACTTTTCCGGTGCGAGTTCGATGTCACAACGAATGCGACGACACGTTTTCCACGTGAGGGATCGTTCAAGTGCGTATGCGCCCGTGGTTCGAACGGTTCGAACCTCGATTCTTCTGCATCGACGTAGGCCATTCAACCAGGATATTGGCATATTCATATGGCCGTCGACAGCATGACGGCATGACGAATTCGCCTTTCATACCATCCATGGCCGATATGCAATTCGCGAATCGATATTGGCCGCGTCTCGACGCCGCAACCATAATCGCATGGAGCGGCTCGCGCCGCACACGCGCGCTAGCTCCGGCATGAACCGCGCCCTCTCAACCGTATCTGGACCGCTGCAGCCGCGCACGCTTGAGCAGCACTCGACACCCCTCGCGTCCGCGCCCGCATGCAGGAGGTAACGTCTTGAGTACTACTCTGGAACACCACGCACCGCGGGTTACGCCCTCGCAACTCGCGACTGCACCGCTTCTCACCGAGTCGCTGCTCGAACGAATCAGTGCTCGAGCGGCGCAATACGACCGCGAGAACGCCTTCTTCGCGGACGATCTGGCGGATCTCCAAACTGCGGGTTTCCTGCGTGCGAGCGTGCCCCGCGAGTTCGGCGGTCTCGGCTTAACATTGCCGGAATTGCTGCGCGAGCAGATCAGACTCGCGTATCACGCGCCGGCGACGGCACTCGCCCTCAACATGCATCTCTACTGGGCAGGCGCGGCCCTGCATTTGTGGCGGCGCGGCGATCATTCGGCCGACTGGATCTTGGGCGAGATCGGCGCCGGCAAGGTGTTCGCCGCCGGCCACGGCGAGCCCGGCAACGACGCGGGACTCGCGGACTCGACCGTGCGTGCGACGCCCCTGGCCGGTGGTGCATGGCGCTTCGATGGCCACAAGATCTTCACGTCTCTTGCGCCCGCATGGGACTGGCTCGGCGTGCACGGCCGCGACGACAGCGATCCCGCGAATCCCCGCATCGTGCACGCATTCATTCGCCGGGATGCGAACGGCCATCGCACCGAGCCCACGTGGGACGCGCTCGGTTTGCGCGCGACGCGCAGCGACGACACATGGCTCGAAGGCGCGGTCGCCCAGCCGGAACATGTCACGCGCGTGCTGCCCGCGGGGCCGCCCGACGATCCGTTCGTGGACGGTATTCTCGGCGCAGTGCTGCCAGGCCTCGGCGCAGTCTATTTCGGCATCGCGAAGCGCGCCTTCGATCTCGCGCTGGAGGCAGCACAAACGCGTCGCTCGCTCGTGCTGGGCGGCCGCCCATACGCATTCAAGCCGCTCACGCAGGCACACGTCGCGCAAGCCGCCATCGATCTGGAGAGCATCGATGCGCTGCTCGAGCGCACCGCACAGCGCTGGTGGGACGGCTATGCGCCGGGCGAACCGTGGCTCGCGCAACTGCTTGCAGCCAAACAACATGCTGTGGATGGCGCGCTGCGCGTCGTCAATCTCGCTCTGCAGGTAGCCGGCGCGGGTTCCCTCTCGCGTCGCCAGGAACTCGAGCGGCTCTTTCGCGACGTGCGAGCCGGCGCCTTCCATCCGCCTAACGCCGACGCGACGCATGAGCTGATCGGGCAGCTATGGCTGGGCGTGCCCGGTCTATCGTGAGTCGCGCCTTTCCCCACTTCCGCCACTGGAGGCACAATGAGTATTGATCGCAGGACTTTCCTGCAACTTTCCGCCAGTCTGTTCGCGAGCGGCGCCAGCATGCCGCTCGCGGCGCGCGCACAGACTGGCGCCACGTCCGCCGCTCCGGTGACAGGCGGCACGCTCACCTACGCGGTCCAGCAGGAGCCTCCCGGCCTCGTCTCGCTGCTCGACACCAACACGGTGATCCGCAACATCAGCGCGAAAATTTCGGAAGGACTGCTGCGCTATGACGCGCAGTTCCGGGCCCAGCCGCTGCTCGCGGTGCGCTGGTCCGTGAGCGGCGACGGCCTGCGCTATACGTTCTCGCTGCGTCCCGACGTGCGGTGGCACGACGGCCAGCCGTTCACCTCGAACGACGTGCGTTTTTCCGTGCTCACGCAAAAGCGGCTCGGCCCGCGTGGACGCATCACGCTCGCGAACGTCGCGCGGGTGGAGACGCCCGACCCGCTCACCGCCGTGATCGTGCTCGACAGGCCTACGCCGTATCTGCTCAAGGCCCTCGCGTCGGCCGAGTTACCGATCGTGCCGCAGCATCGCTACGGCGACGGTGACCCCACGACGAGCCCGAACGTGCTCGCGCCCATCGGCACAGGTCCTTTCGTGTTCGACAAATGGGTGCGCGGCACGTACGTGAGCCTCAAGCGCAACCCCGACTACTGGCGCAAAGGCGCGCCGTATCTCGATCATGTGGTGTATCGCATCACGCCCGATCAAGGCGCGATTTCGGCCGCGCTCGAAACGGGTGAGGTGGACGCGGCGACGAATGTCGCGCTCGCGGACCTGCCACGGCTCGCGAATTTGCCACATCTGCGGGTGGACGACAGCTACGACGCGTATCTCAACAACGCCGCATTCCTCGAATTCAATCTCGACAACCCGGTGTTCGCGAACGCCGACGTGCGCCGCGCTGTCGCGCACGCCGTCGATCGCAACTTCCTGCGCGACCATGTGTTTTTTGGCCGCTCGCAGGTGGTCAATTCGCCCGTGCCGCCCGTGCTCGCCGACTACTACGACGACAGCACATTTGCCTATCCATACGATGTCGCGAAGGCCCACGCCCTGCTCGACGCCGCAGGTCACAAGCGCGGCGCGGATGGGCAGCGCTTCCCGGTGAAGATCACCTACCTCACGGGCAGCGATTTCCGGCGCAGCGCCGACTACCTGCGAGCGGCGCTGTCGCGCGTAGGCATCAAGGCGACGATTCTCGACGGCGATCTACCCACGTATCTGCGCCGCGCTTATACGGCGCGCGACTTCGATCTCAACATCAACGGGCTCGGGCGACTCTATGACCCGACCGTGGGTGTCCAGCGCATCTATTGGGGCGACGGCGTGAGCCATCCGCTCATCTGGATCAACGCGTCGCATTACCAGAATCCGCAGGTCGACGCGCTTTTCAGGACGGCGGCCGTCGAACAGGACGACGCACGACGCGCCGCGAATTTCAGGCAGATCCAGCAGATCGTCGGACGCGATTTGCCCGTGTTCCCGCTCGTGACCGTACCCTCCGCGGTGCAGGTCTACAACCGGCGCGTGCACGACCTCAACAACAGCATCGATCTCACCGCGGGCGACCTGTCCGACGCGTGGATCGCACCGGCCTGAGCCGACTTAACCGCGAGGACAACCCCATCATGAGCACGGCCGCCCTGCCTGGCATCGAGAACGGAATCGACAACGACACCGCAAGCGCGCTGGATGCGCTCACCTTCGCCAGTGCTGGCGAACAGGCCCGCGCCCTCGCCGAGGGCCGCGTGAGCGCCACCGCGTTGCTCGAACACAGCCTCGCGCGTATCGACCGCTTCGACGGCGCGATCAACGCCGTCGTGGTGCACGACGACGATCGTGCCCGCGCCGACGCCCGCGCCGCGGATGCCGCGCTCGCGCGCGGCGAGCGCAAGCCGCTCCTCGGCGTCCCCGTCACCGTGAAAGAATCGTTCGACGTACAGGGGATCGTCACGACGGTCGGCAAGCCCGAATTGACGCAGAACCGCGCCCGGCGTGACTCGCCCGTAGTCGCGGCGCTGCGCGAAGCGGGCGCGGTGGTGATCGGCAAGACCAACGTGCCGCTCGGCCTCACCGACCTGCAAAGCTATAACGCCGTACACGGCAGCACCAGCAATCCCTGGGATCTCGCGCGCACGCCCGGCGGCTCGTCGGGTGGCGGTGCGGCCGCCGTCGCGGCGGGTTATGTCGCGCTCGAAGTCGGCTCGGACATCGGCGGCTCCATTCGTATCCCGGCGCATTTCACGGGCGTTTATGGGCACAAGGCGAGCTATGGTCTGATCGCCACGCTCGGTTCGGGTCTGCCGCCGGGCCGCCGCGCGCCGCGCGATCTCGGCGTGGCCGGACCACTTGCGCGCTCTGCTGCCGATCTCGATCTCGCGCTCGGCCTGCTGCTCAACCGCGACCCGGAGTTAAACAAGGCGTGGCGCGTTGCGCTGCCGCCGCCGCGTCACTCGCGGCTTGCCGATTTCCGCGTGCTCGTGATCGATCGGTGGCCGGGCGTCGAGCCGAGCGAGTCGGAGCGGCTCGTTGCCGGGCGCGTGACCGAGCGCTTGCTCGCGCACGGCGTGAGAATCCAGCGTCCCGCCGATCTGCCCGAAGGCCTGCTGCCCGAACTGCGCGCCTCGCATACGCTGTATCGGACGCTGCTCGGTTCATCGACCGTGCAGCCGTTACCCGACAAGACCACGCAAGGCCGCCTCGCCGCGCTCACGCCCGACGACGACAGCCACGAAGCCGCCACGCTGCGCGCGCCTTCGATCTCGCATCGTGACTGGCTTGTCGCCAACGAGCGCCGCTTCGTGCTGCGGGCACAATGGGAAGCGCTCTTCGAAGCGTTCGACGTCGTCGTCACGCCTGTCGCGCCTACCCCCGCTTTCCGTCACGATCACAGCGAGCCAAAGGACCAGCGCGAATTTCCGGTGGCGTTTGCGGACGGCGTGCGTAATTTGCGCTTTAGCGACCTGTTCTATTGGGCCGGTTTACCGGTGCTGCCCGGCCTGCCCGCGACGAGCTTTCCGCTCGGCCTCGACCACGATGGACTACCGGTCGGCGCGCAGGCGCTCGGACCATGGCTGGAAGATCGCACGCCAATCGCGTTCGCCCGCTTGCTTGAGGAAGCGTACGGCGGGTTTCAGGCACCGCCTGGATATGGCTCGTGACACTGAGCGATCGGAAATAAAAAATGCCCGCCGCGTTTCGTGCGGCGGGCAACTCCACTTCAAGGTGTCTCGGAGAAGACCCAGCGATCGTATCAATGCGGGTCACGCATGTGAACCGATGGATCGATATAACCAAATTCTAGAAGCGATGCGTGATCCCGACTATAGCCGCAACCGCGTGGCTCGTGCTCGAGTACGTCGAGCCGCTGAAGTTCGCCACGGCGGCCTTGCCAGTCGAATCCGTACCTGCAGCCGCTTGATAGAAGCCATCCGCATAGAGCGAAGTGCGCTTCGTGACGGCATAAGTCGCGCCCAGGTTGACCTGGTTGTAGTGCGCACTATCGTAGTTGCCGGCGCCGCTGTTGTGGGTATAGATATAGGCTGCGGCAAGCGTCAGACTGGGATTGACGGCGTACTTGACGTTCAGTTCTCCAGAATTGAACGTGGCCGTACCGCCGTGGTACAGCGTGCCGTAGCTTCCGCCTGCATTGACCGAGCCGAGGTTCTGGAACTGCGTGTTCGAGTACAGTACCGCGACCGTCACCGTCCCGAGCGCGTACGAACCGCCCGCAGTCACGATCTGCTGGGAGCCGGCCGACGCGTACCCGCCAAAAATGCGGCTAGGCATGTTGTTGTTGGTGCCGGTGGCAGAGGTCGAGGAGTTCCCCTGATTGCCGAAGGTCGCGTAGTACGGGTCCTTCGTGAACATGTAGCTTGCGCCCAGTTTCACGGGGCCGTTGGCATACGCGAGCGCCACGTCCTTGACCGAGTTCTGGCCGAAGTTGCCGGCGACGTTGCCGAAGCTGTACAGCACGCCGAGCGTGAAACCGCCGACGTTCGGGCTCGAGTACTTCACGGCGTTCTGGATACGGTTGGACGTATCGACGTTGTCGACGTCGGCAGCGCGCGTGCCGTAGCCGAGACCGGAAGCTGCCCAGTCGGCACCCGAAGCGAACGAGCTGGTCGCGTCGTTGCTGGCCGAGTACTGACGCCCGGCAGTGACGGCACCCCACGTCGTGCTGCTCAGACCCACGAAGGCCTTGCGTCCGAATAGCAGACCGCCCTGTCCCAACGCGCCTGAGCCCAACGTGAAGCCGTTCTCGACATCGAAAATCGCCTTGAGGCCGCCGCCCAGATCCTCGGCGCCGAGCAGGCCCCAGCGCGACGATGTACCGGACGAGAGGCCGTACAGCGCACCGCCTTTCACGTTGTTGTTGTATAGAAAGCCGGCATCGGCAATGCCGTAAAGGGTGACGCTGCTTTGCGCGTGCGCGGCGCCGGCGACGAGGCCGAGCGAGAGTGCCGCTGCGCTGAACTTGTTGAGTTTCATCTGCGAGAATTTATTCGGTGATTGTGGACGAGTCGACAACGAGCGTGTGTAAGTCTGCAACGGACCGGCACAAAACTGCAGCGATGACAAGCCAAGCGCTGCCTTGCCGAATCCGCGGGCACCGAGTCTAGGGACTCTGCAGTCCTTTTCAAACCAAGTTATTTGCCTAAGCTTTACGACGGGCAGCCGGAACGTGGGCACCTCAGCGCATCGAGCCACCCGTGAAGCTCAACCATTCGAGTGACCGCGAACTTACTACGGATTCCTTCCAATCAGGCTTTAACAAAGGGAGAAATGCGCGTGACGCGGCGCCCGGCAAGCAACTGGGATGCCCACGTTTGCCCGAATTGCGCTGAGCAAATCACGATAGCTTGGTTGGTTGCGGAAGAAGCTGTCACTACACTTTTCAGCGACCTTTCCTCTGACGCAATCGCAGTGGGCCACCTGGCAAGCGTTGCGCCCCCTGCCCACCGGAGACCCTCACCGCAATGAGCCACATTCCCGCCCCCGTTCTAGATCACGTCGTCGTCAACGTCAAGGACCAGCTCGACGACGCATCAGACACGTATCGCAAGCTCGGCTTCGCCCTGACCGCGCGCGGTCATCATTCGCTCGGGTCGAGCAATCACCTCGCCATCTTCGGCGAGAACTACCTGGAACTCCTCGGCTTCGAGCAGGGCAAGAGCGCGAACCGTCCCGACATCGTCAATGCACCGCCCGGCCTCTCTGGGCTCGTGTTCAAGACCAACGATTCGCACGCGCTGCACGAAGCGATCACCGCGCGCGGTATCGGAGTCGAGCCGCCCGCCGAATTTTTCAGACCCGTGCAACTGCCCGAGGGTGCGCAGGACGCGCGCTTTCGCACCGTGCGCCTCGCCGCCGAGCTGGTGCGCAACGGCCGCACGTTCTTCTGCCATCACTTCACGCCGCAACTCGTGTGGCGCGACGAAGACCGCCAGCACCCCAACGGCGTGACCGATATCGTCGGCTTCGTGATCGCGACGCCTGCGCCGCGCGAGGTCGCGGACCTCTACGAGCGCCTGTTCGGGCCCGGTATCGTCGAGCGCGTCGGCGACGATCACTACCGCCTGCCGGCGGGCCGCGCGCACGTCGAATTCGTCACGCCCGCCCAGGCGGAGCGCCGCTACGGCGCGGTCGCCGTCACGCTCGATGGCAGCGAACGCTACGTAGCGCTCGATCTTCGCGTGCGCTCGCTCGACACGCTGCGCAAGGTGTTCGAGCGCAATGGCGTCGTTTCCGTCGCAGCCGCAGACGGCTCGGTGCGCGTCGCGGCCGGCCATGCCGCAGGCGTCGCGTTGCGCTTTGTCGAAGGCGAAACGGCATGAGCGAGGCGGCCGCCTTCTGGCATTACTTCACGCCCGACTATGCGTCTGCGCGCGAGCGCTTCGTGGTCCGCGCCCAACGCGCGGGCGCGCAACTCGCGAGCTACCGGCATCCCGACGCGAGCGGCCCTGGCGGCATCGCACTGAGCATCGACGTCGCGCGTCTCGGGCCGCAGCACGCGCCGAAGCAACTGCTCGCCATCAGCGGTACGCACGGTCTTGAAGGCGCTGCGGGCTCGGCGCTCCAGATTGCATGGCTGGACAGCCTGGCGTCGAACCTGCCTCCGGATCTCGCCGTCACGCTCGTGCACGGGCTCAACCCGTATGGCTTTGCGCACGGCTCCCGCACGACCGAAAACAACGTCGACCTGAACCGGAATTTTGTCGATCACGACGCGCCACGGCCACGCAACGCGCACTACGCGAGCCTGCACGAATGGCTGATTCCAACGCGCTGGGACCGCGACACGCTCGCCGCAGCAACACAGGCGACGGACCGCTTTCGCGACGCGCACGGCGCGGACGCGCTCTTCAACACGCTCGCGAGCGGCCAGTACACGCATGCCGACGGCCTGATCTATGGCGGCAATCAGCGCGAATGGTCGAACCTGACCTTGCAGCGCATCGTGGAAACGCATCTCGTGCAGGCCGAGCGTGTGGCGTTTATCGACTGGCACACCGGCATCGGCGAATACGGCGAGCCGTTCTTTCTCTGCTTCAACGCGCAAGACAGCGAACTCGAGCAGCGCGCGGCCCAGTGGTGGGGCGCGGACCGCGTGCTCGGCCAGCGCCCGCATGGCCTGGCGCGGCCCGACTATCGCGGGCTCGTGTTCCGCGGCGTCGAGCAATTTCTCGACGGGCGGCCGATGGCGGGCGCCGTGATCGAGTTCGGTACGCGCGGGCCGAGCATGAGCCTCGCGTCGCGACTCGACCAGTGGCTGCGTTTTCGCGCCCGCCAGGCGCCGCACCCCGAGCGCGACGCGCAACTGCGTGCCGACCTGCTCGACGCGTTCGTGCCCGTTTCCTCGGTCTGGCGCGAGCGTGTGCTTGCGCACGGACTCGCCATCACGGCGCAAACGCTCGACGGGCTTGCGCGCTGGTAAGCGACATTCATCGCACTTCGAAGTTATCCACGTTTTTGTTTTCATCATGAAAGCTATTGTGTTGCGCGAGCACGGCGGCCTTGACAAGCTCCGTCTCGAAACCGCTTTTCCCGATCCGAGCCCGGCTCCCGGCGATGTCGTGATCCGCGTAAAGGCCTCGTCCCTCAACTATCACGACGTGTTCACGCGGCGCGGCATGCCAGGCATCAAGCTGCCGTTCCCCGTCATCATCGGGCTCGACGTAGCGGGAGAGATCGTCGAGGTCGGCGCGGGCGTGCAGGACTGGCGACCCGGCGACCGCGTACTCGTCGATCCCATTGATCGTGTGGACGGCGGCCTCGTCGGCGAAACCACACATGGCGGCCTCGCCGAACTGTGCCGCGTGCCGGCGCATCAATTGATCCGCTTGCACGATGGCGTGAGCTTCGACGAAGCCGCTGCGTTGCCGGTCGCCTATGGCACCGCGCTGCGCATGATGCGCCGCATCGGTCAGATCGAAGCCGGCGAACGCGTGTTGATACTTGGCGCGAGCGGCGGTGTCGGCGTGTGCGCGGTGCAACTCGCGAAGCTCGCTGGCGCCGAAGTGATCGCCTGCGCGGGATCGCCGGAAAAAGCCCAGCGTCTGCGCGAACTCGGCGCGGACCACGTCATTTTGTACACCGAGGAAGATTTCGTGCGCGCGGTACACGCGAAGTTCGGCAAGCCTGCGCGGCGCCGCAATGTCGTGGAGCGTGGCGGGGTGGACGTGGTCGTGAATTTCACAGGCGGGGACACCTGGACGCGCTCGTTGCGCTGTCTGCGCCTGGGCGGGCGTCTTCTCACCTGCGGCGCGACCGCCGGCTACGCCCCACCGGAAGACATCCGCTACATCTGGACCTTCGAGTTGCAGATTCGCGGCTCCAACGGCTGGGAGCGCGAGGACCTGCACGAACTGCTCGATCTCGTGCAGAGCCGCCAGCTGCGTGTGCTGATCGACCGGAAATGGCCGCTGGAAGAAGGCGCACAAGCGCTCGCGACGCTCGAAAACCGCGAAGTGATTGGCAAGGTGCTGGTGGCATCGTGAGCGACGCGCGCGAGACCCTCACCATCGAGCAGATCCAGCAGGCGTTCGACCGCTCGCCCTATATCGCCTCGCTGCGTATGCGCGCCATCAGCGCCGACCACGCCCTGCAAGCGCTGCGCGTGCGCATTCCGTTTCAGCCGGGCTTCGAGCGCGGCGCGGATACGCGGCAATGGCACGGCGGCCCGCTCGCGGCAATTATCGATACGGTCGGCGACTTTGCCGTCGGCATGCTGGTTGGGCGTGGCCTCCCAACAATCAACTTTCGTGTCGACTACCTGCGCCCCGCCATCGAAACCGATATCGACGCCGTGGCCACCGTGCGGCGCCTCGGCCGCACGGTGAGCGTGGCCGACGTCGAGCTTTACAACGACAAGGGCGTGCTGCTCGCCATCGGCCGCGCGAGTTACGCCACCGCGTAAGACCGCGAACGCCATCACCTCCACCCAAACCACGCTACGCCGACCCGAGCCGGTCGAGCTTTTGCCATGAAGAAGAATCCGCCCTATTCCCGACGTTCTTTTCTTTCCCTGACTGCCCGCGGTGCGCTCGCGGCAAGCGCCGGCGTCAGCGGCGTCGGTGCGCTTGCGCTGCCCGCGGGCGCACTTGCGGCCACGCCCGCCCTGCCGGCCGCCGCGCCGCGCCGCGGCGGCACGCTGGTGGCGAGCTGGGGCGGCCTCGAACCGCAAGCGCTGTTCGTGCCGGGCGGAGGCGGCTCCAGCCCGCTACAAACCTCTACCAAAATTCTCGAACGCCTGCTCAGGCTCGACAGCACGCTCGCATTCCAGCCCTTGCTCGCCACCGGCGTGAGCGCGTCGCCCGACTTCCTGACCTACACGATCAAGCTGCGCCCGAACGTGCGCTGGCACGACGGCCAGCCGTTCACCGCCGACGACGTCGTGTTCAACGTGCTCGAATACTGGAAGCCGATTTCGGCCGGCATTGCGCTCAAGACTTTGCAAAGCGCGAAGGCCATCGACCCGCTCACGGTCGAATTGCGCTTCGCGCGGCCGGTGCCTGACTTCTTCCTGAAGTCGGTGCTGGCTGGCCAGTACCAGGTACTCCTGCCGAAACATCGCTATGCGGGCAGGGAAATTCTCACGAATCCGCTGAACAACGCGCCGGTCGGCACGGGCCCTTGGAAATACGGCGAGTGGGTGCGTGGCAGCCATGTCGAATACCGCCGCAACGAGCAATACTGGGGCGCGGGTCAACCGTATCTCGACAAGCTGGTCGTCTCCTGGTGGAGCGATTCGGCCTCGCGCTCGGCGGCGCTCGAAACCGGGGAACTCGGCCTTGCGTATTCGAACCCGGTGCCGGTGCGCGACATCGACCGGCTTGTGAAGACCGGCAAGGTCGTACTTGATACCAAAGGCTATGAAGACTCCGCGTGGACGGTCACAGTGGAGTTCAACCAGCGCCGCGCGAACGTTCAGCGCCGCGAAGTGCGCCAGGCGCTGCTGCATGCCATCGACCGCAAGCTCATCGTCGACACGATTTACTTCGGGCGCGGCCGCCCTGCGGTTTCGCCGATCTTCCACAGCAATCCGCTCTTCTTCACCGACGACGTGCCTCACTACCCCTTCGATCCGAAGCGCGCAGGCGCGCTGCTCGACGCGGCAGGATTGCCGAACCGCGACGGCGGCCGCTTCACCGTCAATCTGCTCGCCGCCGCCTGGTTCGAGGAGAACGCGAAGCTTGGGCAGTACCTGAAGCAGGCATTCGTGGACATCGGCGTGAAGGTGAAGCTCGATTCGGTCGATCGCGCGACGGCGCTCAAGCGCATCTATACCGATTACGACTACGACATCGCCATCTCGAACTTCACCGCGCCACTTGAACCGGTGCCCGTGGTGACGCAGTACTTCACCACCGACGGCATCGTCAAGGGCGCGGCCTTTCGCAACGCGACCGGCTATTCGAATCCCGTCATGGATGCGCTCGTCGACAAGCTCAGCACCGAGACGAACCCCGACAAACGCAAACAGCTCGCACACGACTTCGCGCACCTCGCCTCGACCGACGTGCCGATCGTGCCGCTCGTCGAAATGCAGTCGTTCACACTCGCGCGAGCGAACCTGCGCAACTTCACCGCCAGCGCGAACGTGCAGGGCGATTCGCTCGGCTCGGTCTGGCTGGACGCGTGAGAGGAGCGCCGCCATGATCCTGCGCCTGATCGCACGCCGGCTGTTGCAGGCGATTCCGCTGCTGCTCGGCGTCATCGTGCTCAACTTCTTCCTGATCCATTCCGTGCCGGGCAGCTTCCTCGACGTGATGACCGCCGACCAGCAGGTCACCGACCCCGCGCTGATCGAGCACCTTCGCGTGCTGTACGGCATGGACCAGCCGTTGTGGCAGCAGTTGCTGCACTACATCGGCTCGGTCGCACGTCTCGATCTCGGTTATTCGTATCGGCACAACGAGCCGGTATTCGATGTGATCCTGGAGCATCTGCCCGCCACGCTCCTGCTGATGCTCTCCAGTCTGGCAATCGCGGTGCTGGTTGGCGTGACGGCCGGCGTGATCGCCGCGGTCAAGGTGAACACCTGGTGGGACACGCTCGTTTCCGCCGCAGCCGTGCTGTGCTTCGCGGCGCCGAGCTTCTGGCTCGGCATCATGCTCATCATATTGTTCTCGGTGCGGCTCGACTGGCTCCCGGTAGGCGGCATGACCACCATCGGCGCGGACTATGGCGGGGGGCTTGCCGGCCAGTGGCACGCCGCGCTCGATGTGGCGAGGCACCTCGTGCTGCCTGCCGTCACGCTCGGCCTCTTTTATGCCGCCACCTACGCGCGAGTGATGCGCGCCTCGATGCTAGAGGTCAGCCGACTCGACTTCGTCAGAACGGCCTATGCCAAGGGCCTCACACGCCTGCGCGTCGTGCTCGCCCACATGGTGCGCAATGCGCTGCTGCCCGTTCTCACGCTGCTCGGCGTGCAGCTCGGCGCGGTGCTTGGCGGCAGTATCGTCGTGGAGGCTGTGTTCAGTTGGCCCGGCATTGGCGGCGTGCTGTTCGACAGCGTGATGAGCCGCAACTATCCCGTCGTGCTGGGCATCCTCGTGCTCAGTTCGCTGCTCGTGGTGCTCGCCAATCTCGCGGTGGACCTGCTCTACGCGCGGGTCGATCCGCGTATCCGCACGGAGGCGTCATGACGACGCTCGATCCGCTCACAGGCCCGCTTTCCGTCCCACAGCCGGATTCGCCCGTGCGCGGCGGCGCGTGGCGGCAATTCCTGCGCCATCGCGGCGCGGTTGCCGGTGCGCTGCTGCTCGCCTTCGTTGTGGCCGTCGCGCTCGCGGCCGGCTGGCTCTATCCCGGCGACCCGCTGCGTATCGTCAGCGCGCCGGAGACCTGGCCATTCCAGACACGGGAGTTTCCGCTGGGCACCGATGCGCTCGGCCGCGATATCGCGGCGCTCCTCGCTCACGGCGCGCGGGCGACGCTGCTCGCGAGTCTTTCCGCGAGCCTCGTGGCAACGCTGATCGGCGTGGCGGTGGGGCTCGCGGCAGCCTGGTATGGCGGCTGGATCGACGCGCTGCTCATGCGCACGACCGAACTGTTTCAGATCGTGCCCAACGTCGTATTCGTGCTCACCATCGTGTCGATTCTCGGGCCCCGCCTGCAGAACACGGTGATCGCCGTGGCGCTCGTGTCGTGGCCCGCAATCGCCCGGCTCACGCGCGCCGAATGCCTGAGCTTCAAAAGCCGCGACTTCGTGGCGGCGTGCCGCACCGTCGGGCTCGGCCCGTGGCGCATCGCGTTCGGGGAGATCCTGCCCAATGCGCTGCCGCCCGTGCTCGTGATGGGCACGCTCGTCATCGCCGGGGCGATTCTCTATGAATCGGTCGTCTCGTTTCTCGGTCTCGGCGACCCGAACCTTGCGAGCTGGGGCCGTCAGATCGGCGAGGGGCGCACGCTCATCCGCTCGTCGTGGTACCTGTGCGCGGAGCCCGGCATCGCCATCATGCTCGTCGTGCTCGCGCTCAACCTCATAGGCGACGGCCTGAACGACGCACTGAACCCGCTTTTTCGCAAACGCTGAGCGTTTCGCTCGCGCTATTCCCCAAATCATCAAGAAGGATTCCTGATCATGACACGGTGGACCAATCTCGGAAGCCTGGTCGACCAGGCGCTCGACCTCGAAACGCCCGCCATAGTCGATCTGCGCGAGCCCGCGCGGCCCGTCACGTGGACGCACGCCCAGATCGACCGCCTCGCGAACGGCGTGGCGACCGCCCTGCTCAGCCGTGGGCTGCATGCGGGCGCGCACGTCGCCATTGCCTCGCTGAACCGCGCCGAGTATCTGATCGCCTACTTCGGCATCATGCGAGCCGGCCTCGTGGCCGTACCGATCAACATCAAGCAGTCGCAGGAGAACCTCGACTACGTGCTGCAGGACGCCGAAGTTGCGCTCGCCTTCGTCGACGCCGACCGCCGTCCTGCGCTGGCCGCACGCGTGCCTGTCATCGACTTTGACGACGCGGGCCCGGAGGGTTTCGCAACGCAAATCACGCCCGCCGACTTCGAAGCCGTCGCCGCGCATCCCGACCAGGTCGCGCAAATGCTCTATACGTCCGGCTCCACCGGCAAACCCAAGGGCGTGCCGCTCACGCACGCGGGCCAGTTGTGGGCGCTGGGCGCAACTTACGTCAAGCCCGACGATCCCTCGACCGAGCGTTATCTGCTCGCACAGCCGCTCTTCCATATGAACGGACTGTTCATGGCCAAGCGCGCGTTCTCCGTCAACGGGCTGCTCGTGATTCAGCCGGGCTTCGACGTGCCGGCTTACGTCGATGCGCTCGAACGCTACCGCATCACGGTGCTCGCAGCCGTGCCCACCATGTTCGCGCGCATCGTGAAGGACACCGCGAACTATGCAGGGCGCGACTTCTCCGCGCTGGCGCGCATCATGCTCGGCTCCGCGCCAATGAGCCTTGCGCTCTTCGAGCGCATCCAGGCGGTGTTTTCGCACGCGCGCATCGTGCACGGCTATGGCACGACCGAAGCGGGGCCGAGTGTGTTCGGCCTGCATCCGCAAGGCTTGCCCACGCCGCCCCTCGCGCTCGGCTATCCGCTATCGAACGAGGCAGTGCAACTCGTGAACGGTCCCGATGAAAACGAAGGCGTGCTGCTCATGCGCAATCCCGCCGTGATGCACGGCTATCACCGGCTGCCGGAAAAGACCGCGCAAGTGCTAGCCGACGGCTGGTACTACAGCGGCGACGTGATGCGCCGCGACGCGCACGGCTTCTTCTACTTCGTCGGCCGCGCCGACGACATGTTCGTCTGCGCAGGCGAGAACATCTATCCGGTCGAAGTTGAAAAGCTGCTCGAATCGCATCCGGAAGTGCGCCAGGCGAGCGTCGTTCCGCTGCCCGACGAAGAACGCGCCGCCGTGCCCGTTGCCTTCGTGGTGCGGCAGCCGGGCAGCGCGTTGTCTGCCCAGGCGCTTGCGCAGCACGCGCTCGCGAACGGGCCTGCCTATCAACATCCGCGCCGCATCGCATTTGTTGCGGAGCTGCCCTGGGCTGGCACCAACAAAGTGGATCGCCATGCGCTGCTGCAGCGCGCGCGTGAACTCGAGGCCACCCACGGCTGGAGCCACGACGCGCCAGCCGCGCACGGAGTCACAGCATGAGCGCTGCCCTGCCCCTCGATTCGAGGTATGGAAGCCTCGCCGGCAAGGTTGCGCTCGTCACGGGCGCGAGCCGCGGCATCGGCCGCGCCATTGCGCTCGCGCTCGGCAGGCGTGGCGCGATCGTCGCGGTCCACTACGGCCGTGAACGCGAAAAAGCGCTCGACGTTGCGCGCGAGATCGTCGACGCAGGCGGCCAGGCCTTCGTGCTGGGCGCAGACCTTGCCGCCACTGAAGGCGTACGTGTCCTGCTCGATGGCCTGCACGCGGCGCTGCGCGAGCGCGGCTTGCCCGAGGCGTTCGACATTCTCGTGAACAACGCGGGCGAAGGCTTGCGCGCTCGGATCGCCGAAGTGCAGTCCGAGGACTACGACCGCATCATGCAGGTCAACCTGAAAACGCCCTTCTTCCTGATTCAGCAGTCGCTACCTTATCTGCGCGATGGCGGCCGCATCGTCAACATCTCGTCCATGGGTACGCGCGCCGCGTATCCGCGCATGAGCGTCTATGCGCCCGCGAAGGCCGGACTGGAAGCGTTGACGCTGGTGCTCGCCGCCGAACTGGGCGCGCGCGGCATCACCGTGAACGCCGTGCTGCCCGGCGCGACCGCAACCGACCTCAATCGCGACGCAAACGATCCCGTTGCAAGCCAAGTGGTCGCGCAATCCATTGCGCTCGGCCGCGTCGGCCAGCCGGGTGACATCGCCGATATCGTGGCCTTTCTCGCGAGTCACGAGGGCCGCTGGATCACGGGGCAAAAGATCGACGCCAGCGGCGGCCAGCGCCTCTAACCCCGGACACGTCATGACTGCACTGCTTGATGTACGCAATCTCACAGTCGCGCTGCCTGCGGGCGCGGACCGGCCCCACGCGCTGAACAACGTGTCGTTCTCGCTCGATGCGGGCGAACTCCTGTGCATGGTCGGCGAAAGCGGCTCCGGCAAGTCGATGACCGCCAGCGCGCTGACGGGATTGCTCCCGGAAGGCGCGCGCGTGACCGGTGGAAATCTGCTGTGGCGCGGGCAGACCGATTTGCTCACGCTACCGCGCGGCCAACTGCGGCGCTGGCGCGGCAACCGCATCGGCATGATCTTCCAGGAACCGATGACCGCGCTGAACCCGCTGCACACGATCGGCGGCCAGATTGCCGAAGTCTTTCGCACGCACACCCGCCTTGGCCGCGCGCAAATCCGCGCGCGTTCGCTGGAACTGCTGGACGCCGTGCAGATTCCCGCGCCGGAGCAGGCGTTGCGCCGCTACCCGCACGAGCTTTCTGGCGGACAGCGCCAGCGCGCGATGATTGCCATGGCGCTCGCGCTCGAACCGGAACTGCTGATCGCCGACGAGCCGACCACGGCGCTCGACGTCACGACCCAGGCGCAGATTCTGCATTTGATCCGCGACTTGCAGCGCCGCAACGGCGCTGCTGTGCTGTTCATCACGCATGACTTCGGCGTGGTGGCCGAAGTGGCCGATCGCATTGCGGTCATGAGGCACGGCGAACTCGTCGAACAGGGCGCGGCGCACGATGTGCTCAACCGGCCGGCACACGCTTACACGCAAGCGCTGATCGATGCCGTCCCGCCGCCGCCGGCGGCGGCAGGTTTCTCGGAGCCCGTGCACTTAGCAGCGGCGCAAGCGAGCGCGCTCCTCTCGGTGCTGGGCCTGACAAAGACGTATCGCCCGCGAGGCCGCAGGGCCACACGCGTGGCCGCGTTGCGCGACGTCTCTTTCGAACTCTCGCGCGGCTCGACACTTGGCATCGTCGGTGAAAGCGGGTCGGGAAAATCGACACTTGCGCGCACAATCATGCGGCTCGTTACCCCTGACAGCGGCGCCATTCACTACGAGGGCGACGATTTCGGCCAGCATCCTCGCACACGTGAGGCACAGGCACACAGGCTCGGTGTGCAAATGGTCTTTCAGGATCCCTATGGATCGCTGAATCCGCGGCGCCAGGTGGGCGACATCGTGACCCAAGGGCCCATTGCACGCGGTGTCGAGCCTGCGCGCGCCCATGCCCGCGCGCGCGAACTGTTCGCACTGGTGGGTCTCTCACCCGATGCGCTCACGCGCTTTCCGCACGAGTTCTCGGGCGGTCAACGCCAGCGTATCGGCCTTGCCCGCGCGCTCGCACTAGAGCCGAAAGTGCTGGTCGCCGATGAACCGGTCTCAGCGCTGGACGTGTCCGTGCAGGCGCAGGTATTGACGCTGCTCGCGCGTCTGAAAGCCGAGCTCGGTTTGTCGATGCTGTTCATCACCCACGACCTGCGCGTGGCGGCGCAGTTGTGCGACCGCATCGCCGTGATGAAGGACGGCGCGATCGTCGAATATGGTGCGCCGCGCGAGCTGTTCACCGCACCGCGCCATCCCTATACGCGCACGCTGCTCGACTCCGTGCCAGGCCGGGCGTGGCATCCGCCAAAACGCCAAGATCAACCCCTCGCGCACGCGGATGGCGGATGAAGTCATCCGCGTGCGCGACTCGCGTCGCCGTCGCTACGCTCCCAGAACACCACGCGGCGCTGCACGGCGCGCACGAGCTGCGCGCCGCTCACGCCGATCACGGCGAGCAGCACGACGCCCGCAAACATCGTCGCGACGCTCATGTTCACCGAAGCCGAGCTGATCAGATAGCCCAGCCCGCGCTGTGACGAAAGGAACTCGCCGACCACGGCGCCGATCAGCGCGAGCGACACGCCGATCTGCAGGCCGCTGAATATCTCCGGTGCGGCGCATGGGAGCTTCACGTGAAAAAACAGAAACACGCGCGAAGCCGAAAACGCGCGGCACGCATCGAGCAGATCGGGGTCGGCACGCTTGAGACCGTTCACGGTGTTGACGAACAACGGGAAGAAGCACACCAGCACGACGAGCACGACTTTGGAGGCACTGCCGTAGCCACACCAGACGAGAATGATCGGTCCGAGCGCGACCTTCGGCATGGCCTGCAAACCCGCGAGCAGTGGAAACACGAAGCGCTCGAACACGCGAGACTCCGCAAGCAACGCGCCCATGAAGACAGCGAGCACGCTGCCGATCCAATACCCGAGCAGCGTTTCGCCCAGCGTCGCGCCGATATGAGGCCACAGCGTGCCGTCCGCGAAGCCCGCTGCGAGCGCCCTCCAGACCTCGGCGGGCCCGGGAAGCACGTAGTCTGGGATCGACCAGGCCACGACGATGGCCTGCCAGCAGGCAATGGCGGCCGCCAGGCTCGCGAGCGGATAGAGCGCCGCAGGCGCCGCCTTATTCAACCGTAGACGCTTCATTGAAAATGCCTCCGCAAATGGGCGCATGCCTCGACGAACGCGGCTGAACTGAGCGTATCCGCATCGCGCGGGCGCGCGAGAGGAACCACCAGTTCGTCGACGATTCGCCCCGGCCGCGCGGACATGACGAGCACGCGGTCCGCGAGGAAAACCGCTTCGGGAATGCTGTGTGTGATGAACAGCACGGACTTGCGCTGCGCGAGCCAGATGCGCTGCAACTCCAACGTGAGACGCTCGCGCGTGAGCGCGTCGAGCGCGGCGAACGGCTCGTCCATCAGCAGCAAAGCGGGATCGTGCAGCAGCATGCGCGCGATGCCCACGCGCTGTTGCATGCCGCCCGAAAGCTCGGCGGGATAGTTGCGCGCGAAAGCGTCGAGGCCGACCAGCGCCAGCAATTCGCGCGCACGTTCCTGCGCCTGCGCTAACGGCAAACGCAGCGTGCGCGCGGGCAGCAGCACGTTGTCGAGCACGTTGCGCCACGGCAGCAGGTTGGGTTTCTGGAACGCGACGCCCACCTGGCGCCCTGGCTTCGCGAGCGGCGCGCCGCTCACGCTCGCGCGCCCCGAGGTGGGCGCAATGAGTGCGGCCGCAACCTTGAGCAACGTGGACTTGCCGCAGCCGGACGGCCCCAGCAGCGCCACGAACTCGCCCTGGGCGATACGCAGGTCGACATCTAGCAATGCGTCGATCGTCCCCGTGCGGGTGCGGTAGCGCACCGAAACGCCCTCGGCGTGAAAGGCGCTCGCACTCATCGCGTGCGCCTCGCCGCGTCGAGAAACGCCAATACGCGCGGCCACGACGCCTCGTTCGCGTGTGCATTCGCGGCCGCGGTGCCGCCTGCCGTGATCGCCACGCGCGCAACCGGATGAACGCGTGCGATCTGCGTGGTCGGCACGTGCGGGAACAGGATCGAGTGGCCCGCACTTTCGTAGCGTAAATGCTCGACGCGATGCGCGAAGCCGCGAGCACGCAGGTCCGCAGCAATCGTCTCAGCGTAGCGCGACGATGGCCAGAAGCCGTCGTCCGTGCCCGATATCAGCAGGATCGGTGCCTCGATCCGCTCGACGGGGATCCGCGCCCGCGCGACGGCCGCGGCGTCACGCAGCGCGGACTCGAAGGCCGGCGCCTGCCGCACCGGCTCGCCCGGCGCGGGCGCATGACGGAACGCGGACCAATCCGCGCTCGCGTTGTCTTCCCAGACGTGCGCGAGCGGACGGCCGCCGAGCGTCCACGCCACCGAATCCGGCGCCTCGCCGGGCGCGCCCGCGCGCAGCGTGCCGTGCAGCACGGCGCTGGGCACATAGCCGATCACGGCTGAGACACGTTCGGGCCATGTCGCGGCAAGCAGCAAGGCCAGTTCGCCGCCGCGCGACTGCCCAGCGACCGCTACGAAGCCGGACTCCGGCTTCTCGCTTGCACGCAGCCAGTCGAGCGCGGCCGCGAAATATTCGAGCGGCGTGTGCGAGATCGTCGGCGGCAGGCCGGGTGCATTGAAATAACCGAGCGCGAGCGCTGCATAGCCGTGCGCGGCGTAGAGTGCGGCACGCGGTTCGTTGATGCCGCCACCCGAGCCGTTGAGCACGACGACCGCCGGATGCGGTCCCGGCGTCGCTGGGGTGAACAGCGTGCCGACCACGCCCTCCTCCCGAATCTCGCGGCACGTGACACCTTCGGCGACATACTGCTGCGTGAAATGCGTGGTGGCCGTTATGCCAGCGCTGTCGCGGGCGTTAAGTTCAATCGTGACAGGCGCGACGCTTTCGGGCCGCGTGGCTTCGCTCACGCACTGCATCGACCAGACGATGCCCATCGGCTGCACGCCGCTGCCCGCGTAGTCGCCCGACACCGGCGCGGCTTTGCCCAGATCGACGCTGCCGTCTGCGTCGGTCACGAAGTGATTCGTGCTGCGCCACGCGCTGCCATCGGGCATTGCTAGTTGCGCGACGATCTCGACCTGCGCCTGGGGCGCGAAGCCGGTCAGCACGATGCGCCTTGCCACATCGACGAGCGCAATACGTGGCGTCACCTCGATGCGAGCGTTCATGGCTGCTGCCGCGCGCGTTCGCGCAGCGCGGCCTCGTCGAAGCGGCTGAAGTCGGCCACGAACTGATTCGAGAACAATTGATCGAGCGGCACATTGCCCTGTGCAAGTTCTCCCACGCGTTGCATCTCGGCGAGATTCGCGCGCACCGCGCCAAGGTCGTAGGCGCCAGGCTGGCGCGGCTTGCCATCCGGCGTGCGCAGCACGCGGTCGAGCCGGCGCTTGAGCAGTTCCTCGGCCACACGCAGGTTCTGCGCCTCGTCGCCCTGCGGTTTCGACTCGGGATGCTCGTCCCAGAACGCTTTCACGCAAAACGCCGGATTCGCGTCGCAGACGATCTGCGCTTGCGTATAGGCGCGCCCAAAGCGGGCGATCAGGTCGGGCCGCTCGGCGAAGGTGTCGCGATGCGCGATGAAACCGTTGCCCGCTGTCGCGTCGAACACGGCCGGATAGCGGATGCGGCGAACCGGCGTGCCGGAGAGTTCCAGCATGTCGTCCCAACTGCTGTTGAAGTTCAGCGCATCGACGGCGCCCGTCTTGAGCGCATGAAAGCCCGCGCCAAGCGAGCCGACGGCAACGTAGTCGACATTCGTGCCCGGCTGCAGCCCTGCTTCGCGCAGCGCCGCTCGCCCGCCGGGAATGGTGCCCCACGTGAGCGCGCCCACGCCGATCTTCTTGTCCTTGAGGTCGGCGAGCGTTTTCACCGGCGACGAGGCAAGCACCGCGAATTCCATCGTGTTGGCTGGCACGCCGTTGTAGAAGTAGCGTACGGGCGGGGGCATGCCGCCGTTCAGGTAGCTCGAAAGCAGCGGCTCGGCAGTGGGATAGCCAAAGGTGATGCGCTTGCTCGCCACCTGTGGAATCAACGCACCCGCGCCCTGGAAGACGACGAGCTTCACGTCGAGCCCTTCGCTCCTGAAAAGGCCGAGCTTGTCGGCGGCCGCATAGGGCGCGCCGTCGTGCACGGCAGGGGGAATCGCGAGGCCCACCGTGACGGTTTCGAGCGCACGTGTGTCGCTCGCGGCCATCGCGACGAGCGGCGTTGCGGCGACAGCGAGGCCGGCGGCAAAAATACGTATTCGTTTCATGGAATCACTGGTCCAGGTAAGTGGCGCTCGGCATGGCGATGCGCCGCACCGCATCGGCCTTGAGGCTGGCGCGGTCGAACTTGTTCGTCGATGCAACCGGCAGCGCACCGACGAACCACACGCGGCGGGGATGCTGAAAAGCCGGAGCCTGCTCCAGCGCGAACCGCTTGAGCGCTTTCTCGTCTGTTTGCGCCGCGGCTTTCAGCACGACAAACGCCACGGGTTTTTCGCCCTTGATCGCGTCGGGCACCGGCACGACGCAGGCTTGCGCGACGAGAGGATGACGCTCCAGCATGCGCTCGACTTCGCCGGGGTAGATGTTCTCGCCGCCGCAAACGAACATGTCGTCGCGGCGTCCAACGAACGTGTAGAAGCCATCGGTGTCTCGCTGAAATACGTCGCCTGTACGGTAATAGCCGTCGGGCGTGAGGGGCGCGCGCAGGTCCGGACGGTTGTGATAGCCGTTCATGAGCGCCGGGCTGCGCAGTTCCAGCTCGCCCTCGTCGGCCTCGGCGCCGTATTCGTCGACGAGACGCAGCGACACGAGCGGGTGCGCAGCGCCCACCGAGAGCGGTGGCGTCGGCAAATCTTGCGGATGCGGGCCGAACACCACCGGGCCGCCTTCCGTTGTGCCATAGGCATTGATCACGCGCGCATTGGGTAAAAGCGCGCGTATTTGCTCCTGCAGCGCGGCGCTCACGGGCGCGGAGCCCATGCGCACATAGCGCACGGACGAGAAATCGCTTTGCGCGAGCAGCGCGTGTTCCTGCATCATCATCGCGATCATCGGCGGCACGGCCGTAAGCCACGTGCAGCGCCAGCCGGTGACGGCGCGAATGTAGTTCGCTGCGTCGAACTGCGGGAGCATTACGATCGTCGCACGTGCAGCCAACGCGAGGAATGCCAGTGCGAGCGCGTTCATGTGAAAGAGCGGTGCGGCGATCAACACGCGCTCTCCTTGCAGCGGTTGCGACTGCAGCCGCGTGCGCACGACCCAAAGATGGCTTCGATGCGAAAGCACGACGCCTTTGGGCCGCCCAGTCGACCCCGAGGTGTAGAGCATGAGCGCGGGCTCGTCCGCGTGCGGGACGATGGCTGTCACGCGCGTTCCACGCTCATTCGCGATGAACGACGAAAACAGCGTGACGTTCGGGGGCAGTCTCTCCGGCAATTCCATTGCGCGCGCATCGAACGCGACGGCCGCGAAACCCGTTGGCACGTCCGCCATGCGCTTCGCGTCGCAGAACACGAGGCGCGCGCCGCTGTCCGCGATCACGTCGGCAATGAGCGCGCGAGGAAAACGAAAGTTCACCGGCACGGCAATCAGTCCCGCGCGCATGATGCCAAGCACCGTCGCCACATAGTGCGCCGAATTCGCCGCGAGCAGCGCCACGCGCTCGCCTCGCTCGTAGCGTGCCGCGAGCGAGGCTGCGACGCTTTCGGCCAGCGCGTCGAGCTCTCCGAAGGTGTACTCGACCGCCGTGAGCGTTTCGTCGAGTTCGACGAGCGCGAGCGCGTGAGGATCGGCAGTGCGGTCGATCAGCTCGCCCAGGTTCGTTGGCGCGTTCATGGCACGAACTCCAGCAAGGTGTCGAAATTGGGCAACGCCACGACGCTGCGCGCGGCTTCCACCACGAACGGCAACTGCGCTTGCGTTGCGCGATCCCCCATTTCGCGCCATTGCGGCGTGCGGAGGGTAATCGCGCCGTAGCGCGGCGCTCGCAATGCAACATGGGCGGCTAACGTGCCAAAGCGCGCATCGAACGCGGCGCGAGCGTGAAAAGCGAGGTCGAAGCCGGGGGCCGGCTCGCCGAGACGCGCATAGGCTTCCCGCTCCACGTCGATCAGATGCAGCGCCGCGAGCGCATAGGCGCCGTTTGCGTGACTGCGCCATGACGCGCGAAACACGAACTCTGGCGTCAGGTGCTGGCAAAAATACACGCGGCCGCCTGAAAACTGCCCCGGCGTGAAGCGAACGGTCACGAAGCGCGCATCGCCGAGACCCTCGACCGGTCGCGAGAAATGCTGCGGCGCGGTTACATCGAAGCCGTCCGCACGCAACCGCACGTACGTGCGCTGCGCATCATCGCTGCGATAGACGAGGCCGTCGGTCCCAATGGGACTCGCGGCGATTTCCGCACGCACGGTCGAGCCGTCGGCAGGCAGCCCGATCAGTTCGAGGTAGTGGTCCTCGAACACGATCGCATGATTGATCGAGCCGAGCGTGTGGAAGCCGCGCGGCGTCACCGTGAAGCCCAGCGCACGAAACTGCGCTTCGGCAGCGTCGGTATCGAAGCGCGTATTGATGACGAGATGATCGAGTGACAGCATCACGGGCGGGCGGGCTGCTGCGCGGCTGCGGTGGAATACGCGCCCCGCCCGCTCGCGACGAGCTTGCCGTCGGAGTCGAACACATGCGCCTCGGCGGTCGCGATCTGCGAGCCGAAGCGGATCACCTTGCCCTTCACGCGCAGATCGCCGGGCAGCGCCGCGCGGTGATAATCGACACGCAAGTCGATGGTCGGCACGCCGCGCCCCGTCTTCGATACCAGCGCCCAGTCGGCGGCCAGATCGACGAGCGCCGCGAGAATACCGCCATGCGTATAGCGCTTTTCGGGGTTCACAACCCATTCCTCGCGCCATTGCGCGCTCAGCTCGATCTCGCCCTCGGTCACGGCCACGACCTTCAGGCCGAGCCATTCGTGATACGGACCGCGGCGCAACCGCGCCTCCACTTCCGCCGCGTCCGGCTGCGCCGGCGTGCTTGCTTCCTGACTCATGCTTGTTCTCCCACGCCTCGATTACGGATTGACGACTACCTTGCCCAGCACTTCGCGGTCGCGAATCAGCCTCAAGCCTTCGGCGGCCTTCTCCAGCGGCAGCACGCGGTCGATGGCGGGCGCGAGTTTGCCGCTCGCGATCTGGTCGAGCAGCGCGCGCAGGTTGTCGTCGTAGAAACTGTTGGACCCGATCACCTTGAGTTCGAAACTCCAGATGTAGCGCAGGTCTTCCTTCGGATCGTGCCCTGCCGTTGCGCCGCACACGAGCACCGTGCCTCCGCGCCTCACGCACTTGAGCGAGGGCAGCCATGTGTCGCCCCCCGTGAAGTTCACGACCACGTCTACGCCCCCTTCGTGGCTGCGCCGCTGCGGCTTGCCGTACTGGCCGATGGCCCACTTCGAGAAGTCCGTGGTGCGATAGTTGACGACGTGGTCCGCCCCCAACGCCTTCAACTGTGCCGCCTTTTCGTCGCTGCCCGCGCAGGCGATGACCTCCGCGCCGAGTTGCTTCGCGAGCAGCAGCGACGCTGTGCCCACGCCGCCGCTCGCACCGAGAATCAGCACGCGGTCACCGGCCTTCACCGTTTCGTGCGTGATGAGCATGCGGTGCGCCGTGCCATAAGCGACCGGCAACGCAGAGGCCGCCTCGTAGCTCACCGAATCGGGCAGCGCAATGAGTTGCGCAGCCGAGACCGCGCAATACTCGGCCATGCCACCGTCCAGCATTTCGCCCATCAGACCTTTCTCGCGATTGAGCGGATTCACAAGCACCCGGTCACCCACTTTCCAGCCTTCGACGCCAACGCCCAGCGCGGCGATCTCGCCCGCCATGTCGAGTCCGATCACGACAGGCAGCGGCACCTTGATCCCCGGCATGCCTTTCACGGTGAACACATCGTGATAATTGAAGGACGAGGCGCGCACGCGAATCACCACGCCACCGCGCTCGGGCTGCGGCACGGGCTTGTCGCTCACCACTTCGAGCTGGTCCAGATCGCCGTGCTCACGCAGCACGAGCGCCTTCATGGTGGAAGGAAGGGAAACTGCCATGTATTGGACTCCGAAATACTTGTGACATTCAGGAAAAAGCAACAGGAATAGAACTTCAGCGAATGGATCGCGACGCGGCGTACGGCGCGGTGTCGAACAGGCCTGCCGGCAGATCGCCTTCGATCACGCCGCCGTCCACGAAAATCTTGTGCTCGCGCTGCAAGGTCGCGATGTCGGTGGGCTCGAACGTCACGCGGTTGATCTCCGACCAGCGCGACGCATAGGCATCGGCATCGGCCGGCGGAAGATTTGCGCTATTTTGGAGGATTGCCGAAACCTCGCTGTGATGCGACGCGCCCCATTGCAGCGCGTCACGCAAGCCGGCGACGAGCTTCGCCGCGTCGGCCGGGTGTTGCCCGAGCCAGTCCGCTCGCACCGCGCTCACGCCGATATAGGGCACGGCATCGCTCTTCGTGAGCTTCTTCCACTCGTCGCCGAACGAGCCGAGCTGGCGCACCTTCAGGTCCTTCAATTGTGCGATCGTGATCGTGCGCACCGCTGCCGCGTCGACCTGCTTTTGCGCGAGAAACTGCGCGAGGCGTCCTTCGTTGCCGGAGACGATCGAAAAGTCCGCGCTGCGAATGCCGTAATTGCCCTGCAATACGGCCGTTGCGATCGAGGCCACCGAACTCCCCGGCGGCGACATGCCGACTTTCTTGCCACGCAGGTCGGCGAGCGCGTGGATCGGCGAGTCTTCGGGCGCGACGAACGCCACGTCGGCCGGCTGGGTCGCCAGCACGATACGCAGCGGCGCGCCCTGCGCCGCGGAGCCGAATACCGCTGCAGCGGGCGCGGCAAACGCGAAGTCGATCGCATCCGCGGCCAGTGCGCGGTTCGGCGCGTTCACGTCGGCGAAGTGCACGAACTGCACGTCGAGGCCACGCTGCTGCAAGAAGGGCTTCGCTTCGAGCACCGCGCCGAAGCCGAGGCTCACGCCGCTCGTCCAGTAACCAATGCGTAGCGGTTGCGCATGTGCCGCCTGCGCCGTACCCGCCGAGGCGGCGGCAACCAGGGCCGCCATGGCGGCCCGCTTGAGTCTGTCGATCGCTTGCATAATACGTTTCCCCGTTAGCTGAGAATTCATGCGGCGCGTTTCCAGCGAAACAGCCGCCTTTCGAGTGGTTTCAGAATGCCCGCTTCGAGCATCAACATAAGCACGACCAGCGTGACGGTCCAGGCAAACACCTGATCGGTTTGTACGAGATCGGCAGCTTGGCGCAGCCGGTAGCCAATGCCGTTCGAGGCACCGATGGTCTCGGCCACGAGCGACACGCGCCAGCCAAACCCGAAGGCGAGTCGCGCGCCCGCAAAGAAGTGCGGCAGGATGGTTGGCAGATAAATCTTGCGCATGATCTGCGCGGGCGAAAAATGGAAGCTGCGCACGAGCTCGACGTGCTGCATATCGACCGTGAGCGCGCCCTGCCACACGTTGGTGAGGATGAGCGGCATCGCGGTCATGAAGACGACGAATACCGTCGTCGCGTTCGAGATGCCGAACCAGATGATCGCGAACACGGCCCAGATTGCCGACGAAACCGTATTCACGGTGGAGAGCAACGGCTCGAAGAAGCTCGCCGCGCGCGGACTTGCGCCGAGCGCCACGCCCAGCGGCGCGCCGACGACGGCGGCAAGCGCGAAACCGGCCAGCACGCGATACAGCGTCGCGCCAAGATCGCTGAAAAACGACGGCGACCGCAGCAACGTCGCGAGCGCCCGCGCGACCTTTTGCGGACCCGGCATGACGAAGGCGGGCATGTGCCGCGCGGCCAGCCACCAGGCGGCCAAGAGCAGGACGACGAGCGCGGCGCGCTGCGCGGCAACCGACACGAAGGAGCGGGAAAGGACGGTGGACGTCGTAATGCCGCGACGTTGTGCGCTTAGGCTTTGCATAGGGCTCGAACTCATACGAGGAGGCGCAGACGGCGGACCGCTTCGGCAACGTCGGTTTCAGTGGCGCTGCGCGGGCGCGGCAAGCTCACGTTCACGATCTCGCGCACGCGGCCCGGCCTTGGCGCCAGTACGATCACGCGATCAGCGAGCACGATCGCTTCCTCCACATCGTGCGTCACGAACAGGATCGTGGTGGGCCGCAGTGCGCGCAGGCGCAGCACTTCGCCGTGCATCTGCGCGCGCGTTTGCGGGTCGAGCTTCGAAAACGGTTCGTCCATCAACAGGATGCCGGGCTCGCCAATCAGGCTGCGCGCCAGCGCGACGCGGCTGCGCATGCCACCCGAAAGTTGATGCGGGTGATGGCCAGCAAACGCCGCGAGCCCGACCATCTCGAGCGCGGCAGCAGCACGCTCGCGCCGACCGTGCGCAGACAAGCGCGGCTGCGCCGCTTCGAGCGCCAGTTCGGCGTTGGCCTGCACCGTTCGCCAGGGCAACAGACGGTCTTCCTGGAACATATAGGCGAGCGAACGTCGTTCACCGCGAGCCGCAGCGCGTTCGCCGTGCAGCCACAGTTCGCCCGCATCGGGAACGGCCAGGCCGGCCACGATGTTCAGGAGCGTGCTCTTGCCGCAACCGGAAGTGCCAAGCAGTGCGACCGTCTCGCCCTCTCCCACTTCGAAACCAACATCGTCGAGCACCTTTAGCTCGCCAAAGTGCTTGCCGATACCGCGCACCGCGATGGCTGCCGCGCTCATCGCCGCAACTCCGCAACGGTGAATACCGGCAGCGAGGCACCCGAACTGGAGAGGCTCGCGTAGACCTTTTCCATCGCCATGTCGCGGAAGGTCTCGATATGGCGGCGCGCGATGGTTTCGGCGCGCCGGCCGTCGTTGCGCTCGAAAGCGTCGATCATCGAGTTGTGGTCGTGGCGGATTTCCGGTTTCGTGCCTTGCACACCAAAGCCGAGTGCGACGAGGCGTGACATTTCGTCCATCAGATTCGCAAGCGTGTGATGCAGCCGGGCGTTGCCACTCGCCTGCGCGATCGCGAGATGGAATTCGCGGTTGGCATCGAGAAAGACGTCGATCTGGTCAGAGAGCTCGCGCTCGGGGTATGGCACCCGGCAGGCGGCCTCCAGCCTGCGAAGCAGCGCGACGTCCACGCGGCCGCACGCGAGGCGCGCGGCGAGCGGCTCCAGCTGCACGCGCAGTTCGAACACCTCTTCGACGTCGCGCAGCGTGATCGGCGCAACGCGATAGCCCTGGCGCGGCATGGCGCGAATGAACCCCTCATGAACGAGCCGCACGAGCGCGACGCGGCAACTGCTTTTGCCGAGCCCGTAGTGCTCCATCAACTGGCTTTCGGTGAGCGTCGCGCCGGGCATGAAGCGGCACGAAAGCACGTCGCGGCGGATTCGCCCGTAGGCATCCTCGCCACGCAGTGCGGGCAGGTCGCTCTGGTCCTGCTGGCTGGTTGCCATGTCGGTTTGGTTCATCTCACGTGAGCTACTCACAGATCATTCTTGATGCCTTCATGCAAGCATCGTAGTTGCGCAGCGACGCCTTGATAACGAATAAAACCGACGAATGATGTATGCGATCCCGATATCGTGAGCGGCTCAGAGATAAGCATCTGACAATATCTTGGTTGTGCCGACGATGGAACGAATTAAGGTGGGAGGCGCTTCGCCGCGTGTCCGCGGCGGCTTCATCGCATTTCCACCGAGGCATAAAAGACATGTCGATCGACAAATATGACAACCGTACGGAAAACCGCCCGCGACGCACGCTGCTCAAGCTTGCCTCGCTCACCGCGACCGCAGCGGCGCTGCGCGGTGTAACGGGTATCGTGGGCGCGGCGGGGCTCGCGCTGCAAAGCGGCGCGGCACGTGCCGAGGATGCCGGGGTGCTGCGTATCGGCTTTCAGAAGTACGGGGATTTCGTCGTACTAAAGGCACGCGGTACGCTGGAAAAGCGGCTGGCACCACTCGGCTTTCAGGTGCAGTGGCTGGAGTTTCCGGGCGGCCCGCAACTGCTGGAGGGGCTGGCCGCGGGCGCGGTGGACGTGGGTATCGTTGGGGAAACGCCGCCCATTTTCGCGCAGGCCGGTGGCGTGGATTTCGTTTATATCGCGAGCGAGCCGCCCGCACCGCGGGGCGAGGCCATCGTCGTTCAACAGGACTCGGCGATCCGCACGGTCGCTGACCTGCGCGGCAAACGCGTGGCACTCAACCGGGGGTCGAACGTGCACTATCTGCTCGTCAAGGCGCTGCAGAAGGCCAACCTCAAGTACGAAGACATCCACCCGATCTATCTTGCGCCCGCAGACGCGCGCGCGGCATTCACGAGCCGCAGCGTCGACGCATGGGTGATCTGGGACCCGTACCTCGCGGCGATCGAACGCCAGGCAAACGCGCGCTCGATTGCGAACGGCGAGAACCTCGTGCGCAATACGCAGTACTACATCGCGAGCCGCGGCTTTGCCAACGCGCATGCGCCAGTGGTTCACGTGCTGCTGGAGGAACTCGCTGCCGTGGACACGTGGGCACGCGATAACGTAACCGCCGTGGCCGCGCAGCTTTCGCCGCTCGTTGGGCTCGACGCCGCAACACTCGAAGTCGCGCTCAAGCGCACCGCTTACGGCGTCCAGCCCATCGATGCCGCCACGCTCGCCTACCAGCAGCAGATCGCCGACACGTTCTCCGATCTGAAGCTCATTCCGAAGAAGCTGGTGGTCGCCGACGCGCGTTGGCAATCCGCCTGAACGCGGCCCCGCCCCGTCACCTCCGTCGTCCGATAGCGGAGGCGGGTCTCACGACGCCGTTTGCGCCGCGAGCGGCCCGCCCAGGTAAGCGTCGCGAATGCGCTCATCGGCAAGGAGCGCCGCAGCGTCGCCCGAGAGCACCACGCGCCCCGTCTGCAGCACGTAGCCGCGGTGGGCGATCTGCAGTGCGAGGCTCGCGTTCTGCTCGACCATGAAAAACGTCACGCCCTGCTCGTTGACCGTGCGGATCAGGTCGAGCACCTTGTCGACATAAAGCGGCGAAAGTCCCATGGTGGGCTCGTCCATGCAGACGAGCTGCGGGCGGCTCATCAGCGCGCGCGCCATCGCCAGCATCTGCTGCTCTCCGCCCGACAGCGTGCCGGCGCGCTGGCTCAAACGCTCCTTCACGCGCGGAAACAGCGTGAGCATACGTTCGTAGTCCTCGGCAATGCCTTCGCGGTCGCGCCGCGTGAACGCACCCATGAGCAGGTTTTCGCGCACGCTCATGTCGCCGAACAGCCGCCGCGCTTCCGGCACCGAGGCGATGCCGCGGCGCACGATCTGCGCGGTGGAAAGCCCGTCGAGCGATTCGCCGTCAAAGTTCACCGACCCGGCTCGCGGTTTGTGCAGCCCGAGAATCACCTTCATCGTCGTGGACTTGCCGCTCGCATTACCGCCGAGCAGGCAAACGATCTCGCCGCGCGGCACCTCCACTGTCACGCCGAAATGGACCTGGCTCTGGCCGTAAAACGTATCGACGCGGTCTAGCTTCAGGAGCGGCGTGGTCATGGCGCGGCGTTCGCGGGAAGGGTCGTTGAATAGCGGGATCACGTGCGCCGGGCTCATACAGCCACCGCGCGCGCGATATCGTCGGCGCCCACATGGCGATGACCGAGATAGGCTTCGATCACCGCAGGATCGCGGCGCACCTCCTGCGGCGCACCCGCCGCGATCACCCGGCCTTCGTCGAGTACGAGCACGCGGTCGGACAGCGTCATCACGAGGTCCAGCTTGTGCTCGATGAGCAGAATGGTGAGACCCTCGCGCTTGAGTTCGAGCAGCAGTGCCAGCATCTCGGCGGTCTCGGACTCGTTCATTCCAGCTGTCGGCTCGTCGAGCAAAAGGATGCGCGGCCCGAGCATGAGCGCGCGCGCAATTTCCACGCGGCGCCGGTTCGCGTAGGAAAGACTGTGCGCGGACTGGTCCACACGCGGCGTGAGGCGCTCGCCAAAACGCTCGATCACGGCGCGCGCCGCGTCGCGCATTGCAGCTTCCTCGCGCCGCACCGATGGCGGCTGGAACAGCGCGCGCAGCAGCTCCGCCACCGCGCCCGCCACCGGCCAGCCGCGCCGCGCGCTGCGCAGGCGCACATGCGCGCCCATCAGCACGTTGTCGAGCACGCTCAGGTTGCCGAACACGCGGCCGTGCTGGAACGTGCGCGCAATACCACGCGCAGCGAGTTGCTCGGGTGCATAGCCCGTGACGTCCTCGCCGTCGAAGCGGATCACCCCTTCGTTGGGCATGTCGGCGCCGGCGAGCAGATTGAAAAGCGTGGACTTGCCCGCGCCGTTCGGACCGATCACGCTCACGCACTCTCCCCGCGCGACCTGGAAGCTCACGCCCGCAACGGCGGTAAGGCCGTCGAAGCGGCGCGTCACGTTGCGCACGTCAAAGAGAATGTCGGCTTCGGGATTGGCATTCGTGGACATGGCGCGGGACCTCATACAGAACCGAACAGACCCTGCGGACGGAACCGCACGAGCAGCAAAAGCACGACGCCGTAGACGAGCATGCGGTACTCCGCGGCGAAGCGGAACAACTCCGGCAGGCTGATCAGCGCCGCAGCACCGATAATTGCGCCCGCAACATTTCCAAGCCCGCCCAGGATCACCATCGTCAGACCGAGGATCGAAACCTGCGAGTCGAAGGTCTGGTAGTTGATGTAGCTGTACAGGTGCGCGGAGATGCCGCCACCGATCCCCGCCGCGAAACCGCCCCACGCGAACGCGAGCGCCTTGTAGCGGTTCGGCCGCACACCATAGGCGCGTGCGGCCACGTCATCTTCGCGCACGGCGTGCCACGTGCGGCCCAGGTGCGAGCGCAGCAGGCGCAGTTGCAGCAGCCCCAGTACGACCAGCACTGTGAGCGTGAACCAGTAGACCGAGCGCGCGCTGTCGAGCGTCCAGCCGAACAGCGAGAGTGGCGCGATGCCCGATACGCCGATGGGGCCGCGCGTGAGACTGTCCCAGTTGAGCACGACGAGCCCGACGATCTCGCCGATGCCGAGCGTCGCGATCGAAACATAGTGGCCGCGCAGCCGGAACGACGGATAGACGAGCAGCGTGCCGAGCGCGGCGGTCAGCGCGCCCGCCAGCAAGATGGTCAACGCAGGCGACCAGCCGAAGTCGGCCGAAAGCAGCGCCGACGCGTAGGCCCCGATCAGCAGCAGCGCCGCGTGGCCCAACGAAATCTGGCCTACGGTGCCCGCGACGAGCGTGAGGCTCAGCGCCAGCAGCCCGTATATCCAGGCGTTCGTGAGCGTCTGCAGCACGTAGGCCGAGGGCCCCAAGAACGGCAGCGCGAGCGCCAGCGCGATCAGTGCAACGATCACGGGCCGCGGCACGTTCAGTGCCCGGCGATTCGAAACGAAGGTGCCCGTGAGCGGCTCCGGCGGCAGCCGCCGGTTCGCGCTGAACAAACCGTTAGGACGCCAGACGAGAAACGCGAGCAACAGCACGAAGGCGAACAGATCGCGATAGCTGGTGCCAAAGAGCGCGACCCCGTAGCTCTCCACGAGGCCCAGAATGAGGCTGCCCGCAATCGCACCGGGAACATTGCCCAGGCCGCCGATCAGCAGCGCCACCACGCCCTTGAGCGTCGCCTGAAAACCCATCGCGGGGTCGATGCTGTTGTAGTACATGCCGACGAGCAGCCCGCTCAGGCCGCCCAGACCGCACGCGATGGCGAACACCACGCGGTTGACCGCGTTCACGTCCACGCCCATCTGCTGCGCCGCGTCGCGGTCCTGCGCCGTCGCGCGCACCGCCCAGCCAAGACGGCTGAAACGCAGGAACGCGTACAGCACGGCGGCCGCGCCAATGCCGATCGCCGCGATCAGCAGATCGAGCGAGCCGAGCGTCGCGCCGCCGATCGCAAGCGTCCAGTTCGGCAACGGCGAAGGTACCGGGCGCGGATCGGGACCGAATGCAAGCTGCGCGAGCTGATCGAGCACGAAGCTGATGCCGATGGTGGCGAGCAGCGGCGCGATGCGCGCGGCACCCTGCAACGGCCGCAAGCCAATGCGCTCGATCGCGATGCCGAGCAGCGTGCATCCCGCCATCGTGGCGGCGAGCGCGATCGGCAACGGCAGGCCGAGCCGCGTGAGGCACAGCCAGCCTATGAACGCGCCAACCATGTACACGGAGCCGTGCGCGAAGTTGATGAGGTGCGAGACGCCGAAAATCAGCGCCAGCCCCACTGCGAGCAGTGCGTAGATGTTGCCGACGATCAGGCCGTTGAGGGTGTAGTCAAGCCAGGCGCTCATGGTAGCGGGAATCCCTTATGCAAACTGCCGATGACGCCGCGCTTACTGCGCGCGCAGCGCGCTTGCGCCGTCCCAGCGTGCGAACTTCCCGTCCTTCACGACAAGGTCCTGATTCTTCGCGCCGGCCACGCGGCGCGTCTGCGGGTCGAAACGGAAGTGCCCGAAGATCACGCTCGGCACGTCGTCGATCCTGGCAAGGCCGTCGTGCACCGCTGCACGCGTCGCCCCATAGCGGCGCAGCAACTCGCCGGCAAGGATCATCGCGTCATACGCACGCGCGGCGAACGTGTCGGGATCGGAGCCGTACTTCGCGCGGTAGCGCTGCACGAAGCTCTGCACTTCGGGACGCGGATCGCCGGGGAAGAAGTTCGACTCGGTGTACACACCATTCACGGCGTTGCCGCCCAGTTCGATGAACTTCGGCGAGTAGACGGACCCGACGGCCGCAATCGGCAGCGTGATACCCGACGTACGCGCCTGCCGTACGATCTGCGCGCCGTCCGAGTAGTACGAGATCAGGACAATCGAATCCGGATTCGCGCTGCGCACCCGTGTGAGCGTCGCGCGAAAGTCCTTCTCGTCGGGCTGGTACCCTTCGGCCGCCACGATCTGCGCGCCATGCGTACGCGCAGCCTTCGCGAAGATGTCTTCGCTCGTGCGGCCCCAGTCCGTGTTCAGATAGAGCACGGCGATTTTTTTGAATCCGAGTCCGCCCGTTACGTATTGCGCGAGCATTGGCTGCTCTTCTGCCTGGCTAATCGCGGTGCTCCACATATAGTCGCCACCCTTCGTGAAGTCGGGATGCGAATTGGTGAAGCCGAATTGCACGAGGCCTGCGCGTTGGTAGATCGGCGAAGCCGCCATCGAAGCGCCACTGGAAAGATCGCCGAGTTCGAGCAGAATGCGGCTGTCACCCACGAACTTCTGCGCAATCGCCACTGCTTGGCGCGGGTCGCTGCGGCTATCTTCGAAGTCGTATTGCAGCGGATGACCGTGAATGCCGCCGCTGCCGTTGATCTGTTCCAGCGCGAGATCGAAACCACGTTTCCACTGCTCGCCGTACTGTGCGTCCTGGCCGGTCAGCGGGCCGCTTACGCCCACCCAATACGGATCGGCCGCTTGTGCCGCCGCATGTGCCGCATAAGGCAGCGCGAACGCGCCGCAGCACGCCAGCGCGCGCAACCATTTGAATGGCGCGAGTGCGCCGCCTGCTTTGCCAAACTGATTCGCCATGCCGGTTTCCGAACAACAGATTGAAGTACTGCGATCTAATCACGCGGCAAAGAGGCGAACCAACCAAGTTTCGTCTCAAAGCTTCGAGGTGTGAATGTGAAATGCTTATTCCCGGCGCTGAAATGCGTCATAGCGCACGCTGCGTAGCATTCACCCAAAGTTTTTTCCGCCCGGGGCTTCAGCCCAAACGCATATCGATAGCTGAATCGATTCGTTGTGGACATCCTGTGCGCGGCAGAGACTCTTCATTAATTGCGTTTGCGTTCACTTCAGATCTCACCGGAAATACGAAGGATCAATAGCGATGAAGACCTCATTTCGCGCGCCACGACGCCGTCTGCTCGCACGCGTGGCCGCAACCCTCGTGCTCGCGCCGGCCGCGTCGGCGCTTCTTGCGTTCAGTGCGGGCGTGCAAGCGGCCGCCGCGACGGGCGACCCCGTGTGGTTCGGCGTGAGCGGTCCGCTCACGGGCCCGAACGCGCAATACGGTGCGCAGTGGCAGGCAGGCTTCGATCTCGCGCTCGACCAGATCAACGCGGAAGGCGGCATCAACGGCCACCCGCTGCGCTATGTGTTCGAAGACAGCCAGAGCGACCCGCGCCAGGCCGTGACCATCGCGCAGAAGTTCGTCTCCGATCCGCGCATCCTGATCGAACTCGGCGATTTTTCGAGCCCAGCCTCGATGGCGGCCTCGCCGATCTATCAGCGAGCGGGACTCGTGCAGCTCGGCTTCACGAACTCGCATCCCGACTTCACCAAAGGCGGCGACTACATCTGGAGCCCTTCGGTCAGCCAGGCCGATGCACAGCCGCTCATCGCCGATCTTGCTGTCAAGCAAGGTTTCAAACGCGTGGCGGTGCTCTATCAAAACACCGACTGGGGCCGCGCGAGCAAGGACGTGTTCGTGAAGGCAGCCAACGCGCGCGGCGCGCAGGTCGTCGCGGCCGAAGGCTATCAGCCCACCGACAAGGATTTCCGGGCCACGCTCGTGCGTGTGCGCGACACGCATCCAGACGCACTCGTGCTGGTGTCCTACTACGCCGATGGCGCGCAGATCGTGCGCCAGGCGCGAGAGAGCGGCATTCGCCTGCCGGTGGTTGCGGCGGGTTCGGTTTATTCGCCGAAATTCCTCGAGCTGGGCGGCGATGCGGTGAACGGCGTGACCACGAACACGAGCTTCTTCCCGGGCGACCCTCGCCCCGAGGTTCAGCGTTTCGTGCAGGGCTTCAAGGCGAAATATCACCGCGAGCCCGACGCATTCAACGCCTTCGCCTACGACGCCGTGATCATCGCCGCGAGCGCGCTGCGCACGGGCGGCACGACGCGCCAGGGCGTCCACGACGCATTGCCGAAGCTGCATGATGTGCCGAGCGTGGTGTACGGCCGTGCGACATTCGATCCGCACACGCGCCGCATCGACGGCGTGAAGAGCATCGACCTCGTGGTGCGTGACGGTCAGTGGGCGCTACTGCCCTTGCAGCAGACGGTTGCCGTCAAGCAGTAACAGTCACGAAGCGTGCAAATGTGAGCAAGGCGGCGCATGGAAGAGCTACTCCATGCGCCGCCTTGTTATTCAAACCACAGAACGATTTCAGGCCGCCTTTTCTCTCTTCGCGCTTGCCGGCGCCGTATGGCGCAATTCGCCTTCAATGACCTGCGGTTGCCTGAGCAGATTGAAGATGGGGCACACCGCTTCGACGGCTTCGTGCAGCTCGCGGATGGCATGCGCCGGTTCCGGCGAAACGATCTCGAGCGTATAGCGGATATTGTGCGGAAAGATCGGGATAGTCTCGAAGCCCGGCTGCTGGGCGAGCGGGTGCTGCTCGCCCGTCACCTCGACTTCGATCGAATCGACGGCAAGGCCGCGCTCGGCGGCCTGAATCAGCGTGATGTGCGTGAGGCAACTGCCCAGCACGCCTAGCTGCAACTCAGGCGACGCGGGACCGAGGTTATAGCCCGCGAAATCGGGCGGACTGTCGCTGATCACCTGAAAATCGCGAATGCGGATTTCGCGCACGCCGCTGCGGCCAAGCGCGCGCACGTTCGCCTTGAGCTGCGTAGCCTTGAATGAAGGATCGCTACGGGCCGCCTCTTTTTTGGCGAGCCATGCCGTGCGCTTTTGCGCCAGATACTCGTTGAGTGTCGTCATAGTCGATATTGAGCAGGTGGAAATTGCGCCGTACCGCCGCAATGCACGGCAGTCCGGCCGCATGGCTTATACGGGACGCTTCAGAAGCCCAGGTCCGCGCCACCGGGGCCGCCTGCCGGCGCTGCCGCAGCCGCCGCTTTGGGCGCTTCGTGCACGGTCGCGTCGGTCGTGAGCAGCAGGCCCGCCACCGAAGCCGCGTTCTGCAGCGCCGTGCGCGTCACCTTGGTCGGGTCGAGCACGCCCTTCTCGACGAGGTCGCCGTATTCGCCCGTCGCCGCGTCGTAACCGAAGTTGCCGGAGCCTTCCGCCACACGCGCTGCCACGACACTCGCCTCTTCACCGGCATTCGTGACGATCTGGCGCAGCGGTTCTTCCAGCGCACGCAGCACGATCTTCACGCCTGCGGTCTGATCGGCGTTGTTGCCCTTGACGTCGAGAATCGCCTGGCGCACGCGGATCAGCGCGACGCCTCCCCCCGGCACAATGCCCTCTTCCACGGCCGCGCGCGTGGCGTGCAATGCGTCGTCCACACGGTCTTTCTTTTCCTTCACTTCGATTTCAGTCGCGCCGCCCACCTTGATCACCGCCACGCCGCCCGCGAGCTTCGCCACGCGCTCCTGGAGCTTCTCGCGATCGTAGTCGGAGCTCGCCTCCTCGATCTGCACGCGAATCTGCTTCACGCGCGCTTCGATGGTGGCCGCTTCGCCCGCGCCGTCGATGACAGTCGTATTCTCCTTGCCCACCTCGATGCGCTTGGCCTGCCCCAGTTCCTGCAGCGTGGCTTTTTCGAGCGTGAGGCCCGTTTCCTCGGCGAGCACCTGGCCGCCCGTGAGAATCGCGATATCTTCGAGCAGTGCCTTGCGGCGGTCGCCGAAGCCCGGCGCCTTCACGGCGACGGTCTTGAGCACGCCGCGAATGTTGTTGACGACGAGCGTGGCAAGCGCTTCGCCCTCGATGTCTTCGGCAATCAGCAGAAGCGGCCGTCCCGCTTTCGCCACCTGTTCGAGCACGGGCAGCAGGTCGCGAATGTTCGAGATCTTCTTGTCGTGCAGCAGAATGAACGGGTTTTCGAGTTCCGCGACTTGCTTGTCGGGATTGTTGATGAAGTACGGCGAGAGATAGCCGCGATCGAATTGCAGGCCCTCCACGACATCGAGTTCGTCGGCGAGCGACTTGCCGTCTTCCACCGTGATCACGCCTTCCTTGCCCACGCGGTCGATCGCCTCGGCAATGCGCTGGCCGATCGATTCCTCGCCGTTGGCCGAGATCGTTGCGACCTGTGCGATCTCCTTGCTCGTGGTCGTGGGCTTGCTGATCTTCTTCAATTCTTCGACGGCCGCCAGCACGGCCTTGTCGATGCCGCGCTTCAGGTCGAGCGGATTGAGACCCGCGGCCACATATTTCTGCCCCTCGCGCACGATGGCTTGCGCCAGCACGGTGGCGGTGGTGGTGCCGTCGCCGGCAGCGTCGCTGGTTTTCGAGGCGACTTCCTTGACGATCTGCGCGCCGATGTTCTGCAGCTTGTCGGCCAGCTCGATTTCCTTCGCCACCGACACGCCGTCCTTGGTCACCACGGGCGCGCCGAAGCTGCGTTCGAGCACGACGTTGCGGCCTTTCGGGCCGAGCGTGACCTTCACGGCGTCGGCAAGCAGGTTCACGCCTTCAATGAGTTTGGTGCGGGCGATGTCGCCGAATACGATATCTTTGGTTGCCATGGTGACGTTTCTCTCAGGTTCGCGGTTATTGATTCACGACCGCGACGATGTCTTCTTCGCGCAGTACGAGGAGTTCGTTGCCATCGACTTTCACGGTTTGCCCGGCGTACTTGCCGAACAGCACGCGGTCGCCCACGTTCAGGTCCGGCGCGATGCGGCGGCCGTCGTTATCGCGGCGGCCCGGACCTACCGCGAGCACTTCACCCTGATCGGGTTTTTCGGCGGCGCTATCGGGAATGACGATGCCCGACGCGGTGCGGGTTTCCTGGTCGAGTCGTTTGACGATCACGCGATCGTGCAAGGGGCGCAGGCTCATGGGCGGCTTTCCTCGGTTTATTGGCAGAGTCATTGGCACTCGCTTCAGATGAGTGCTGATGGAAAACCGAGTATAGGAAGCCTGCGTGAGACGCTCCAATAACGAATTGGCAGATGGTTATCTCGCGGGCGTGGCTATGAATATGGTGATTGCGCGGCTCGCGGATTGCGGGCGCGGCGATGGAAGGGAGGAGCGCGCGGGCCACAGGGCGACCCGCGCGAAAGAGAAAAAAGCGGGGCACGTGGGCCCCGCGATGGCGTTACTGGCGCGGCGCCAGTCCGCGTACGACGGACACCAGCGCATCGACTTCCGCGCAGGTGTTGTAGAACGCAAGCGAAGGCCGCACGGTCGCTTCGAGGCCGAAGCGCCGCAGGATCGGCTGGGCGCAGTGATGCCCGGCGCGCACAGCGATGCCTTCGCGGCTCAATGCCTGCCCGACTTCCTCGGTCGTGTAGCCCTTCAGCACGAACGAGAGCACGCTCGCCTTGTCACGCGCCGTACCAACGAGGCGCACACCCGGCACTGGCGCAAGCGCGCTCGTTGCATACGCAAGCAAATTGTGTTCGTAGCGCGCAATATTCTCGATGCCGATACGGCTCACGTAGTCGAGCGCCGCACCCAGGCCCACGGCATCGGCGATATTGCCGGTGCCGGCCTCGAAACGCGCAGGCGCGCCGTGGAACACGGTTTTCTCGAACGTGACGTCCTGGATCATGTTGCCGCCGCCTTGCCACGGCGGCATCGATTCGAGCACCTCGCGCTTGCCGTACACGACGCCGATACCGGTCGGCCCGTAGATCTTGTGGCCCGAGAACACGAAGAAGTCGGCATCGAGCGCCTGCACATCCACGCGCATGTGCGAGATCGACTGCGCGCCGTCGACGAGCGCTCGCGCGCCCGCGCGATGCGCGAGGTCCACGATCTCCTTCACCGGCACCACGGTGCCGAGCGCGTTCGATACTTGCGTCACCGAAACGATCTTCGTGCGGTCGTTGAGCAGCTTGCGATACTCGTCGAGCAGCACCTGGCCCGAGTCGTCGACGGGAATCACGCGCAGCTTCGCGCCCTTGAGCGCCGCGAGTTGCTGCCACGGCACGATGTTCGCGTGGTGCTCGAGATGCGAGACGATGATCTCGTCGCCTTCGCCGACGTTCTGCACACCCCACGACTTCGCGATCAGGTTGATCGCTTCCGTCGTGCCGCGCACGAACACGATCTCCTCGGGTTCCGAAGCGCCGATGAAGCGCTGCACCGTCTTGCGTGCATGCTCGTAGGCGTCGGTTGCGCGCGCGGCAAGTGCGTGCGCGGCACGGTGGATGTTCGAGTTCTCGTGCGCGTAAAAGTACGCGAGCCGGTCGATCACAGCCTGCGGCTTGTGCGTCGTGGCGGCGTTGTCGAACCACACCAGCTGCTTGCCGTTCACACGCTCCTGCAGGATCGGAAAGTCGCGGCGCACCGCGTTGACGTCGAAAGGCGGGTGTGCGCCGCGCAGCACATCTGCCTGCGGAGCGGCGTTTTCGCGTTCCGCCAGAAAATAGCGGGTAGCGCCATCGTGCGCGCCGTATTCCGGGCGATTGAGCGTGAGCAGTCCACGCAACGCGTCATCGCCTGGCAGTCCGAATGTCTCCGGTGCGGCGCGACCTTGCGCGGGCACCACGATCTCCTGCGCCTCGCGCTGCCAGCCGTGGCCATCTGAACCCGTGAAGTAGAACGGCGAGCCGGACCCGGCTTTGGCCTCGGCGGGCACCGGTTCGGCAGCCCCATACGCCTGCGGCACGCCGAGCAGCGCACCGCCCACGCGCGGCTCCAGCGCAGGTGCGATCGCTACAGCGTTGTCCGGCAGGCCGTTCGCGGCGGCCGCATGCGGCGCGAGCGCGGGCGCGCGGTTGCCGAGCGCGAGCACATGCGTCGGCGCGGAAGGCGCGAGGTTCGCGCCCGGCGCCTTGCCTTGCGGCAGTTCCAGGCCCGGCACGCCAGTGCCCGTGCCGCCGGGCCCCGCGAGCGGCGAGCCAGCCGGCGCCGGATTGCTGAGCGAGGCGAGGATCGGCGCGGCCGCCGGCAACGCGGACGGCACGCCGCCCACTGCGCCACTGCCAGCCGCCACGCCAGGCGCGCCAGCGCTGCCCGGCAACGTACTGAAGAACTCGTTGGCGAGCCGCGCAAGCGTCGCCGGGTCCGGCAGTCCGCCCGGCAGCGGCGCAGGATTAACGGTAGGTGTCAGGGTAGTCATGGTACTTGCCGATCTCCACGTCATCGAGGACAGCCAGCGCATCCGGCGAATGGACTGCGAGCGAGCAATACAGCGAGATCAGATACGACGCGATCGCCTGGTTGTTGATCCCCATGAAGCGCACCGAGAGGCCCGGCCCCTGCTCGCCCGCGACACCGGGCTGATACAGGCCCACCACACCCTGACGCTTGTCGCCCACGCGCAGCAGCAAGATCTTGGTCTTGCCGTCGGCGACCGGCACCTTGTCGGACGGAATCAGCGGAATGCCGCGCCACGTGATGAACTGCGAACCGAACAGGCTGACCGTCGGCGGCGGCACGCCGCGTCGCGTGCATTCGCGGCCAAACGCGGCAATCGCGAGCGGATGCGTCAGGAAGAATGCGGGCTCTTTCCAGACCTTCGTGAGCAGTTCGTCGAGATCGTCGGGCGTGGGCGCGCCAGTGAGCGGGAAGATGCGTTGCTCTTCCTCGACGTTAGCCAGCAGGCCATAGTCGGGATTGTTGATGAGCTGGCTTTCCTGCAGCTCCTTGATCGTCTCGATCGTGAGTCGCAGCTGCTCCTTGATCTGGTCATGCGGACTGCTGTAGAGATCGGAAATACGCGTGTGAACGTCGAGCACCGTGCTCACCGCGTTGAGGAAATACTCGCGCGGCTGCTCTTCGTACGGCACGAACGTCGTGGGCAGCGTGCCCTCGTCTTCGCGCGCCGTGCAGGTGGCGCGCACTGCTTCGGGGTCCTTAACGCGATTTAGACGATAGATGCCCGCTTCGACCGGCACCCATTGCAGCAGGTGCGTGAGCCAGCGCGGCGTGATCGTGGAAAGCTGCGGGACGGTCTTGGTGGCATTCGCCAGTTGCCGCGCGGCGTTATCGCCGAGCGCATTCTGGCCGCTTAGAGTCGTGGACATGTAGGAGGGCTCCGGTTACTTATGACAAAAACTGCATTGCTTATGAAGACAGCAGATTATGGGAAGCCCTTATGCGCGGTTCAACCGGCTATAGGCGTCAAGAGACAACGAGAGATGCAATCTCGTGCGCAACATAAACAAACGTATGGAAAAGCGCGCTTACTGACTGAGCGGGCGGGCAGGCAAGCCGACGGCGTTCGCCATGCCAACCACCCCGCCGACAAGCAGTTCGCCGATGCTCACACCCAGCGCGTGCGCGAGCTTCTCCACTGTGACGATCGAGGCGATGGCCGTGCCACGCTCGATCTCGCCGACATAGGTGCGGTTCAGTCCGGCATGCTCGGCGAGGCGCTCCTGCGACCATGCGTGCGCCTCGCGCAAACGGCGCACAGTTGCCCCGAAGTCGTGAACGATGGCGCTCATCGCGGTGCGCCCGCGGCTATCGCCAACGATGCGGGAGCGCCAGCCTCGACAGGGCCGCTCGCAGACGGCGCGCGCGTTTCGTGGCGCGAAATCGCCTGGGTGACGTGAGCGCCGGGCGGCACGCTCTCGGTCAGCCAGACGTTGCCGCCGATGACCGCGCCGCGGCCGAGCGTGACGCGCCCGAGAATCGTGGCGCCCGCGTAGATCACCACATCGTGTTCGACGATGGGATGTCGCGCGTGGCCCTTCTCGAGATTGCCCGCCGCGTCGCGCGGAAACCGCTTCGCGCCGAGCGTCACAGCCTGATACACGCGCACGCGCTCACCGATGACCGCAGTTTCCCCGATCACGACGCCCGTGCCATGATCGATGAAGAATGCGCTGCCGATCTGCGCGCCCGGATGAATGTCGATGCCCGTGGCCGCGTGCGCCAGTTCCGAAATAATGCGTGCGAGCAGCGGCAGCCCGAGCTGGTACAGCTCGTGCGCAAGACGGTGATGCGTAACGGCGAGCACGCCGGGGTAGCAAAGCAGCACCTCGTCCACGCTGCCCGCTGCGGGGTCACCGTTGAATGCGGCAAGCACGTCAGTGTCGAGCAGGGCGCGGATGGCGGGCAAGCGCTGAGCGAACGCGCGCACGGCCTCCAGTGCGCGCGCATCGATCTCGCCAGGGTCGGCCTCTGCGTGACGCGCCTTGTAGCGCAGTTCGAGCCGCGCCTGCGCGAGCAGGGCGTGCAATGCGGCGTCGAGCGCGTGTCCGACGTAGAAGTTTTCGCTCTCCTGGCGCAGATCCGGCGGCCCGAGCCGCATGGGAAAGAGCACGCCCTTGAGCGTTTCGATGACCTCAGCCAGCGCTTCACGCGCAGGCAGGTCGCGCCCACCCGGCTCCAGCGCACGCCGCTGCAATTCGCGCCATTGTTGCCGCACGCCTTGAAGCGCGTCGACGATCTCAGCCACATGAAATATTGTCACGCCAGTTCTCGCTTCGCTTTCCGTTTGATTGATCCGGCGTACACCGCCCCTTCTAGTCCTGCACCCATGGCAGGCCATGAAAACGCCAGCCGTTGCTCGAGCCGCGATGCCCCGCCTCGTCCCGCTCGCCTTCGAAGCCTTCGGTGACGTTGAACACGTGTGCAAAGCCCGCCTTGGCGGCCGCCTGAGCAGCCTCCGCAGAGCGGTTGCCGCTGCGGCACAGCAGCACGACCGCCGCGCCCTTGCCCGTCTTCGCCTCCAGTTCACGCACGAAGCGCGGATTGCGTGTGAGGCTCGTTCCGGTCGCCCACGCGACATGCAAGCTGTCAGGCACGTGGCCGACGAACTTGCGTTCCTCGCCAGTACGCACATCCACGAGCACCGCTTCGCCCGCCTGATGGAGCGCCCACGCCTGCTGCGGCGTCACGCTTCCCGCGTACGGAAGACCGCTTGCCTGCGCGTTGGCGCGCGCCGCTTCGAGATCCGCGTGCAGCGGCTTTTCCTGCAGTTCCACTGTCATCAGTGCCTCCATGTCATGTTGGCGGCACTCATCGGAATCTTTTACGGGCTGCCGCCTTTAGCCATCTGGATTCCACTATGCGGGCAAGGCGGCACGCTTCCAACCAACTAAAAATGCTATCCAAATTCGCAGACGCGTCAGATGCAATTGCGCCAGTTCGAAAGCAATTGCAGAAGAGGCGGCTTGCGCCCTGGAATCAGGGAACGATGTAAAGGTCTGAGAAATTGCCACGCAGTCCTTCGCCGGTGGGCGCGTAATTCTTCACCTTGGCAGAAACAATCGTGATATTCGGATTCGCGCCAAACTCGATCGACGGAATGTCGTCGTGCACGATTTGCTGAAAGCGGATGAACAAATGGCGGCGCTTTTCCGGATCGGTTTCGACCGACGCAGCCTCGAGCAGTTGGTCGACCTCAGGATTCGCGTAGTGAGCCGCGTTCGAGAACGGCAAGCCGATTTTGAAGTTCTTCGACCAGAAAACACGCTGTACGCCAACAGTTGGGTCGAAGGTGTTCGAGAGCGCTTCGAGCGTGATGTCGAATGCCCGGTCGGTATAGGCCTTCTTCACGTAGGTGGCGAAGTCATAGCTTTGAATCTGGGCGTCAATACCAATTCGCGCAAGCGACTGACGCACGAAATCGGCGGCACGCGGGTCCTGGAACGGGTTGTAGAGCAAGCGCAGCGAAAATCGCTTGCCATCCGGGCCCCGCTTCAGGCCCGCGGCATCCAGCGCGGTGTTGGCCTGCGCGACATCGTACGGAAAGTAGTGGATACCGGCGTCGTGAAACCTGGTGTTCGCCGCGCCGATCGCTGCTGCGGAGACCACGCCGTAGCCATACCAGACCACGCGGTTCAACGCGTTCACGTCGACGGCCTGTGAAATCGCCTTGCGCACCGCCTTGTCCTTGAGGACCGGCGTGTCGAGGTTGAAGATCAGTTGCTGGTGGTTGCTGACGTAGGGCCAGTTGGTCGTATCGACATGAAAATTCGGTAGCGTGCCGAAGCGCTTGACGTCTGCGAGCGGTATCGCCTGATCGCCGAGATTGGCGGCGCCCGATTCGAGCGCTGCTGCTCGCGCAGCGGCATCGGGAATAAAGCGGATGACGATCCTGTCGACGTACGGCTTCGGTTTGTCCCAGTAGTCAGGATTACGAATCAGAAGAATGTGATCGCCTGGCACGAATTCCTTGAATACGAACGGCCCCGTGCCGACGGGCGCGCTATTGTGCGGGTTCGACAGAATGTCCGTCCCCTCGTAGATGTGCTTCGGGATGATCGGCGACTCCGAACCCGAGAGCGCTGTCAGCAGAAACGGCGCGGGCTTCGACAACTCGATGATCACCGTGTAGGGATCCGGCGTCTTGACATCGACCACATTTGCGAACGTGCTGCGCCCGCGCGGATGCACCAGCTTGAGCGTCAGGATAGAGAACGCAACGTCGGCGGACGTGAACGGCTGGCCGTCGTGCCAGCGCACGCCGTGGCGCAGCGTGAACCGGTATTGAAGCCCGTCGCTGCTGACCGACCACGCCGTTGCCAGCAGCGGCTGAGGGTTGAGATCCTTGTCGTAGGTCAGCAGTCCTTCGACGACTTTCGGCCCGATCTCCGCATTGCCGCCCGCGGTGGTCGTCAAGGGTACGATCGATGCGGGTTCGGGCGTGACGATCCAGGTGAGCGTGCCTCCATGATTGGGCTCGGCCATCGTCGCGCTGCCCCACACCATCGCGAACGTCGCCATGCCCACTTTTGCGATCCACGACTTCAAGCTGTTCCGTAGCACAAGCATTCCCCGTTTTCCTTGTTGTGTCGCTGGCGATAGTACGGTCCACAACGTCGAACGCGAACTGAGAAAAAGAGATTTGCTTTCGCACGCGAAGCGACATAACTTCGCGCGCGAAAACGCAAGCGCGTTTCGACTCGATCGGGAGTCGGGATACGCCGCTTATTTCACAGGATTCCTCATTTAAAACGTTATCCTCCGGCAGCGAACAGCGATGCTTGCTGCGCGACCGACGCCTCATCGCGATGCCGTACGAATAACCATATGACGTTTCATTCTTTTCTAAAAGCGCGCGCGGCAACTAGCGTGGAAGCATCATGAGTGAACTTTCTTCTTCCATTCCCACACCGATCGCATGGATTGCCGGGGTAGGCGCCAGCGCCGGCCTTGGCGCAGCGCTTGGACGCCGCTTCGCGCGCGAGGGTTATACCGTTGTCCTGACCGGACGCACTGCGCAGCGTGTCGACGTGGTCGCGCAGGAAATACGCGAGCAAGGCGGTCGCGTCCACGCCGCCGCTGGCGACGTGACGAACGAAGAGGATCTCGCTCGCATCGCCCACCAATTGCGGAATCACGGCACATTGCGCAGCGCGATTTTCAATGCGGGCAACGCCGTGCGCGCCCCGACGCTCGAATTGACCGCCGAGCAGTTCGAGTCCGCCTGGCGCACGAACGTGCTCGGCGCCTTCCTGTTCGGTCGCACCGCTTTGCCCCATTTGCTGGAAGCGCCCGACGCAACGACAAATCCAGCAGGTGCCGGCAGCCTCATCTTCACCGGCGCGACCGCCTCCTTGCGAGGCCGACCGCCGTTCGCCGCGTTCGCCGCCGCAAAGGCCGGGTTGCGCTCGCTAGCGCAAAGTCTCGCGCGCGAGTTTGGACCACGCGGGGTGCATGTCGCGCACGTCGTCATAGATGGCGGCATCGACGGCGAGCGGCTGCGCAGCGCGTCGCCGCAACGCGTTCAGGACGCCGGCGCGGACGGCCTGCTGCAACCCGAGGCGATCGCCGAAAGCTACTGGCAGTTGCACCGCCAGGCCCGCAGTGCCTGGACACAGGAACTGGACCTGCGCCCATGGCGCGAAACGTTTTGATCCGGATAACCTGTGAGCACAGTGCTAGCGGCGCCTCCCCCTCCCGCGCGAACGTCTGCCGTCGAGGCGGAACTCAACTATCTCGCACGAGGCATCACCCGACCCGTCAGCTACACGTTCGAACCGCCTGCGGGTAAGCCATGGAATTCGGGCGTGCTCGATCCGCGGCGCGTAACGATCCGCAATGCTCGCCCACTTGCAGAGGCTGGCGAAATCTCGCTCGACCGCAACGGCTTCCAGCTCGTTTCGCATCGCAGCGCAGTGAGCGACTTCAGCGATGACAGCCTGATACGGCTCGTTTATCGGCCCGAATCCGAGGCATTACTGCGCGATATGACGAGGGCGGAGAAGGTCGTCATCTTCGACCACACGATTCGTGACAGCGCAAACGGTTCACGCGCGAATGCGGCGCTTCGCGAACCCGTGCGGCGCGTGCACAACGATCAGACTTTCGTTTCCGGACCGCGCCGCGTGCGCGACCATCTCGACGCCGAAGAGGCGCAACAACGTCTCCAGCATCGCTTTGCGATCGTCAATCTGTGGCGGCCGCTTGGCGTGGTGGAGCAACTGCCGCTCGCGCTCTGCGACGCGCGTTCGATTGCCGCCGACGATCTCGTGCCGAGCGATCTCGTCTACCGCGACAAGACTGGCGAAACCTACTCGTTTCTCGCGAATCCACAGCACAGCTGGTTCTACTTTCCCCGCCTGCGTCCCGACGAAGTCCTGCTGCTGAAGATTTACGATTCGCGGGAGGATGGCACAGCGCGGCTCACCGCTCACACCGCGTTCGAAGATCCCACAAGTCCTACTGACGCGCCTGCACGACGTAGCATCGAATTGCGCGCGCTGCTGTTCTGGCCCGCGAGCGACGATGCGCTCGCCGGTGGACGCGCTCTTAGGGGCCGTTCATAGGCAACCCACAGGTTAGTTTGCCTGGGAAAGCACGCCTCTATTCGCCGCTTCGAGAGACCGCACACCTGCGGTCTCGTGGTCTGCCTCTCCTGCCCATCCATGCGCTCAATGCGCGCGCATCAGCAGTTCGTAACTCGCATCGTCGGCCGCCGTGGGCTGCCGATCCCGGCCCCAGCCCACCGCGCGGCGATAGCTCCCCACCAGCGCACGATCTACGCTGAGTTCCGGGCAAGGCGCGGGCTCCGGCGCAACGAAGAGTGCGTCCTCAGGGCAATAGAGTTCGCACATGAAGCAGGTTTGGCAATCCTGCTGCCGCGCGATACGTGGCGCGCCATCCGGCAACGCATCGAATACATTGGTGGGGCACGCGCGCACGCAGATATTGCAGCCCGTGCAAAGCGACGTATCGACAATCTCGATCATGCGGCCACTCCGACGTCGGCTTGCCCGTATAAGCGTTCGACCCACACCTCGTCGAGCCCGCCGCTCAACAGACGATGACGCTGCGCGGGATCGGCGCCCGTAAATTCGCGCCGCCGATGCATACCGCGCGTTTCTTTGCGCTGCAACGCACTGCGATACATCCAGCGCGAATTCGCGAGCATCGCAGCCGCCTCGCGCGAGCGCACGGCCTCGCGCGCGCCGGGCGCCGCGCGGGCGCCGCTCACATGGCGCCACAGCGCGTCGAGGCGCGTGAGCGAGTCTTCGAGCAGATCGGCGCGGCGCGTCCAGTTGCGTTGCGTTGGAAATACCTCTTGCTGCACGGCGCGAATCACGGCGTCGCTATCGAACGTTACCGGGCTCGCGCCATCGCGCAAGGCGACGGTGCCGGCTTGATAGAGCCGACGTGAGGCGCGCGCCGAACGTTGCCCGCGCGCGTAGTCGGCAGCGCCGGCGCCTGCCCAGAATCCCGAAGACATCGCCCACGCCGCGTTATGACTGCCGCCGCCGGTAAAGCCGCCGCAGATCAGTTCGCGCGTTGCCGCGTCGCCTGCCGCGTAGAGCCCTTCAACGGACGTGGCGCACGTTTCGTCCACGAGATGCAGGCCGCCCGTGCCGCGCACCGTGCCTTCGAGCCGCAAGGTCACCGGAAAATGTTGCGTGAAGGGATCGATGCCACGCCGGTCGAACGGCAGGAAGAAGTTGGGCTGGGCGCGGCGCATCCAGGCGCGAATGTCTTCATCGGCTCGGTCAAGGCAAGCGTAAACAGGCTGTGTTTCCAGTGTCTTCGCAATCACGCCGCGGCCGTGTGACGAGCCCGCGCCTTCGATCACGCTGCCCGCTTCGTCGTAAAACGTCGCCCATGTATAGAACAACGATTTCGTCACCGATCCGAACGCAGGCCCCAAACCATAAGCATTCGAGAATTCCATGCCCGAAAGCGCCGCGCCGGTTTCCGCCGCCATCAATTGCCCGTCGCCGGTCAATACATTGCAGCCGAGCGCGTTGCTCAGGAACGCGCAGCCGCCCGTGGCGATGATCACGCTGCCTGCCTTTACGATCCACGTTTCATCCGACTGACGATGCACGCCCTTCGCGCCCGCCACCACGCCGCGCGCGTCGATCAGCAATTCGAGCGCGGGACTATGGTCGAGAACGCGCGCCCCGCTCGCTTTCACCTGCTTGCGCAGCAGGCGCATATATTCGGGACCCTGCAAGGAAGTACGGCGCTCCAGCCGCGTGTCGTCGAGCGGAAAGGGATAGCCCCATTGTGCGAGTTGCTCGCAGTTGGTCCACGTCTGTTCGAGCACGCGGTCCATCCACGCGTGCTCGGCGAGTTCGCCACCCAGCTTGAAGCGGCTCGCCTTCGCGAGTTCGCGCGCGCCTTTTTCCGGCGCGACGTGCCAGACGCCGGTTCCCGATGGCGCCGTGGCGCCCGAAGTGCCGCAAAAGCCCTTGTCGACGAGCACGACCTTCGCGCCGCGCGCCGACGCGCCAATCGCCGCCCACGCACCCGCCGGGCCGCCGCCGATCACGAGGACGTCAGCGTCGTGCCACGCCTGCGCGGACGATGCCGTTACGCCCGCTCTCTGGGTATTCATATCGTATTCCTCAACGATTGCCTTGCCATGCGGTAAGACGCCGTTCGACGAACACCACGGCGTGATTGAACGCAAGCCCGAGAATGGCCAGCGTAACGATGCCCGCGTACATTTTCGGAATTTCGAACGTGTATTGCGAGTAATTCACGAGATAGCCCAGGCCCGCCTTCGCGCCCACCATTTCCGCGGCGATCAGCACGAGGATCGAGTAGGCGCCCGCCACGCGGATACCCGTGAACACGGCTGGCACTGAAGCCGGCAACACGACCTTCACGAACAGGCGTAACGGGCCCAGGCCCATCGAACGCGCAGACCGAACCAGCAGCGGATCGACGTTGCGCACGCCACTCACCGTATTGAGCACGACGGGCCACAGGCACGAATACACGACCATCGAGATTTTCGACGTTTCGCCCATGCCAAGCACGAGCACGAATACGGGCAGCAACGCGAGCGGCGCCGTATTACGAAAGATCTCCAGCAATGGATTGAGCAGATCCGCGAGCGTGCGATACCAGCCGATAAAAAGACCCAGCGGCACGCCTATCGCCACGGCGATTGCAAACCCACTCGCTGCGCGTGCCGCGCTCGCAAGCAAATTCGCACCGAGTTCGCCCGATACGCTCATCTCGAACAATGCGTGCAGCACGGCAGAGAATGGCGGCAGGAACGTGACGTCGACCCAGCCCGCGCGCGGCAACACTTCCCAGAGCGCGAGAAACGCAATCACAACAATGCTGCCACGCGCCGCGCGCCAGGCCGCCGCCGCAAACGACGCAACGGAAAGACCGCGCTTCGATTCCACAGATAACGTACTCATCGCCATTCTCCTCATGCCGCCTGCGCGACCTGCAAATGCGCGTTGCCCCGACGTTGACGAATCAGTTGCCAGATTTCATGGCGCAGGCGCACGAATTCCGGTGTCGAGCGTATGTCGTCCGAGAGGTCGCCGCGCGGCACATGCACTGGCAGCGTGTGCGTGACGCGGCCGGGTCCGGCGGCCATCACCAGCACGCGCTGTCCCAGGTAAATGGCTTCGTCGATCGAGTGCGTGATGAACACGACCGTCGTGCCCGTGCGCTGCCAGATGCGCAACAACTCGTCTTGCAAGCTTTCACGTGTTTGCGCGTCGAGTGCTGCGAAGGGTTCGTCCATCAGCAACACGTCAGGCTCCCAGGACAGCGCGCGTGCAATCGCCACGCGCTGCTTCATGCCGCCCGAAAGTTCATGCGGGTAGCGATCGGCGAACGCACCGAGACCGACGAGATCGAGAAAGTGACGCGCGCGCTCGCTGCGCTCGCGCCTCGCGATCCCTTTCGCTTCGAGCCCGAATTCGATATTGCCGAGCGCCGTTTTCCACGGAAAGAGCGCGTATTGCTGAAATACGATGCCGCGATCGAGTCCGGGCCCGTCTATTTCGCGCCCGCCTATCAGTATCTTGCCGCGATCGGCCTGAGTGAGTCCGCCGATCAGGTCGAGCAACGTGGTCTTGCCACAGCCGCTCGGCCCCACCAGCGCGACGAACTCACCGGCCGCCACCTCGAAAGAAACGTCTTCGAGCACGACGAAATACCCCCGCCTGTTCAGATGAAACCCTTTGACCACGTTGCGCACACTGATCGATGCACTCATTGCGCTGTCCTCGCGTGATGACGCCGCTTCACTGGCTCGCGACTTTCTGGTTGAACGGATTGAACTGATTCGAATAGACATCGCCCGGCTTCACCTGTCCCGCCTTGAGCACGCCGTTATTCACGTACCAGTCGATATAGGTCGTGAAGTCGTCGGTGGCGATCAAGCCGCCCTTGCCGCCCACTCCCGGTGATTTCCAGTAGCCGACGATCGTGGCGTCCTCATTGCGATGTCGCGCCTCGATGATCTTGTGCAGCCGCGCCACGACTTCCGCCCGCGGCGTAGTGCGCGTCCATTCGATCGCGCGCGCTGTGCCTTCGACGAATTTGCGCACTGTATTGGGGTTCTGCGCGATGAAGCGATCCGTGAACAGATAGCTCGCGTAGCCGAACGAACCGAACAACTGGTAATCGGTCGTGAGGAGCCGCGCCCCGCCTTGCGCGAGTTGCTTGTCCTTCACGATATCTTCCAGAAACACGGCGTCGAGCTGCTTTTGCTTGAGCAATTGCGCGAGATTCACGGGCGGCGCCGCGACGAACACCACCTTGTCGATGTCGGCCGGCGAAACGCCGGCCTTCTGCAGCCATGCGGTCACGACGTACTGCTCATACGCGCCGGGCGTGTTCACACCTACACGCCGCCCGATCAGATCACGCGGCCCCTTGATCGGGCTGTCGTCGCGCACGAACAGTCCTCCGTTGGTCTCTTTGTCGGTACCGACATAGGAAATCACCGCTTTCACGGGCGCATGCGCGGCCACAAGCTTGACGATCGAGCCGTTGAACGCGCCGCCGAAATCGACATCGCCTGTCACAGCCGCCTGAATGTCCTGCGGCCCACTCGTCGTATTACCCACCCATTTGAGCTTGAGCGGCGCGAGATAGCCGAGGTCTTCGGCAAGCTCGGGATACAGCACCTTGCTCGCCCAGCCCTGATAGCGCAGCTCCTGCTTCTCAGGCGTCTGCGCGAGCGAAGGCATCGACGCGGCTGCAGCGAACACTGCCGCAATATGAAGGATGACGAAACGTCTTGAATTCGAAAAGAGACCGCGTTTCATGTGGGGTTCCGTATTAGAGCCAGTATGTCCGCTTTAGAAGACGCCGTCGTGCTCGAGCGTGACACGATGAATACGCCGCCGCGCGGACCCATAGTCGCGTGCCGCGTAATGCTGGACCTGACGGTTGTCCCAGATCGCGACATCGCCCTGACGCCATTCGAAACGCGCCTGCACTTCGGGCGTCTTGACGAGGTCGTACAGATAGTTGAGCAGGTTCTGGCTCGCGGTTTTGGAAATGCCGAGCAAATGGCTCGTATGGCCTTCGTTGACGAACACGAGCTTGCGGCCGTTTTCAGGGTGCGTCTTGATCACGGGCACTTCGATGGGCGGGTACTTCTGGGCGGCGTCGCGCACGCGTGCAAGACCCGCTTCCACACTGTTTTCCTCGGTACCTTCGGGAATGTCGTAACCGCTTAGCAGTTCAGCCAGCGCCTCCTTCTTCGGCGAGGCGATGAAGGTGTTCACCGCGGTCAGCTTCTCGAAGTAGCGGGCCAGATCGGCATCCAGCAAGTCGTAGACCGCCACCGACGAGGACCAGATCGTGTCGCCGCCGCCCCCTTCGGGAATCTCCTGCGCGTGCAGGACAGTGGCTTTGGGCGGCTGATGCTGCCAGGACACGTCGACGTGCCAGTTGTCCGTGCCGCCCGAACGCGTCTTGTCGCTGTGCGCGATGACTTCGATCTCGGGAAAGCCCGCCACAGCAGGCAAATAGACGTTCTTGCGGATGGGATTGCCAAAAATGCGCGCGAGCGCGACGTGCTGCTCGGGCGTGAGGGTCTGCTCGCGAAAGAAGACCACGCCGTGATCGACGAGCGCCTGGCGCAGCGTCTGCCGGTTGGCTTCGCTCAACGGCTTCGATAAATCGACGTTTTCGATCACCGCGCCGATCAACGGCTTGTAGCGACGTACGCGCAGTTCCTGGTGATCGACGGCGTGTGATTGGGGCTGATCCAGTACCGTGCTCATTGCGTTCTCCGTGGTCAAGGATGGAGAACATCAAACCATCGGCGCTGCTACGCATGCAACGAAGCAATTGACGGACGCTCTTCAGCGTACGCGTGGGTTGCATTGTCGAATCGGTCATTTGCCGTGTTCGCCATCGCTTTCTATAGTCAAAAGTTTGTTGTTTGGTAGGCACGCGCCGTTCAGCCGGCTTTCGCCGTTGGAAAGTCGGCTCTCTGATGTGTCCCGTGCAATCGTTGCTCTTGCATGGGTGATATCCGCGCATCGAGAACGTGGAGCCCCTGTTATGCGGTATCCAAACCGCGCATATCAGAGCGATCAACCGTCGACATTATTTGTTTTCGGCGTGGCTGACATCGTTCGTCGACTAGCCCTCTTGCGGAGGCTTCAGGGGTAAAACATCCAGATACAGCCGCGTCGTGCTCATCGACCCGCAAGGCACGCGAAGCTTTTCGGAGACCGAGACGGGCGCTGCTCGCCCCGTTTGGAGACAGGGGCTCTGCGGGCCTTGCCCGTGATTGGAGAGATTTGCGGCGGACCGTTAGTCGCAAATCCTGCCGGGGCGACGGACGTGCGTGACAGCTGAGGGCGGTTTGACAGTTGGCGCACGTAATGTCAAAAAACGCGTGGCGACGGATTACCGGCCTCGCCTGCACGTCATTGGCGCATGATGGCAGCTACGTGGCCCGGAGCTATGCGCGCGCAGGAGCGCCGAGATTATTCATTCCCTCAAGACTCCTAATCTCAATTGTTGGACTTGACACTTGTATTTCTAGGAGGTCAGATCGCACGGCGGATACCCTCCACATAGCCAAGCCAATTGCGCTCGACCGCCCCACTTACGCACATTGGTTCGAAGCGTTTAGCGCGATGCGTCATGTTCGACCGGCTGCGTTGCTCGAAGAATGGCTACGTCTCGAAGCAACCCCGAAGGTCATTTCCTTCTGCGAGCGATCGGGCGTTGTCCACCTCAGGGCGCTTAACCTCGTCGCTGATCTTGGGAGGTGCGTCATGTCACTTCAGATGCCACGTCCGGTCGCTCCATCGCTGCACCCACTCATCACTGGAACCTATCGTCTTGCTACGCAGGCGATCGAGACGTCCTGAGCTCGTCGAGCGCCTGTGCAACCGAATCATTGCAGGACGCGTTTGCGGCCCATCGCGGATTGGTAAAACCCGCGCCTGTCAAAAACAGGCGGTGCAAGCTTGCGCGTCAAAGATGACGACCAACCATGCGGCATGCGAGCACAGACCGCGGCGCGTCGAATGGCCCCTCGCGAATCTGCCTCTCGAGTACGGAAGCGGCAACCCGGGGCGGTTGGCCCAACTCGTATCGGCGTTCGGTGCGCGATCGCCCATCGCCTCGCGCTCTGAGTGGCTGCGCGCGCGACGTCCACGACGTGCTTGCTCTCCAGCAGATCAAGCTCTTCACGCTCCTTGTCGGACTAGAAAGGAATGCTCGAGGAGAAGACCGCAGGACTCAGATCGTCGGTCGCTTCACGATCGAACTCGCGTTATCGGGTATCCGGAATGCCCAAGTTGTCGTCGCGGGCCTAAATGATTACGACCAGACTGCTTACCTGGAGGGCACTCCCAGACGCTTCACACGCTTTTACGTTTCCGAGGCGTTTGACGCGGGCGAACACCCGGTTCGCGATGCCCATCAATTGTTGCCTCATCATTGAGGCAAGATTCAGCCTCACCGTGCTACCGGACGCGTGCTTGCAACAGCCTATCTGCGAAGTGCTCGAGGCAGTGCACGTCCCTGTTCTAAGATTCCACGAATGGTAGCCCGAGACGCAGCCGAGCGTCGGGTTCAAACTCGATTGGATCAGGTCAGGTGAATCCGTCGTCTCGATTCTGTCGAATCCGCCTGCGGCAACGCACTGCCGGGCGACGTGCTGACGCGTCTGACGTGCCCCGACGCTGATCCACTCGAAGGATTGATGCATCTGCGGAGCGCTCGATCTCAACTATCTTCTCCGACTGCCGTGCCTACCATTGGACATATTGCGCACATCGTTGCTCGACGAGACGATGCACGATCGGTACCACGGAGCTTCCACGTATTGCCAGCAATGCGCTGCACATCTGCAAAGACTCCGCACGCGCTGTCCGTGATGCCGCCAACGGAGTCGGTTCAATATCGACAGCGGCATGATCGACACGCCTTTTCGCTTGGTCTTTTGTCGTTCACATTTTTGCTGCCGGCTCCTTCCAATGCATTCGATGACGCCGACATTGCGGCAGCAGGACCGCTTAGCGATCCAAGATAGCGTGCTTCTATGGCGAGGCCGAGATGCATCGTGCGCGACGACCGGATGATCGCCGCGATTCGGTAGCATCCTACCGCCCTCCCTTTCGCTGATCGGTCTATGGCGAAGTGGTCGAGTCCGGTGAGTCGTCTGCGGGTTTGTTGTATCCGCGCCAGCAAGGCGAGGTCACACATGGAGGTGCGCAGTAGAGACCGCAGTAGTACCGCCTACGACCAGCCGGCTCAGCGCCCAGTCACCCAGAATAACGATACAAATTACGTAACGTTTGATACATAGCACGCACGGGACCGTCACATCTCGTCCCCTTTCGGCTTCAAACGGATTATTCCCTGTCCGAGTGTCCCTACAACCGTGAAACATTATTCGCAATTTTGTCTGTAACGCTTATTAGATAAGCTTTGCAGCCTTTTGCGTTTCTCTTCAACTATGTTTCACGAACTGACTCGTCGGACTCTGATCTCAATGCGTCGTCGATGATGCGTTCATCCAATGAATGGATGCCGCCCTCCGTGGATGCGCTAGCCCGACCGGGCGCCATCGCTAGCTGTCCGCATACTGAAGGCTAGGAATCAGACATTTAGAATCGTTAGTTGCGAAAATGTGTCATCACGCGGCTTCTCAGAGGGGTTTCGTCTGGCATGGATGCCACAACTCGCAAGAAGGATGGCCCGTTGATGCAACAAGCAAGCCGATGAGGTTGCTCAGGCCACCTCTCTGCTCCAGGCTCATTGTTCCGCAGTGGACTGCACTAGGCGCTACCGGGCACACGTTCTGCAACTGCCACAACGCTAGGTGCGAAGCCTAGTCGTTGCGTGCACCGACGCAGCGTCTTTTGCGAGTGCCGATGGGCAAATGGACGAAACTCCGGACAACATGGCACGGGACGCAGAGTCCAGTTAAGTGCAAGAATCCACGTTGGCTTGTGGTCTGGACGGTCGCTGGCGAAGCACTGACGTGCCATTTAGGATGCGCGCGCCGGCGCTGGTCATCAGAAGCTCCTTCGGAGACTTTCACCACGTTGCACGGGGTATTACTGTCCGCCAACCTCGCACGAAGGGTTGTCAAACTAGAGTGCGTCAGCGCTCGCCATTTGGCGCTAGTTCATTGCTCCGCCACCGTCGGATACGGCGACGTTTTGCCCCTGCTTCGCCATAGTGGCGATTCGCGCCTGGCGATGCATCTCTATTCAGAGCGGCCTTTCCGCGCTGCGTTGGACTAGGGCGAACCTTGATTGTTTGAAGCCACAAGTCCATCGCCCAACTTCTACAACGAGACCCAGGATTAGGCCCGGGTTTCCGCAACCGGAATTGAAAGCCTGGTCAAATGTCCGGATTCGGACCCTGCGGAGACACTTTGCCGCTGCCGAGCGTTAGTGGCCAGACCAAGCCACGTTGTCTTCACGAGAGACTTTCGACTCACATTCCCAGCCGCAGTAGGATCTATTGTCCACCATGGATGCGACGCCTTTCGGCTAATCCGGCGCTTGCCATACCCTAGAGGGTCGGCGGAAAGGAGTTGACTCGGCCCAGGCGCCTAGAGATCTTCCCGGCGGCTGTGAGCGGCAAACCGCCGGCGAGCGAACACTCGCAGGAGTCAAAGGAGTCAATTCACGTCGATCTGTACGTCCCTCTGCAGTCGTGCGATGCGCTGTTTCCCCTTGCAGACGCTCGTCCACATGTGATCCGGTCGATGTTGGACGAACGCACACGGCAGCCTCCGCGCTCTCCCAACGTGGACTCCGCGCCGTGGATTACTCAGTGCTCCCGGCAATTTGCGTCTCCGTTGCAGCTCGGCGTTGTACCAATCACGAGTTGCGCTTTGCCAAAGTGTCTCCAATGGAGACACTTGTCCGAAGACGGCTCATGCGAGTGGGGCGCGCGTCTCATTTTTTCCGCCACGGTTGCGCTTGTCGTTCTGGTTGGCTGTTGCCTTCGACGGTGACTGTTTCAGTCAGTTATCTATGACAGCACGCATTACTCATGATCAGAGTGCATCCATTGACAATACTCGCCCACTCGCACGCTTCATGAATCCACTCAGCAAACGTACTGGCCGACGGCGCGCGAACTCCGGTCGTCGGCGCATTTCGCTCCCGACTGCCACGTTCGTTGAGGGCCGCGCAGTGCCCCCACATACCTGGCGCATCGGCGGTGTGTCTCCATTGGAGACACTTGCCCGCGGAGCCTGCTCACTACAGTCGCGCGCGCTGCATTTGTGCCGCCAACGGGTGCTCTCGTTGTCGTGGTTTGCTGGCGCTTTCAGCGGTAACCGTTTTATAAGTTATCTATGGCGGCGCGATGAACGTGTGTCTCCATTGGAGACACACGGGTCAAGGGCGAGCTCGCGCCACCTCGAGGCCGGTCAGGCAAGTCGCCACGCAGCGGCCGACCATATGTCTCCACAAAGAAACATCCGTCTTGCTTTCATAGGCGTCGGAGCCCACGCCTACGCCACGGCCTTTCGTCATTCGAGAAGGCCTGTTGTCCCATACGCATCTCCAACGGAGATGCAAATGGGAGCACCTGACTGAATCCGGATGTTACTAGTGGCAATGGCGAGACGGTATCCGACCGTTGAGCGAAGCGCTCGCTTGAAAGTCTCTCAACATTGCCCCACGCCGAAGGCTCAGAGAACGTGATGTGACTAACGAGGGCGTTCGTTTTAACGGGAAAGTTTTCAGAGCCTGAGGGGGCGACTTACAGTTCGCCAAACCAACAAAAAAGGCCCGACGAGTCGGGCCTCTTTTGAGCAAATATGGGTCTACGGGACGCTAGCAAATAGCTGCGCAATCAGTTCACGAATCTGCTTCTCCTTTTCATCAGTGAGCATACCAGCCCTGATCTTCACAGTGAGTCCAACGGAATCTTTGGTGATCGAGCCAGCTTGATTTCCCCCTGCAAAGATCTTGTCGATGCTGCGATCTCCCACGTTTGCAGCATGCTTCCCGTCGTCGTCGATCGCTTGCTTGATCGCCTTCGCTAACTTCGTCTGATCCAAATCCCCAGCAACGACTTTCGCCCACACATCGCTCGCTAGTTCAAACACTTTCGGATCCTGCTCACGAAGCGCTGACACCACATTCTGTGCCGCATGCGCTCCAAGCAAACGAGGTTGCACATCGAGGTCCCTAATCATGAAGTCAGGTAGTTCAGCAAACGCGAGATAGCGATAGAGCTCGGAACGAGAAATACCCAACGCTTCGGCCATGCGCTTGCGGTTCGGAAACTCTTTTTCTGTTCGGCGAATCGAGCGAGAGATCTCGTAGTCCGATAAATCCTCTCGCGCGACATTTTCGACGAGAGCAAGCATAGCCATTTCTTCGTCCGACAGATCGACAACCAGGACCTTAATTGTCTCCCTTTCGATCATCTTGTGAGCACGCCAGCGCCGCTCACCAGCAACGATTTGGTAGCCCGCGCCGCTCCGCCGAACAACAATCGGTTGAACAAGTCCCGCCTCCCGAATCGATTCGGCGAGCTGCGTAAGCTTGCCCTCGGCAAAAACCTGCCGTGGTTGCCACGGATTTGGAACTATCTCGGCGACCTTAACCTCGGAAGCAGGACCCGCCTTCTCCAATTCCGTTATTCGCTTTTGCGCTTGAGCAAGGGCGCCAGCCATTCCAGGCGCGGTGAGTGGAGCCTTATTCTTCTCCTGCTGAGGCTCAAGCTGAATGTCCTTCGCAGCTCGAACATCAGCCGTCTTTGCCATCATGCGATCACGCAAGCTGCTCATTGTCCGGCCCTCCACTGTGCCACGTACTGGTCATCGATCCACTTGCAGTAATCCATAAGCGGCTGCTTAACCCGCGCAAGGGTCTTCGCAACGGTGTCAGCGCGCGACAGATCGAACACGGTCGAGAAAGCAAGCGCACCATTACTCATCACTGAACTCGCGGGGATTTCCGTCGCGTGCAGCCAATCGCCGTAAGCTCGTTGCGACCATGACCGTACTACCGGGGCCGAGGACGTCGTGCCGTAGTCGACTTTCGAGAGCAGGACCGAGACAAAGTCATATGTCTTATCCACCTCGTGCGCAGCAAAGCCATTTGCGACCTCAGCGAACAGCGACCAAAAAGATGCCGAGGATATGAAGTCCAAGCTTTCCGGGACCAGCGGCATAACCATCGAATCCGCGGCCATCAACCCATTCAAGGTCATGTAAGACAGCGACGGTGCAGTGTCCAAAATGATGTAGTCATACTGGGCGCGCAGTGGCTCAATGCCTTTGCGCAGCACTGACCAGAATTCAAAGCCAGGGCTAGTCTTCTGTGCAGCGGGCAGATGAAACTCGGCATCGTGCAAATAGTTGTGCGCGGGAATGACATCAAGTCCGTCCCAATACGTGCTCTGCACTTTTGAGCCCAAGCCCCCCTCTATATTTGGTTCATAGATGTAGGGCAGGACAGTGTCCTCCCATGTAATATCCTTCTCGGCATACAGTCCGCAGAGTTCAGACAGAGAGGCCTGGGGGTCGAGGTCGATCATAAGCACCTTGCGTCCGCGCAGACTGAGCCCTTGTCCAAGACACATAGAGGTCGTGGTCTTGCACGATCCACCCTTGAAGTTCGCCGTTGTCAATACACGCCCGCGCTGTTCGCGCGTCCCTGTTACGAGAGGCGTCTGGTAGATCGCCGAAACTTTTTGCACCCAACTCCGCGCATCTTTCAACGAAAAAATTCTTGCTCGCCCTGTCCCGTGCGTTTCACCTGCCGGAAGGTCGCTGCCTTCCTTCGTCGCGAGATAGTTAATTTTCTGACGGTCCACTCCGCAGAGTTCCGAAAGCTCACCAATCGTGAACACAGGAGCAGTCTTACGCGGCCGGGGAGCTAGTATCTGATCACGCAGTTCGTCGGTCATAACTCGCAGCCGCTCTGCGAACTCGCTGAAGTCCGACAGTTTGACGCGTCGATCGATGCCCGGAAGCTCGCTTAAGTTCATACGGTAAGTTCCTTTTTGTTCACGGTGAGGTGATTTCTAAACGTTCACCGATCATTTCTACGGTTCGGCTTCATGCGTAAGTCGAAGCGTAGAATACTAGCCACACCGCAGAATTGCCATTACATTCGAACACGGGGAGTCAATTGCGCGGTCTCTTCTGTAAAATATACAATCTTTTCAAGTACTTACGGCTACTTCGATATACGTGGAAAAAGGGTGCCAGAGCGATCAATCCGGGAAGCGCACTCAATTTGGGAGATTCGTGCGGGTTTACCAACACAAAATACCTCACCTTAGCGGACGAAAAGCTACCGGGATTGGGCTAGCTTTCGTCGCAAACACAATTCATCTCACCTTACGCATCCGTTCCCACCGTATTTTCACGGCCGAGGCTGTGTCAAAACGTGCGACTTCGACATCGAACGCGAAAGTCGCCCCACCAGAACGCTCTGTATCGGCTCCGCGGCACTTCGGGAAGGGTAAAGCGACACCCGAAAACAGGGTGGTTTCGAGTTTTGACACAGCCTCGACCCGAAAGAGACGTGTCTGCTCCAGTCGGATCAAGTTTCTCTCGAAAAGCCCATATCGTCGTTCTGCCGGAAGGTTTGTTTGTGTTTCTTGTAAACAGAAAACCGACAAACCACTAACGCGATCCTCTTTGTCTAGATAAATCAAAGGTTTAGCGTTGGAAGGTGAGGTGTTCTGTGTCGAAGGTGCTGTTAATTGAGCGCGAAGGTGCGCCGTTTACCACGACAAAGTGAGGAAGAGTGGATCGCAAAGTGAAGTGTTTGGGCGGCTAAGGTGAGACGATTTGTGAGTGCAGAGCGTCTAAGGTGAGGCGTTTTGTGATGGCGCGGGATGCAAGGTGAGGTAACCTGTGTTGACAGCGCACTTTGCGGTCGGTACCGTAGCGCTCGGACGAACGGGGGACACAAGGGGAGCCTAATGACGACAGCGGCGCAAGTGGCCACATCTAGGCAATTGGCCTTGGCTCTGTTCGACGACGCGAGCGCCGAAGATTTGCCGGTCGACGCCGCGCGGTCCGATATCGGCTTTGCACGAAAGAATGTTCTTATTCGTATCGTTGACTTAGGTGTCGCCGCGCGTCGTTTGATTGATGCAGCCTACTTCATCGTCGCACAAGAGAAAGACATCCACGATCTCTACGACGTGGAACTCGACTACTTCAAGTGGCTTATGCGCTACTCGAGCCGCAATAACTCGCATCTGGAGCAAGTTATTACGGAAGCGCAGCGGGCGCTGATCCAAGCTACCGCGGACGCCGAGGCAGATGGGACGAAGCCATTCGGGTCGGTGCAGTTAATCGGACGCATTTCCTATACCGGCGGGCGATTCCAGTTTCGTGTGCCGCCCGATCTCATCGGGATAATTCGTGGCCCTGGCAAGTCTCATTGGCTTAGTCTTCGCGTCACTTCGCTTTTCAGTCTGAGCTACGCCCGCGTGATGTACGACCGCCTACTGCCGTATGCAGACGAGGGCCTAACAGATTGGTTCACGCTCGATGAATTGCGCTCATGGCAGGGCTCGATGGGCGCTAAGGCCAGCGAGTTCAAATATTTCAAGCGTGATTGGCTCACTCCCGCCGTGGATCAGATCAATGAGGTCTCTGACCTTGCTTTGTCGTACGAAACGCGTAATGAGCCGGGGTCAAAGAAGATAGGTCGACTGCGTTTTCGCATACAGCGCAAAGAAATGGCTGAACGTCTGTTGCATTCGCACGAACAAGCACAAGTGCTATATCAGACCTTGAAGCAAGAGTTTGGGTTGTCGAGTGCTCAGTTCAGCCAGATCGCATCGGACCGAGACACGTACAACGACGAGCGCCTTGAACAGGCCGTTGAAAGAACCCGATTCAGTCTTAAGCTCGGAAAAGTTTCGAAGAGCCCGGCGGGCTTTTTTATGAAGGCGCTGAAAGAAGGGTGGATTGTCTCCGATGCTGAGCGTCAGATGGTCCAGGTCCAGAACAACCTCGCGTTGACAGAGAGGCGCGAAGTCGAAGCAAAGGAGCACGTCGAGACGCGTTTGGCGCTGCAGCTTGCGGCGCAAGACGTGCATGCTCAAAACCGCATTGTGGACGAGGTTCGTCGCGGCTGGGATGTGTACCAGGAGGCGACGCCAAAGCAGCGCGACGACTGGCGAAAGGGCTATAAGACGAGCGCGGCGGGGAAACTTACCCTGCGTCGCTTGGGAGTTGATGTGGCGTCGGATCTGGCCGAGGACATGTTCGCGAAGTATCCCGACCTTCGGGACGGTTTTGCCGGCTTCGTGTTCAACAAATCCCGAAACGGCAAGGGCAGGGTTCGCTAGTGTTGGAATTTACCATCCTCCGCGGATGGTGAGGATCGTTGCCGTGCCAGCGAGGGCATCAGCCATTAGTGCACACCTTTGCTCGAAGCCGCGAGCCATCTCGTGCTTGCAGACCACGACGTTGAGCGAGCCTCCCGCACCACGTGAGCCGCGATTGATACCCCGCTGACGCCGCACATCTTTAATCTGCGGCGACGGTTCGCGTCGTATCAAATCGAGTTGGCGCGAGACCTCCAATCGCTGTATTCGTGGCGCCTCGTGGAACTGCTCATACGTGAGCGAGACCGCGGTCGTTTGTTGTGCCGACATCAAGCGTCGAGTGATCGAGATGGCTGTGAATGAACTCAACTCGAAGGCCGACCTCGTGATCAGCTGGAAACCGGTCAAGCTGGGGCGCGCAGTAAATTCGCTGGAATTTCAATTCATCCAACATCCGCAGAGCCGTCTTGACCTTGGCGAGGCGGCTTGACGTCTCGGTCCGTCGCGTCCTTCCGGCCTGGCGTTTTCGTTCTTAGCCGGCGCTGAGCTTTCTTGGCCGCCGCCGCTATGTCGGCTGCGAGCGCCGCTTTAAACATGACGAAGGCCGTCGAAATAAATGTCTCCACTCTCGGAAGATGCGGTAGCAGCTCGTCGAGACCAGGAATATCTACACGTAGTGACTTTTTATCGCGTGCCAAATGAACGCGAATCTTGTTCGCTGCGCGCTGCGGGATTCGATCGAACACGGCGAATTCCAGAATGTCATCCACTGCGATGTAACCCAAACGCAGGGCCTCGCCCGCGCTCTCGATAAGCCGGGCTTCTCCAATCTTATCGATCGCGTCTAACAAGAGTGGGCCAATGCGGAAGCTGATTTTTCCTGCCCCACCGATAGCATCGACGACTCCGACTGGAATGCCCGTTAACGCGATCGCCTTTGAAATGTTCGGTCTAGAAATGCCGAGGGATTCCGCGAGATCGCGTTGTGAAGTCCACAGGCGTCGTTTAAGCATCGCTTGATAAAACAAGCCGAGCTCGTAGTGCGAGGCGCGCTCAGCGCGCATTCGGGCATGGACAGCCTTGGCCGTTACTCTATTGGGAATCGGTTTCGGATTGATTTTCGGATCCATGATGGTGGTTGTCGGACCTTCAAAGCTTAATTGCCCTGAGTTAGTGTCAAGTGCCGGTGCTCGCCAGCTTCATTTTGGCATGGATTAACTCTAATAATTGGAAAAATATACGGATTTTTAGATGAAACTAATGAAATTATCTTCAAAACTGCAATGATGGCGTTTAGGCGCCTAAACGAAAACGTGCACGTTTTGGCTGTAAGTAATTGTTTTTAAGGGATTTCGTCTCCGAGCGAAAGTGTGAACCGTTTGAACCGCAGGGTACTACCTCGGCGCAAACGGGTTCCGGCCAAAAGCTACACAAAAACTGCACCATTCCGGGTTTAAGCGTTTAGGCGCCTAAACGGGAAGGGCTTCCAAAACGCTGCATCCGTAATCGTATGCAAAATAGCTTGTCTTTTGCTCCGGGGACCCGCACCCTGGACTGATTCAATTGACGCGAGCCCACAGTCCGCGCGCGTCATGCCCTTCCTCCGTCGTTCCCGTAGAGATGTCGCCCTCTCCACCGCACCGGGAGGGTATTCCGAAGAAGATCCTGAAAAGATCGTCTTCGATCGCGGCACGCGCCTGCGTGTCGAGGCGAATCACTGGAAGCTGCTTTGCTTTGTGCTCACGGCGATCGCGGGCGGGGCAGTGTGGACGCGGCAACCGCCGCCGTCCGTGGTGAAGTCTTACGGCATTTCCGCCGACGCCGGCGGCCGCCCGCTCATCCGGCAACTCGCGGCCTACAAGCCAGACGATCAGGCGCTGCGTTCGTCCGTCAGCGAGTCGGTGCAGCGCTGGTTCACGATTGAGCCGGTCCTGACGCCCACCATCGAGACGTCGCGCCTCGCGCGCAACATCAACGCGGTCAAGTCGCAAATGGTCGACAACGGCAAGAACCAGTTTGCGGCCTGGCTCAAGGACGATGCCCCGTTCCAGGAGATCACGCGCAATCCGAAGCTCGTTCGTGAGGTGAAGGTCGTCAACGTCTCGGTGCTGGACGATTCGACCGTGGTGGTGGAGTTCACAACCTCGACGACGCAGTTTCCCGCCGACAAGCCAGTCGTCCAACGCTACGCGCTGACGCTGCGCTACCAGACGATCCCGGCCAGCTCTGACGACGCTGTCGGCACAAACCCGTTCGGGATCTTTTTCCCGTTCTTCACGCTCCAGAAAACCGCATGATGATCCCGGCATCCCGCTCACTGCTGCCGCTTGCCGCGCTCGCCTGCGCGCTGGCGCTTTCCCATCCGGCGCTCGCCGCGCGAAAAGTGACGTCAGCCGCCGGCTCGCTCGATGTGGGCGCCATCCTGGGCGACCCGATGAGCCCGGTGAATCCGTACAACTCCGGCACCGATCCGGTCACGATGCCCAACGACGCGCGCATCGTAGTTTTCAATTACAGCCGCGACCAGATCTTCCGCATCATGGCCGCGCCGCTGAAGCTCACGACCATCGAACTTGCGCCCGGCGAGAAGCTGATCACCGATCCGGCTATGGGTGACTCCGTGCAGTGGATCATCGACACGGATGGTGCGAACCACATCTATATCAAGCCGGTGAAACCAGGGCTCGTGAATACGCTTCACCTCACGACCAACATGCGCGAGTACGACATGACGCTCGTCTCGTCGCCTGTGGGCGGGCTTTTCTACCAGAGCGTGCGTTTTCAATATGCCGGGTCGCTTATGGCGAAGGTCCGCGCCCGCGACAACGCGGATGGGACCGGCATGGCTGGTGCGGGTGGACCAAACGACACTGGCCCGCTCGGTGTATCGCCCGACAAGCTCAACTTTGATTACAAGGTAGACGGGTCTGCGCCATTCAAGCCGGAGACGGTATTCGACGACGGCAAGGCCGTATGGCTGCGCCTGCCTGCGGACGCGCCGTTCGCGGTGCCGATCGTCAAGGATCACGGCGACGACGTGAGCCCGAACTTCATCCGTCGCGGCCAGTACATCGTGGTCCAGCAGATGGCAGACAAGATCGTGCTGCGCGCGGCCAACGACGAGGTGACGATCACGCGCCATCGCCCAGGCCGCTTCGGGTTCTGAACGCATGTCGACGCAGAACTCTACTCCGACCTCCGACCAGGACCGCGTCGTTAAGGGCAAGTCGCCCCGCAACGCGCTTGTTGCTGTCGGCGCGATCTTCGCCGTGCTTATCGGCGCGATGGGCTACTACTATCAGTCGAAGGCGAGCGACAAGGCCGAACAGCAGGCAAAAGACGACAAGGCAGCGAAAGCCGCTGCGTCCGTCGACCACGGGCCAAGCGGGAACGACATCGATCGGATCATCAGCGATCAGCAGGCCGCGGCGCGCCGCGACGAAGAGCGCGCGCGCAAGGCTGCGGCTGCCGGGGCGTCTGCGCCTCAGACCGCCAGTTCTAAGCCGGCGTTGTCACTCGACCAGTTTGAAGTTGGGTCGCGTACTTCAGACCTGTCGGCTGGCGCAAAGGAAGACAGCGTCTACGCCTCGCCAATCTTCATCCCCAGTGTAAAGGTGAAGGCACCGGCCGACGCGCAGAACGCGGGCGCCGTGAACGGCATCCTGACGCCCCAGCAAATGGCACTGCAGCAAATTGCCGCGCAGCAGGCATCGGCGGGCAGTGCAGACGCGCAGGCAAAGGTGCTTGTGGCTGCAATGGGTCAGGGCCACGCCCAAAGCTCGTCGGCAGACCGCGATCTCGATTTCCTCAAGGACGCCAAAGCGCAGTCCGCGTCGGGTGAGGGCTTCCTGAGTGCCGGCTTCGTTGGACAGTCAGGTTCCTGCACACTTTCGCCGCCGCATCACATCGGCGTGCTGGTCATCGAGGGCGAGAACTCGGATCGTCCCGGTACTGCTGCTCTCATGGTCGAGCGGGACATCTACGACAGCGTGACGGGCACGTGCCTGATGATCCCCAAGGGCTCGATGATCACCGCGCCGTATCAGAGCGACATCAAGGTGGGCCAGGAAAGCATCCTCGTCGCCGCGACGGAGCTGCGCCTGCCCAACGGCAAGCAGGTTCCGCTCTATGGCTCCGAGGGAGCGGACCAGAACGGCTACGCGGGATTCTCCGGCGACGTGAACAACCACTTCCTGAAGATCTTCGGCGCATCCTTCCTGACCGCAATCCTCCTGAACCACTTCACCAGCGATACGAGTTCGACCACGACCGGTCCGTTGGGCGTGACGCAAGTGGGTAACACGGCAGGGCAGGTCGCGGCGCAGACGTCGCAGTCGATCCTCAACCGCTACCAGAACATTCCGCCGACGATCACGATCAAGCCGGGCCAGCGCTTCATGATCAAGGTGAACCGCGATATCCATCTGGAGCCGTATCGTGGTTAAGCGCGTCCTCGGCTTTCTCGCAGTGTCGGCGGTCCTGACCGGTACGGCGCACGCGGCCTCCATCGCGCAACTCATCAGCCCGGCGTCGCTCGTGCTGTCCTCGAGCGGTGCTCGCGAAGTTGCGGCACTGGATGGAAAGCCTGTGCTGTACTGCGGGCTGGCCGCATTCGACTCATGGGCGTCGCCGCTAGTCGGGCAGTCCGTGCGTAGCACGCCTGAGCAGGGCATGACCGTCTCCGTCGACGCGCGCGACGTCTCACTCGCCCGGCTCATGGTCCGTAGCGGCTGGCTGCAGCCCGAAGAGCTCGACGACGACGCGCAGGCTGCGATCACGGAACGCCGTGGCGGGTGGGCTTGCGCGCGAGCGGAGACGCCGTTCGTCCTGATGCATACGAGCGTCGATCCGAAGGTGCTTGCGGGCATCGCCCTGAACGAGTCGGCCTATAAGGGACGCGCGTGGCCGTGGACACTGAACGTCGCCGGCCGCGGATTCTTCTTTCGCTCGCGCGACGACGCGTACGGTGCGATGCGCGCACTCATCGCAGCGGGCCGCTGCGACTTCGACGTCGGCATCTTGCAGATCAACTGGTGCTACCACCGGCAGCGCTTCGCGTCGCCGTGGGATGCCCTTGCGCCCGCAACGAACATTCACGTTGCTGAAGCGATCCTCAACGAGAACTACAGCCGCACGCATTCCATCGCGAAGGCCATCGCCTACTACCACAGCGCGAACCCGGTGCCGGGCAGTGCCTACCTCGCGCGCTTCGTGCGTCACCTCAACCAGATCAACGCGGGCCTATGAAGCACACCGTTCTCCGACTCGCCGCGCTTGGCCTTTTCGTCGTGGTCCAGGCATCGTTGGCTGCGAACACCGACCCGTTCGATTTCGATTACGAGATCGCGGGCGGCATCGCCGAGCGCCCGGCGCTTGTTTTCAACGACGGCTCGAAGACCTATATCCAGCCGCGTGCTGGGCAGACGATCTCGGTGGCGGGCAGCCATCAGGAAGGTCCATACGTCGTGGTCGAAGGTACACCAGCGACGATCCAGTTCAGCGTCGCAGGGCATACGGCCGTGGCGACTTGGAACCGCGCGAACGCGTTTATCGGCGGACACGGCGTGCTGCCCGGGGCAGACGATGATCAGCCTGTCGCATTCTCTGGTTTCAGCGGACGCCTCGCGCTCATCGGCGAACGTGGCCCGCTCGAGCCGGTTCGCAGCCTGAACGCGACCATGCCGGTCGGCTCCATCGTCAAGGCGCTTGCGCCTCAGGGCTGGAGCGGCTCCGCGCAGAAGGATGTCGACCTGACGGCGGCCGACCGCTTCGAGACACAGCCAGGCGAGAACTGGATGCACGCGCTTGACCGTCTCATGACGCAAACGGGCCTCTACGCAGACGTCGATTTCGACACGCGCCATGTACGCCTGCGCCGCGACGTTGAGAAGTCCGGTGCGCTTGCCTACGCGGCCGCAGCAGTGACGCATGCCGACCCGGCGTCGGTGGCGTCGGACGCCGTCGCAGCGGTGCCGCCTGCGGACTCGCTGCTCGCGAAGTACTTTGGCGCGAACGCGATCCGCGATGGCGACGACACGCATACGCAGATTCGTTTTGCCGCAAAGCCGAAGGACCTCAAGGTCACGAGCGCTGACGGCAAGTCACTGCATCCGAAGTGGGATTCCGACACAGGCGTGATGACGATCGATCGCGCGGATCGCTTCGTAGTTGCTGACGCGACGAACCGCGTCGAGGTGGCGCGCAACGCCGGGACCGTCTACGACTTCCCCGCCGGTAATACTGCACACCTGGAAGCGGTCTTCGATGAAGGTGGGCAGACGTTCTTCAAGTTTGCGCCCACCGTGATCAACGTCACGGTGGCCGACGTCCATCACCTCGGCTCGGGTGAGCAGAAGGGGCGCTTCTACAAGTTCAACGGCACCTCGGAGCAGTTCATCGTCACGGCCGACGGCAACACGGTCAGCGTGCTTCGCCGCCACGACGTGAAGTACTTCGAGCGCGCGGGGGCGGCTTCGTGATGCGCTACGTAGTCCTGCCTGTTATCGCGCTCCTGATCGTGCCCGCCGTGACACGCGCCGACTGCCTCGACGACGCCGCGACCTACCGGCATATCAGCCCGCGTCTCGTGCGCGCGATCGCGCAGCAAGAGTCGGGCATGCGCGCGAACGCGATCAACGTCAACGCGAACGGCAGCGAGGACATCGGCCTTATGCAGATCAACTCGTCGTGGCTTCCTAAGCTCGCGCGCTTCGGCATCCAGCGCGAGCACCTCTTTAACGCCTGCGTGAATGCCTACGTGGGCACGTGGATTCTCGCCTCGAACATTCGCCAGTTCGGGCCGACCTGGAAGGCCGTCGGCGCGTACAACGCGACGTCGAGCTCACGCCAGCTCGTCTACGCCAATTCGATCTACCGACGCCTGCAGGGCCACTAAAAATCATGAGCAAACATTTCCCGAAGAACTCCGGCGCCCGCACCCGGACGATTGCGCAGGCCTTGCTTGCACTGGCGCTCGGTAGCGCCATGACGATGGCGGCTGCCGCAATGGAGCCTGATCAGTCGAAGGTCCCTGCGCCCGCAGGCGACGGCTGGCAGATGCTCGGCAGCGGTGGTGCTCCTGCCGCGCCGCAGCCTGCGAGCGCAGGCGCTGCTGCACCGGGTCAGCAACCTGTGGCGGCGCCCATGTCTGGCCAGGTACCGGTCGCGCCGACGATCCTCGCCTCGGCCGCACCGATCACGCCTGCCACGCCGCAGGCAACGGCGCCGGTATCCGCTGACGTGAAAACGGTGATCGTTCCGGGCGCGGTGAACGGCGAACCGACAGGCACGGTGTCTTTCTCGATCACCCCGCAGGACACCAACCTGCGCAACGCGCTCGACCGCTGGTTGCAGACCCAGGGGTGGCAGCTCGCCTGGAAGATCGACGATGACTTGCCGGTCGAATTCAACGCGACGTTCACGGGCGACTTCCGCTCGGTGCTCACGCAGGTCATGCAGGCGACCGACCACATGCGGACCCCTGCGCGCGTCTGCAGGCACACCAACAACGTCATTCGCGTCATTGCTCGCGCGGCCAACTGCAAGGACTGAACATGCGCCTCTATCCCATCCGTACCGTGATCGCCGCAGCGACCGCCGTTGCACTCGCGGGCTGTGCCGTCATGCAAAGCGATGTTAACGGCGCATACGACCATGCCAATGCAACGGCGAGCGCAGCGCTCGACGGTGCAGGCAACAGCATTCCGCTCGTTGAAGATGTGCCCAGCGCGTTCCTCGGCGATCGCCCGGTGCCGCTCGCGTACGAGGCCACGCTGCCTGCGGTATTCCGCGAAAAGAAGGTCACCTTCCCGCCGAAGCTCGACATGAAGACACTCGCGACACTGGTGTCGAATGCTTCCGGCTATCCAGTGCGGGTGAGCCCCGACGTGTACATTCCGCGCGACAGCCTGATTCCGCGCGCTTCGAGTGACGGGAAAGCCGTGCAGGCGAGCTTCGGGACCAAAACGTCTGAAATCCCAGTGTATGACCAGCCGTGCGAGTCGTGCGCGATCGGTCGCTATCTGCACGACGTCACGGAGGACCTCGGCCTCGACTGGTCCTTCGATGGTTCGACCATCAACATCAGCCGGTTCGTCACGCGCATGTACCAGATCGCTGCGATCCCGGGCAAGGTCTCGATCGAGTCACGGATGTCGAAGGGCACGGACACGTCAACGGGCAACCAGTCGACCGGTTCGACGGGTGGGGCGAGCACGGACACCGGCTCGTTCTCGGCGATGACCTCGAGCGGCCGCAAGGGCGACTTCGACCAGATCGACTCGATCCAGGCGACGCTCAACCAGCTGAAGTCCCCGATGGGGCGCATCACGGTGAACCCGCAGAGCCGCCTTGTGATCGTCTACGACACGCGGGAAGCGGCGGATCGCATGGGGGAGATGCTCAAGCGCGAGAACGCGATTTCGACGCGCCAGGTGATGCTGCGCGTGCGCACGATCCAGATCGCACTGAACCGCGGCAGCCAGGCGGGTATGAACGCCGATATTGTCTACAACAGTATCCAGGGCGGCCTCGCGAAGTGGGCGGTGAGCTTCACCTCGCCGACCTCGCTCTCATCGGGCGGTGGCACCGTTGGTCTCTCTGTCCTGCAGGCGAACGCGCCGTTCTCGGGCACGAACGCGGTACTCAACGGCCTGAACCAATACGGCCGCACGATCTCCGACAACACGGTCTCGAAGCTGACGCTGAACGGCCTGCCGGTGTCCGTGGCGAACTTCCAGTCGGACGACTACCTGCGTACGACCACGCCTTCGTCGGGGACCGTCACCGGCACGTCGAGCGGGGTAGTGGGCCTCACGCCGGGGACCCTCACGACTGGCGACTTCCTGCACATCCTGCCGGCAGTCAACGATCACAACCAGATCCTCCTCGCGTACTGGCGTGACAGCTCGAAGCAGAACGGTCCGTTCACCTCGGCGGGCGCGGGTTCTGGCCAGACGCAGCAGGCGATCCAGCTCGCCCACACGATTGGCAGCAAGGACGACGAGACGATCGCTCTCTCGGACGGACAGACCGTCGTCCTGTATGGCGCGGTCACGGACACGGCCGACAGCACGACGAACGGCGGCCTCGCCGGTATCACGGGCACGTGGAACAAGTCGCGGACCTTCCAGGTGGTGATGCTCACCGCAACCGTTGTTCCCTCGATGTAAGGGCGGACATGCATATCACCGAACCGCTGCCCGGAGAGAAGCGCGCGCGTCTGGCGTTCGGCCTCGACTGGAGCGCCTATCCCGGGAAGGATGCGAAGGAGAGCCGCGCGCGCTACGCGGGCGACTTCTCCGCGACGCACTACGTCGAAATGAAGGCGGGTGCGGAACTCATCGGCGGCTTCTGCGCGCCCGACGCCGGCGAACTGCGCCGTGGGAGGCTCTTTTCGGGCGCGGCACGTATCGCGATGCTCGAGCGGGTGAAAGCGAAGGCGGCCGTGCTCGTGCTCATGCAGGACGGGCCGCAGGTTCACCTCGTTCACGTGGTGCGCGGCGCGGTGCGACGCGACGAAGTGTTGACGGCGGCGTCAGTTGCGAAGCGACGCGACGAGATCGCGCGGCAATGCGCGAAGCTCGGGCTGGCGCTGACGGTCATGGTCTCAGGCGATGCGATCGAGCCGGGCGACGAGCCTTTCAGCCCGGCGGAGTTGCTTCAGCAGAAAAAGGCTGGCCGCATCGCGCGCGTGCCCACAGGCATCCCGAATTCCATCGTGGTGCTGCTCGCACTGGCCATTGCGGGATTCGGCGCAAAGCAGATGTGGGGTGCCCTCAACCCGGCCCCAGTCGTGAATGCGGTGCCGAGCTGGGACCTCCGATACGAGCAGGCAATGCGTCAGGTCTTCGCGGGCCGCACGCCCCTCGCGTCGCAACTCGCACCGGATGCGCTGGCGTTGCTCGATTACATCGACACCAATCGCAATGGCTGGCAGTTCCAGAAGGCTGAATGCCCGTCGACGGGTTTTTGCTCGCTGACTTATGAGCGCGCGGGTGGCTCATTCGAGGACTTCGCGCGCACCGCGCCGGCCGACATGCTGCCGGTCACGTTCGCGCCGGACGGGCTGCATCTGTTTGCGCGAGGCCCGGCACTGCCACGCACGGCCATGCTGAGTGTCACGAGCATGAAGACGTGGCCGGATGAACAGCGCCTCATCGAGCTGCTGCAGACGCCGCCACAGCGCATGTCGGTCAAGCCACTGGATCTCAGGAGCTTTGGCTATGAGGTGAAGCTGGAACCGAGCCATGCGCTGCTCGCGTCGCCGCCGCCCCCCGGCGAGCGTCATCGCGCACTGCTGCGCGAAGGGCGCTGGGAGATCGATGGCTATCGATGGCAGGCGCCGTTACTCGCGGCGCTGCCGTCAAACATGATCCTCGAATCCCTGGACGTAAAACTCGACACCGCTGCACCTGAGGAACTGGGCAAGGTCGGCATCCATTTCGTTGCGAAGGGCAAATACTATGTCGTGCAATAAATCACTTCGCCTCGCGCAGGCGTGCACCGTTCCTCTCGGCATGGTGCTGCTAGCGGCCGCCGTGGCGGCGCACGCAGCCGCGCCATCGTTTTCGTCAGCTATCGCCCCCGCTGCTGGTGGGACGACACCTGCTTCGCATGTCGTGGTTTCGCCAGCGAGCGCTACAACGACGGGTGCGCAGGCATCGCCGCGCTCGGACGCGGCCGGAACCGTAGCATCGGCAGCCGTACCGGCGAGCGTACCCGGAGCCAACGACGAAACGCACCTTACCCTTCGCGATATCGACGACCTCGCACGCAGCAAGCTCACGCGCGCGTTGCGCGGCGACGGTGATGGGCCTGCGAGTAGTGCGGCCGTGACGCTCAAGACGCCCGCGCCGGTGGAGAGCGCCCCGGCGGTTGTAGTGCGACCGTACGTGCCGCACACACATACGTCGGACGTCACATTCGTGGGCGCGTACACCGACGGCAGCGGCCAGCACGTCCTCTACGACTATCACGGCGCGGTCTATCCCGCGCGACTTGGCGAGAAGCTCCTGAATGGCTGGGTCGCGCGCCGGGTGGACGGACTCTCGGTCACCGTCGCCGAGGGCAAGCGCACCTGGAGCGTGCCAATGAGCGGTAACGCGCCGGAATCCTCGAATTCAACCCTCATAACCGGATCGGCTCTCGGTGACCTCTCGTCGCCGCTGCCGCCGGGCGTGAGCATGGCTCAACCGGTCTCAAGCTTCGGGAGGCAGTAATGTCGCTCTTTGGAAATCTGGAAAGCAACGAAAAGCCCCGCGGCGGGGTGATGGCGCGCCTTCGTGCCTGGCGGGGTGGCTTCGTGGAGGACTCGGAATCCGCTGCACCCATGGAGCCAGTGCTGCGCGCGACGCGCCCCGTGCGCAAGGGACCCGGCGCGCCGGCTGGCTCGCTCGGCGCGTATCTACGTGACGCAGAAGTGACCGATGTGGACGCGAGCGATGTGAAGTCGCTTGAAGCGGCGGCGGGCACCGCGGCGCACCGCCCGGATGCGCATCGTGGGGCGATGGAAACACCCGCCCCCGTCGAAGAGGTTGAAGACCAGATCCCGCAACCGTCGGCCGCCGAATATCACAGTGTCGCCGGCGAGGTTGTGGGCGACGCGCGGCGCAGTGCCGACGAATGGCATCGGGACGCCAAGCACGGGGAGGCGGTGAACGAAGAAGCCAAGCCCTTCGACGAACCCCGAGACGGCGCAGATAGCGAGGCATTGCATGGCGAGGCGCACGACTCGGGACGCGATGAGCCGCAGCCTGCCGAAGCTACGGGTCATGCGCTCGCTGTGCCGGACATCGAATACACGCCGGTCGGAATGCCGAAGCTGAGTTCGGTGTACGCGCTCGCCGACTTCAAGCGCATCCTGTGCGACACGACGCCCGAGGCGACGCTGCGTATCACGGCTGATGCGCTCCGCGAATTCGTGGCTGTGGACATGCAGGCAGGCATGGCGGTGGTGATCGCGACGCGCGAATTCCAGGCGACCGCGCTCTACGCGACGTATCTGAGCGACCTCGAGCGCGCGCATATCTCGGTGCGCGAGGAGATGGTCGCGACGGTCGCAGTCATTGCGGACGTCTACGACCGCGCGCGCATCCGTGTGTCGAATCACGTACCCGAAGGTTCGCGCGCAATCGCGTTCTTTCGCGACGTGTACGAGGCCGCTCAGGGCTACGATGCAAGCGATGTGCACTGGGAGTCGCGCGACTACCAGTCCGACGCGGAAGTTCGCTTTCGCGTCGATGGCGACCTCTATACGTATCGCCGCATGCCGAAGGCGACGGTTCTTCGAGCGCTCTCCGCTGCCTATCAGGATCTCGTACAGCGCAATACGAACAGCGGCAACGCGTTCCAGCCGAGCGCCCCTCAGTCGGCCATGATCCCGCTCGCGCTCGCGACGGCCACGCTCAATCTTCGCTGGCAGAGCGCGCCACAGATGGGCGGCTTCGACGTGGCGATGCGGATCCTCGATGGCAACTTCCGCAACTACACCGTGCGCATGCCCGACACGATGGGGCTTGAGGCCAGCCAGCTCGCGATCATCAATTCGCTGGGTCATGTCAGTGGCGGCGCAGTGCTTCTTTCGGGTGAAACCGGGTCGGCCAAGAGCACGCTTCTGCGCGCGCTCTCGTACATGGTCGATGGACGCGAGCTCAAGAAGCAGTACGCCGTGAGCATGCCTTCGGAGTATCCGATGCCGTGGCTCTCCGACCAGTCGGTGCCGCGCGGGCTGGATGAGACCGAAGAGGATTTTCGTCGCAAGGTAGCCACGATCATCCGCACGCTCATGCGTATGGATCCGGACGATCTGACCGTCGCGGAAATCCTCGATTCGACCATCGCGGGGCTCGTGGTTGAGCTTGCGCTGACGGGTCACCCGGTGCGGACCACAATCCACGCTGACAGCATCATCGGCGTCTTCATGCGACTGATGGGCGATCGCCTGCGGCTGGCCGCCGATGAGGTGGCGTCCGACAAGTTCATCAACGCGGTGGGTAACCAGAAGCTGATTCCCATGCTGTGCCCGGACTGCAAGAAGTCTGCGGCCGATGTCATGAGCCCGGCGTCGCTCGAGCTGCTGCGTTCGAAGTTTGGGCTCGACACGTCGAACATGGCTTGCCGCAACGACGATGGCTGCGAGACTTGCCGGAAGAAGGGGCTCTTCGCGCGCGACGGCAAGGTGGCCGGAGGCACGAAGGGCCAGACGCTCGCAATGGAGTTGTACCGGCCCACGCCTGAGTTCCTGGAGCACATCGTCGTACGTGACTGGCGTGGCGCGGAGGCGGCGTGGCGCAAGGAGCGGGTGGCGGGCTTTGATTCCGACGACATGACTGGCAAGACGATCTATGAGCACGCGCTCTACAAGGCCTCGCAGGGGCTGATCGATCCTCGCTTCATCGACCGCTCGATGAAATCGTTCAGCGTCTACAAGGTGCTGCCGGATCGTGACGGGAGGCTGCCGTCATGATCGGCCGGGCTTTCTATGGCATCTGCATGCGCCTGCCGCGCGCCGAGCGGCTCAAGGTTGCAAAGTGGCGTTTCCAGAAGGTCCGCGAAGGTTTCTATCGCGAATCGCGTCTCGATATCGAGCAGGCGACAAGCCTGCGAAACCGCGAGACCCTGATCGAGCGGCTTCAGGTGCTCAAGAAGCGTGCGCGCGATCGCAGGCAGATCGTATGGCTTGCGTACGATGCGATGGAGGAGCGTATGCGCAAGGGCGACGGGCTTGCGCTCGCGATCAAGCCGTTCGTGCCCGTCGACGAGTATGCGCTGCTCGACCTGGCGTTTGCTTCGGACAAGGAGGACGCAGCACGCCGCGGCTTCGACCTGTGTGAGATGGCGGCTTCGGCCAAGCGCGTGCTGTCGAGCACGACCGCGATGCAGATGGCGTATCCCATGGTGCTCCTCTGCTACATGTACGGCCTGTCCATGCTCTTTGGCGGGATGGTCTATCCGCAGGTGCTGGAGGTGCGCCCGCTTGACCAGTGGCTGCCCGCAGGCAGGATGCTGTATGCGATCGACACGTACTGCTATGACTACTGGCTGCTGAACGTCGCATTGATCGCAGCGGGCGTCACGTCCTACTACTACGGCCTCAAACGCTGGACAGGCGCGCTGCGCAACCGCATCGACGCGGCGCCGCTGGTGTGGCGCAACCGGCGCGATCTGCGCGCGGCGCTCCTGATCGTCTCGTTGTCGGGTCTGCTTGACTCCGGACTGACGCTTGCCGGCGCGCTCGCGCGCATCCGTCGGAACGCCGACCCGTGGCTGCGCTGGCATGTGTCGATGATGGAACGTCGTCTGAAGGCATCGCCTGAGCAACCCATGCGCGCGTTCGCCACAGGGATCTTCTCTGCTGAAGTCGTGGACCGCATCGCCGATGCGGAGCGGCGCGACAACTTCGTGGATGCGATCAAGTCGCTCGGACGCAGTTCGCTCGATCGCGTCGTTGAGGCCGTGCGCCGCAACGCCAGGATTACCCACTATGTGCTGCTCGGCATTGCCGCGGCGGCGTTCATTGGCGTCGGTGTCGGCTCTTACGTCGTCACCGGCGTCACGAGTATGCAAAGCGCGCTCGGCGCAACGAATGGCAACACCAACTAATTAGGGACCGCTATGAAAACCAACGTCTTGAAACGCACGCCCGAGCAGAAAGAGTTCTACCGTCGCATCGGCCGCATCAAGAAGCAGAGCGGCGAACTGTCTCTCATCGAGGCGGGGGCGGTCCTCGGCGCGGCGGCATTGCTCTCGCTCGCGCTTTTCTATGGCGTCCCGTTCGTGCGCAACATGGTCCAGTCCTCAACCTTCAAGAGCGAGGTGGGCATGTTTCACACCGGCATCCAGAACGCCACGGCGAACGATTCGGATTTTTCCGCCGAGTCGCTTTCGACGCTCGCGCAGAATCATGCGTTCGATGCGGCCGGCGCTCGTGTCGCATCCGACTATTCGACCGTGACGGGCATCTTCGGTGGTCAGGTGACGGCGCAACCCGGCACGGTCACGTCGTCGAACGACGCGATCGTGGCGAGCTATCCCGTGCCGAAGGCCGTCTGTTCGATGTCGCTCAGCGCGATCGCGAACATCTTCACCGAGGTATCGGTGAATGGCACGGTGGTGTCTAGCCCGTCGACGAAATTCAGCAGCGCGACTGCAGGCAGTGCGTGTGCGTCCGGCGGCGACACCGCCACGATCGAGATGTATACGACGCGCAGCTAAGGACCGGTCATGGGCAGCATCATCGAGATGGTGGTTTTCCTCGCGGCGTCCGCGATCCTGACTGTGTACTCGATCCGCGAGGACATCCAGAAGCATCTGGCGTCGCTGCTCGCTACTGAAGGCCAGAACGAGGCGGTGATCACGGACGCTCTGGGCCGGTGGGCCAACGAGAACTTCTCGACGCTGCTCACCCAGTACACCCAGTCGGGCAACTCGACGTTGACTGCGCCGACCGTTGCGGACCTGCAGACCGCTGGCAATCTGAAGCAGGCGTACCGCGCCGGGCCGTTCTGGGGCGGGAGCTACACGATCCAGATGAGCATGCTTCCGGCTGGCTGTACGGAAGCGGCGGGCAACTGCCACGTGTCGTGGATCTTCTACCCGTCGCTCCCGTACACGCGGAACGGCAAACCGGACGCGTCTGGCGCGGCGCAGATCGCCGTCGCTGCGAACTCACAGGACGCGCAATTCGGCTACTCGTCGACCCGCAACGCGGCCACGATCTCAGGGCTCAACGGGGCGTGGACAGCGAGCAATCCGCTTTCGGGGACGCCCGCGGCCGCGATTCTGGCGACCAACGGTCAGGATTCCGACGGGAACTCGCTTTACATCCGGCGCGACGGCAGCCTGACGTGGACCGGCGACCAGAACGTCAACGGCGTGAGCCTGCACAACGTCAATAGCATCGACGCCACGGGCACGATCGCCGCGCCCGCGGTGTCGGCGTCAAACGTCGCGGTTTCGAACGCAGTGCGCACGCCCTCGACGCTCTATGTGCAGAACTCTGCGGGCACGGCTCCCGCGCCGATCGACACAGGCGCGGCCTCGGTGCATGGCAACGCGACGGTCTATGGCGCCCTTGAGGTGGCAAACACCGCGACGCCCCGCGCGAGTTGCACTTCGACCGCCGGCACGACGCGCGTTGCGGCGAACGCAGACGGTTCGGGTCAGTTGCTTTCGTGCCTTTACAACCAGTGGGTTCCGGTCAGCGGCCCCGCTCCACGCTACCAGTACTACACGGTGGGATATGGGACTTACGTTCCGGCGCCGCAATGCTCTGCCGGTGGATCGCCCCAGATCCTGCTGGTGCCACAGGAGTTCAACATCGACACGACTGCCCAGTTCAACGCGTATACGACGGGGACCGGGCCGTGGACTGTCTATCTGACCGACGGATCGAACAGCAATATTGGCGCGCAAGGGGTCGTCGAAACCTATTGCGCTTACTAGGAATAAGAACGATGAAAAACGGCATGTCGCGCTGGAAGCGCGTTGTACTTGGATTGATTCTGTTGCTCGGCGCGGCGAGCGCGAAAGCAGAGGCGCCCGCGCATTGCTCGTACGGCTATCAGGACTCGAGTTGCCTTGGGCCGCAATACCGTGCGGCGCAGACACCGCCTACCTGCTCGACAGGTGCGGGTTGGACCACGCTCACGCCCGCAAAATGGATAGGATCGGGATTCACACAGGCTGTGTGCCACTACGATGCGCCGCCCACTTGCGGGGCCGGCACCACGCAAACGGGTGATCCCGGGTGGAACGGATCGAGCTGGAGTGCCCCGATGTGTACGCCGATCTTCACCCAGCCGACCGTGCCTCAGATGCAAGCGATGTGTGCGGCCGCTCTTCCGGGGGGGTACTCGCTCGATCCGGGATATGGGTATCAGTACACGGTCGTTCAGGTGCAATACATAGCTGGGCAAGGTGGTTGGGTGGTGTATCAGCCCCCACTGACTACATGGTCCGAGTTTGGCGTGATGCCTCTCGGGAGCAGCAGCATGGTAGCGACTGACACGTCGTTCTGGCTGCAACTGATCGGTCCTTCGTACACCGCAACTCAAAATGTATGCGGTGAACAAGGTAACCCGTACACAGCATACGGCTATAACGGCGTTTGCCAAGTGAACCAGAATACCGGCCACTTGGATGTCTTCGCAACGTATCCGAATTATGGTCCGATGCCGGCGAACAGCAACCCTAACTGTGGTGCTGGTTAAGCGTTCAGCCGGGAAAAAGCCAGTAAGCCTCCTCATGCAAGAGCATGGCGAAGCACAAAAGAAAAAGCGCCCCACGAGCACGATGCAGTGGGGCGCTTTCTTGCTGGTCTGGTTTAGCTAACGTAGCTGCCAGTAGACCACGACCAGGTACGGCTAAACGGCGTGCCATTGATGGTTCCGGTTAGGGTGGTCGTGTACGTTGTGTTCTGTGTCAACGGCGAAGTCGGATAGGCCACCGCTTCCCATGTCGGGATTAGCTTGGACGGATCGGTAGTCGAATTCAGAATTTGCAGCGTCGTGACGTTACCCGAACTGTCAGTGAGCGTGGCCGTTTGCAGGACGATGGTATCCGTCGTGCTGTTACCGAAAACCGCCTGAGCTTGCCCCCAACCCGAGGCCGAAACATTCGGCGGAGTCGGGCTTTCCGAAACGACCTTGTACGGCAGGCCCGTTGCGCCCGAGCATGGGAAGGTAAGCGGCGCGTTGCTGATCGTCTGCGCTTGTGTGCTCGCAAAGCTCATCGACTGCCACGAGTTCGTGTATGTGTAGGCGCCCGACGTTGTCTGAGTTTCATATTCCCCGAATCCGATGATGTTTGCAGGGTAGCCCGCGACAATGACGTGATAAACGCCGGACAGAACATCGGCAACAAACTGCTGGCCTGCCGTGGCTGGGACGAAGCTTGCTGGGAAAACGGGATTGCCAGCCCCGCTCGCGCCGGTCACGAAAACCGAACTCGGAAAGCCTGCATAGGTGGCGCGCGCCTGGTAGTCTCCGCCGGTAAAGCCGGTTTGGCCGGATTGTTCGCTGTCCGAGACGGTGTTGTTCGCGCCTTCCCACTTGGCGTGGTTCTGTGCCGCGTTATCGAGAACGGTGTTCTCCTGAAACTCCGCGAAGCCGCATTGCTGCCGAGATTGGTTGAGCAGGTTAAAGGCGGCAAGTTGCGCGCTGTTCGCAGCAAACTGGGGCGTTGACTGGGTGCCGGTGACGGTCGGCGAGGTTGTCGTGCTGGTGCCGGACGAGCCAGACGACGAGTTGCTGCTGCTAGAGCCGCTGCTACCGCCGCCACCGCCGCCGCAAGCGGCAAGAGTCAAAGCAGCTGCGAAAGAGATAGCGGTGAGCGTGGTGATTTTCTTCGTCATTTTCAGGTCCTTGGTGGTTTAGCTGCGCCCCTCGCGCGAGCCTGATACCAGTTTGCCAGGCCGGAACCAAAGTCAAGTTCCCGAGGCCGATGCGGGGCACACCCTACCGGTAACGGTAAGAATTAGGAAGTTCTTTAAGCGAAAACTGAAGAAGCCCGCCGGTGAAGCGGGCGTCTATGCGAAATGGGTCGATCAGTCGCGTTTGCGGCGCTTTCGATGGAAAACACGCAACGCAATGAATGCCGCGACCAGCAGGCCCCCCGTGGACTTCGGGGCGATGCCAGCGAGGCGGGGAACCGCCTGTCCGGAAATCCAGACCGCCGTGACGGCGATGAGTGCGTGCGCAAACACCGGGCGGTTAAGTAGCGAAACCAGCCTGCTCGGGCGCTCTTCAATCCATTGCGCATATTCCTCGTTGATCTGTTCGAGGTCGCCTGGCGAACCGCCGGCTTTGCGGGCCTTGCGATAGAAGCCCTCATACTGGTCAAAGCGCAGATCGCCGTATCCGCGAAGCCAGGCCGACGCACTGTCTCGAACCATCCACGCGAGATCATCCATCGCAGACTCCAGTTAGTGCATTGAGCCGGCGTGCCAAGGCACGCCGCCGACCGCGTCAACAATGCAGTGCCCGTCATCTTCGGCGTAGTACGCACCGGTTTCGGGGTTCTGCCAACCGAACTGCGCCTTGCCATCGGCGCTGAAGACAACAAGGCCGGCGGGTAGCTCGTGACCTTGCATTTAGGCTCCTTTGGGAAGGCGCACGCGACCCACGAGGGTGTCGCTACATGACGGGCAGGTGAAGCTGTTGCGCATTTCGATCTTCGATTCGTTGTTGGAGACGATGTAGTGCGTGCTGCACTCGCGACAAGGTGCGATCGAGAGTCGCGCATCTGCCGCCATCGCTCGCGTCAGGTTGTAGCCGCGATCAGTGGCGAGCAACGCGAGTCGCGAAGGAAATAGATGGTTGTAGAGGTCGGCGGCGGCGATCAGAGCCTGCGGAGTATTCGCGCCCATGTTTAACGCGGAACGGTAGAGCCAGATGAAGACCGTCGAGTGCAGGCGGTGCTGGGGCCTCTCAACGAACCACTGCAACGAGTTGGGCAGATTGCCGCATGGAGATGGTTTGCCGTGAATTGCCATGTACATCTGGCGGGTCTTGCTTTGGGGCAGGCGAAAGAGTGTCGCAGCGGTGCTGGCACGGCATCCGTGCGCCATCAAAGCGGCCGCGTACATTTCGTGCGTTTCGCGGCCGAGGCGCAAGTCGGCCCAATTCGCGGTGTGCGGAAGCTCGCCAGCGCGAAACGGCGTCGTGGACATGATGTGATGAGCGACCTGGTCGTGGAGGAGGTCGTTCGCGGTGAACTCGAACCAGAAAGCCGGGGTGGTGAAACGCCACTGGAAAAGAGGCAGGTCGGCGATACGCTCGAGCGCGGTGCGCAATTTGTACCCAGGCAGTTCGGCCAGGTATCGGGCGAGGTCGGGGGTCATGCCGAGCAGCGGGGCGCTCAGGATGCTCGTGTTTGCCACTGACCGGATGACGTCGACAAACTGACGGTTGTGATGCACGATCGCCAGCGTAGTCAGCGGGCTACGCTCCGCAGGCATCTTACGCCGCAGTTGGTCCACTGCACGCGTCGTCGGCGTCGCATCAACGAAGCAGCGCCAGTCCTCAACGGTGTGCAGAGATGGCGAGAGCATGAGAAATGGCACACCCAGCAGGCTTTGCAGCGACATCTGGTTGCGACGCAGGTGGTCGATCTCCTTGACCTCGACGCGATAGATCGCGTTGAACTCCGGGTAGGCGACCAGAACCTCCCGCATGTGATCGACCAGATCGTAGTTGATGATCTTAATCTTCTCGGCAATCCATCGGGGAAGGTAGAGCCGCTCGATGGCTTTGTAGTCATCGACGGACTTGACGTGATTCGGTTCTGTACTCATTTTTCCACTTCTTTTATTTTTCGGTGTCTCTCGTGCGGCTATTCGGTGTGGCCACACACGCGGAACTCGTTACGGTCTATGCAGCCTTCATTGCGGCGGTGATCTCGATATGGAATTTGCCGACAAGATCGCCAAGTGCCTGAAACAGCGGCTTGAAGCGCGCCGGATTGCCATCCGCGGTGCAAAGTAGCTGCGCGCTGCTATAGCGTTGTGCGAAAGTGCTGAAGTCCTTAACAAGAGCATTCATCTCTTCGTCTAGCCGCCGTGCAGCTTCGACCGCAGCCGTACCTTCTTCGAGTTGCGTTTCGAGTTGGGTTCGCCGCTCCTGTTTCTCCGCAATCTCGTCCTCGAGCTGGCGTGTTTTGGCAAGCAGGTCGTCGAAGATGTTATTAAGGCGTTTGCGGTCTTCCTTAGCCTGCGGGTCGTCCACATCGGGCTTACGAGCGCGAAGCTCGACAGCCTCATGTTGTGCCGCCTTGAGCTGCTCTTGCGTCTCGTGAAGCTGCATGTGTAGGGCGCTGGTGCTCTGGCTGCTCAGGGTGAGTTCGTTGCGAAGGCGGTCGGTGGCGTCCTGCGTGGACTTCTGCTGAAGACGCAACCGTTCGATCTCCTGTTTCAGGCGGTTGGTTTCGCTCGTTGCCGAGTTGAACTGCTCCATCAGCCCGGCGTATTCGTCGTTGACCGATGCCAGTTCTTCCTTGTCCGCTTCGATACGGTCTCGCTGCTGCCGAAGAAGCGCGATCAGTTCCCGGACCGTGCGCGTGGACATTTCCGGGTCTTCTTTTTTCTTCGCGATGATCTGCTCGACGATGTCATCGCCGATATCGTTCGCGAGCAGATATTGCATATCGGTGAGACGCAGAAATTCCACGGCGTCGGTATTCTCGTTAAATCGAGCGTAGGCCTTCAGGTGCAGAAGGATCTTGCCTTTCGAGATGCGGTGAAGGTTTTCGATATAGGCGACAGCGTCGCGGCTTGCGCGCTCGTTGGTTTTCTCCGAGGCGCCGTAGCTCACGGTGTAGTTCGTCTGGACGTAACGAATAACCTCGCCGAACTTGTATCCGAGATTCATGTGCTCGTGCATGATGCGGCGCACTGATTCATTGATCTCGGCACTGGTCTGCATCAGGTTCTGGAGTACCTCTTCCGGCAGCTTGTCGCCGAACGCCTTGCGCGCCGCAAGAGCGATGTCCGCAGCCGAAGGCAAGTGGCGGTCATACAGATCGCCGTCGATCCCCGTATCGTCGCCGGGGAGCGCTATTCCGTCTTCGGGGATGGACGGATCGAACAGGGAACCACCGGATGACTTGTTGTTCTGGTCCTCGGGGATGCTCGGATCGAATGAGGAATCGACTGGTGGTTTTTTGTTGTTGCTCATGGTCTTATTTTCCGTGCGTGTTTATGGAGCGCTGTTGGTTCGCGCCGCCATGGACTCGCTTTGCGCGCGCAGGTACAGGCCTAGCGTACGCGTCCATTCCGGCGGCGGTCAGGCGAAAGATGATGAAAAACATGCAGCTTTTGCTTAAGAGCGCGAGTATTCATACGGCATTTCCAGCGACAACTTGACGGTTAATCCACATGCGTTTGTAGTGTTCTTCTAGATCTTTTGTGTCAGTCGATGCATTAAGCATAATTGCTTTGAAAGCAGTCCTAACATTAACGGGCTTTATCCCAGATAGTCGGAAATCGTGGCGACGCAGGCGCAAGCAATGCGAAAGCTCGCTGATGTGAATGAGTGACGGGGGCAGGTCCGGATGGAGAGAGCAATCCGGTGCGGCGAATACACCCAGCCCCTCGATCGTCCATACTTTGGGAAGCTTCGCGTTCAGAAACGCCACCTTCGTTCGGTTTTGTGCGAGAGGCGATTTGCGCGATTCGCGTTTGCCATCCGAAGCCACGCGCACCAGCTCGCTGGAATCTGCCCCGGGTTCAATGAAGCCACTCCAGTTCTTTGTCTCGATCACGAAGAGGCCGAAAGGAGTGACGGCGAGATGGTCGATCTCAGCGGTCGGGAACGCGGTGCCGGGCGCGTGATTGAGAAGCACGGCACCGTCGTGCAGGTAAAAATCGGTCCCGCACAGGGCTGTGAGTACTCGGCGTAGTTCAGCGTGTGTGCGTGCCTCACCCGCTTCGCCGCGCGCATGAGCTCGCGCGAGTACAGTTTCATCCGTCTTGGAACGGCGTACACGCGGTGCGCCGGTGCGTTGTGCCCGCCCGATGAACTTCCAGCCGAGATAGCCGGTGGCGAGGAAAGCGAAGATGCCGGGCATATAGACTCCGTGAAATGTTATTGAGTTCAGTCTGCCAGGTAAGAAACGAAGTCAAGTTTCGCCGACGCGCCGGATGGGTCGCTCGCGTAAGTCCGAAAAGCTGCACAAAAACCGCACCATTCCGGGTTTAAGCGTTTAGGCGCCTAAACGGTCGGATAGCCAAAACGTAAGCCCACAAGAAATCGCGATCATTCAGTCGCGCGCAGCTGCGGCCGGTCCGTTAGCCTGAACGTATCCCCCGCGTCCAGTACGCATCGAACTGCAGCACGGTCCTCGTGCCGCCCATTCCTTTTGCATATCGTCTCGCGAGTCCGTTCGCGGTGGTCCGGCTACGGGCCACGGCGAACGCGCTACGCGCCGGTTTCCCTGCTCGACATGAGCATCGAAATCCCAGGCCATGCCTGGCTATCCCCTGGTGCGTTAATTTTTCTGGAGAGAAAAATGCTGGATGTTTTGATCAAGGATGTGCTCAAGTCCCCGGGCAAAGTGCTCGCCTTGTGTCTCATCGTCTATCTGGCGGCGACTTCGTTTTTCGTTAGCCTCTTCCTCGTTGGTCTTGGCGTACGTTGGCTGCACAAGAAGGCGAAAGCCCTCGAGGCGACCGAACGTGAAGCTGCACGCGAAGCCGCTGACAAGGCGCGCGAGCAGGCCCAGCCGGAAGTACAGAAGGGCGCTCCCGTTGTGGCGCCTGCTGCCGCTTCTGTTCAGACGGCTCCGACGCGGCAATACGCCAAGTCGGCCGTCGTTATCCCCCTGAAGAAGACCGGGACCGACTAAGGCCCCTGTCAGACCCTTGCGCCGCGGCGTCGCCGCGGCGGCCCCTTGCCCAAGCCGGGAATCCATTCCCGGCTAAGGGTATGAGATTGCCCGGCTTCACCGGAGCAATCCATGAAAGCAGAAGTCGCTGCCTGGCAGCTTGATATCTTCGGCGAGACCTCTCCGGTACTCGTCGTTCCACCTAAACCTGATCCTCTTCCGCATCCAAAACTCTGGAGCGCGTCCGTGCGTGACGCGATGATCGATGCACTGATCTCGCTCGCGCGCGACAGTCGCCGCGGCGATCGCATGCCCGAATCACTGATGGACTGCGCGACCCTTCTGAGCGAGCGCCTGCGCAATGTTCGCCTCGATGTCGACGACTACGAGGCGACGCTCGGCTGGATCATGGGCGATTGGGACGGCGCGTTGTCGTACGAGCACGTTTGCCGCGTGAACGGGATAGATCCCGACACGCTGCAGCAGGTGATTCTTGACACACCACTTCTTGCTCACGATCTGAAACAGGTGCGCGGCAAGTACTTCCGCAAACCGATGGAGGAGGCGCACTGATGGCCGCAACCTACCTCTTCCGCGCATTCGCAGACCTCTTTCCCGGTCGGTCTACCGTGACGCAGGCGTCGCATGTGGCGTCTGCACCGGTCGCCCCGAGTGAGCCCCAACCGAGCGCGCAGGCGCGTGAGATTGGGCAGGGCGCTCCCAACGAGACGTTCGTCACGATCGGTGGCGTCTTGCATCTCTTCGTTGACGAGGGTGACAGCGTGGCGCAGTTCCGGCCCGCGTTCGAGGAGACGCCATGCGACACGCGGTTCGGCACGAAGATCCTTCCCGAGCTCGCGCCGCACTGGTCGCTCTTTCGCGAACACCGCGCTCCGCTCAAGGAAGCGATCGCGACAGCAATCCGTGGGAACGGCGGACCAGCCACTTCCCTGCCAGTGCAGCACGACGAAGTCATTCCGGCGGCACAGGAATTTCTGAACGAGGACGAGACGCAGCATGTTCCGTTTCGTCGCCGCGCCGCGAGAGAGCACGTGCAACGTGGTGACGATAGTCGTGCTGCGACGACTGGCAAGGTGCTCGGCTGGGGCGAGGAGAAGTTTCCGAGCCGCAAACCGACGGGCAAGCCGTTCTACACGTCGTTCGCAATGCACATTGAAACGGCGATGGGCGAGCGCACGCTCCAGGGCGAAGGCCTGAAGGACGCGATTGCGCAAAGTGGCTGCCGCGTTGGCGATTCCGTTTCGGTTCGTCGGCTCGAAAAAATCAAGGTACCGGCGTTCACCGATGGTGGCCGCCCGATCATGAAAAACGGCCAGCAGGTCCTCTGGGACAAGTGGCTCTGGTCGATTACACGTTAAAAGGAGTTCGAACTATGGCATCAGTAAACAAGGTGATCCTCGTCGGCAATCTCGGCGCGGAGCCTGAAGTGCGTTATCTGCCCAGCGGCGACGCTGTGGCCAACATCCGTCTCGCAACCACCGACCGCTTTAAGGACAAGGCATCCGGCGAGTTCAAGGAAATGACTGAGTGGCACCGCGTCTCGTTTTTTGGGCGTCTGGCCGAGATCGTTGCCGAGTACCTGAAGAAGGGCTCGTCGGTATACATCGAAGGGCGTATTCGGACACGAAAGTGGCAGGCCCAGGACGGCACGGATCGTTACTCGACGGAGATCGTCGCGGACCAGATGCAGATGCTCGGCGGCCGCGGCGGCGGCGAGCGTCGTGAACCTGGTGGTGACGACGGCGGCTTTGAATCGCGCGAAGCGGCACGACCGCCACGCAATTCGGGCAACGCGGGCGCCGGTTCGCCGCGTGCAGCCTCCAGCGTAGGCACGCGCGCGAGACCTCCGCAGTCCTCAGCGGGAGGCGGTGCGGGAACGCGCGCGCCGGCCGGCGGTGGCTTCGACGAGGCCGATGACGACATTCCGTTTGCAAACATGTATGCACGAGCAGCGTGGGCGGCAATCTGATCCCGTAAGGGCTCATCATACGGATCTGCGACTCCCGCAAATCCTCACCTGATGTTTCGTGGCGCACCTTCGGGTGCGCTGCGTAACACACCCCTTCTGCTGTCTCCGCGCATCGCGCGCCCGTCTTCTCGAAAACCTGAAACGTGTTCAAAAGAGCCGCTCGCCTCGCGCGGGCCGCTCCTTTGAGCAAGCGTTTTCGCGCCTGTCTCAGGCACCGACCCAACCCACTTCCAACAATGGAGAGTGACTATATGAGTACGTCTGGACGCGGGCTGCCACCCGAGAAGTACGAGTGGCTGCAACGCAAGCTGAAGGAATTCGCGCTCTCCCCGGAAGCGTGGATTTCGACCTTGATGAGTTACGGCATTTCCGCCGACTGCCTGACTGGCAAGGCAAGCGCCTGTCCGGTATGCGGAGGAGATGACCGTTTCACCTATGACAACAAGAGCGGCCGCGGCGACTGGGTGTGCCGAAAGTGCAACGAGGGCTACCCGATGGCTGGCGACGGCCTTCAGCTGATCGCTCGTGCGAACCGCATGGGGTTGTATCGACTGATGTGCCAGCTCGACGGCGGGTCACCGCCATCGTCGCGTGCACCGCTCAACACAGCGGCGCCAGCACCCAAGCGCAAGGCAGATCCTGCATTTGTCGCGAGGCGGCTGGATGGCATTTGGGATAGCGCGCGGGCGCAGGCTGTGGGCGATCTTTCAATGCGATATCTGCAGGAACGCGTGCCTGGCCTGTCGGCAGGACCGTCGCCGGCGCTGCGTCTTGGCATGCTCGAGTATCGGCATGAGAAGAAGCTGCTCGGAAAGTGGCCGGCAATCGCGGCGCGTTTCGAGCTGCCCGATGGGCGTCTCGGCACCTTGCATCGCACCTTCCTCGATCCGGTCGAACCTGCGAAGGCCACGATCGTGTCGCCGGATGGCGAGATCCTCGATGCAAAGCTCAACGACATGACGCTCAACCCCCTCGCGGGCGGCGCAGTGCGTTTGATGTCTCCCGTCGACGGAGAGATCGGTGTGGGCGAGGGGCTGGAGACGGTCTACGGCGCACACATGGAGTCTGGCGTGCCGGTGTGGAATTGCCTGAACCGCGTCCTGCTCTCGAAGTTCGTTGTCCCGGAAGGTCTCGGCATCAAGGTCGTGCACATCTTCATGGACTTCGATGACATCGATCCCAGGACGCGCCAGTCGCCGGGCGTGAGTGCTGGCCTGGTGCTCGCAAAGCGGTTGCGTGCTGAAGGCTACACGGTCGTGCCGCATCGACCGAAGCTTCGCGGCACTGACTTCGCGGATCAGTGGAAATCGCGCTGGATCGCAGCGCATGCATCAGTACCGCTCGCAAAGCAGGCCTGTCACGCACCGCGTGTTCCACTGGCCATCTGATTGACACCGGCTCGTCCGGTTTTTTCTTGAACCTGCCCGGTGGGGATTCGTCCCCGCTGGGGATGGACCGTCGGGCTCTTTTCTATCGAGGCAGAAATGAGCTTTTTTCAAATGAAGGTCGGCAACAAGTTCACGATCGTAGCGACCAACGGCGCAGCAAACGGTCACCAGCCGGTGCTGAAGTCAGCCGCGACTGGGTACGACGTGTTCGATCGCAGCAGCTGCAAGACGGTCTGCCGCGATCAGCCGTTCGATGAGGCATTTGACTTCTGCACGAGACGTCTCACGCTCGTGCAGATGAACCCTGTGCAATGAATACAACGCAAGAAAGAAAGGCGGACCACACAAGTGGGCCGCCTTTTTTTTCGTCCATACGAACCGTCGCACCTAAAGGAACATGCGCCGGCATCGAAAAAGCAGCGAGATAGCCGTGCGCGCGGCGAAGAAGAAACCAACAGCCCAGCCGAAGCCGATGCTTCCACCGGCGAAGAGAAACTTGCCCACGTCCTGCAAGCCTTCGGCATAGAGCCACACTCCGAACATGGCCAGCGCGTAGCAGGCGAGGGCGACGGCAGCGCGACGCGCGAGCCAATGCCACTGCATGAAAGTCGACCACGCGTATTCGATCCGGTTCATTACTCGTCCCCAACGTTGTGAGCGCCGTCAAACAGCACACCGCCAAACATCCAACCGGCGACGGCGACCGCGATCAGAGCGCAGATATAGACCCAGGTGAGGGGCTCGTCCAGGCGTTGGCCGTGGAGGATGGCGAAGAGGCGTTCGTATTCCATGTTGACTGCTCCTTTGTGATTCGCGCGTCGGTGCAGGAAGTTGCACCGGCATCTGAATTCATCATGACACGCCCATTCCGAAGTCAAGTCGCGGTGCGCTGATCCCTCCGTCCGCTGTCCCCGTGGCCTGTTCGCCAGCAGGCCGAAGGGACAGGGCGCGGCAAAGCGCCCCTCGCTTATTCAAACTGGGCGAAGTCGTCGCCGAGCGCGTCGCTGAACGCCGAGCCCGAATCGTCGAAGTCGGCCGACCGCACAGTCTGGAACGCTTCCAACGATTCCGCCGCCTCGCTTCCCGTTGTAGCGGGGGCAGTCGGGCTGCGGGACGCGATTGCGGCGGACCTTGCCGCAGCGGGCTGCGTTGGTGCAGCTTCTTGCTGAACCGGGCGCTCCTGCATGCTGGTCGCCGGCATGTAGGGTGGCTCTCGACGGTCTGTGGCACCACGCTCGACGGGGTGGGCATTGCCCATCGTCTCGTCCCATAGCCTGGCTTCAGCGAGCGCGCGGAACACGATAGCGCGCTCGCGAGGCGAGCTACATGCGCGAAGGCGCTGGTAGAGCTTCGGCGAGACAAGTGGATTGACCGTCACGGTCATCTCGATCTTGTCGCTCATGCTACGCGGCGCTCGCTTGCAAGGCGTTCGCCAACAAGCAGGAAACCTCTCGCGTTGGCCGTGCATGGGGAATCGATCACCTCGATCACAATGCGAGGGAACGCATGCCGGATCACGGATGCATACAGTCCCGCACCACCGCCGGAGAGGATGATCGATCGCACGTTCCGCAAATGACCGACGCTGTTCTGCATTTCCTTCACGACGTCGGTAACGATCGGACTGGCCTTCTCGAGATAAGGCGAGAGATCGACGTCCTTTCCGTAGAGAAGGAAAGGCTTGTGTTCGCGCAGCGCCTTGTCGATAAGCTCAATCTCAGTCACGTTATCGTCTTCGTCCACAGAGATCAGACGCGCGATGCGCTGATAGATCTGTGACGCGCCACCAGGCATACCGCCGCTGCGCGTGTCGTCCATTGCGAAACCGTTCGCATAGACCCAATCGGTCGTGAAATAGCCAACATCGATGACGAGATGCGCGTCGTCGCGATTGAAGCTGTCGCCACGCGTACTTGCAGCAAATACGAGTGAGCCTAGCGGCTGGGGGATCACGACGACCCGCTCGACGACCACTCGACCGGGGCCGAAGTCGTGTGCACCAGTAAAGCGTTCCTTCAGCGCGGCCGCATACTTCTTCATGTTGTGCACGGGCAGGCCAAGTACCAGACGGTCGATCTGCGTGACACCAGCAAAATGGATAGCGCCGAAAAGTAGCGCGGCATAGTTGTCGGTCATCACGTAGTCGTCGGCGAGAGCGCGGCCTGTCTTGCCATAGGCAGCACTCAGCGAAACGTCGGGTCCAACTTCATAGTTAATCCCGTCAATCTTGATAGTGACCACCTTTCGCGATGCGAGAACGCCTTCACCGAATCCAGAGAGCGAGTGGGTTGCAGCGAGCGGCGCGAGTGACGGAAACATGCCCGTCGCGACCGTGCTGCTCGCTGCGCGGTGTGCGTATTTGGTGTTGCCGTAGCCAACGTCGATAGCGAAGACTGCAGTTTTCATGGTGTCTATGTTTCCTGGTTGGAACGAATCGGGTGAACGACAAAGTTAGACATGAAGTCCGACTTCATCCGGGATCTCAAAAGGCTGTGGAGTCCAGTTTGAAATGGCGTGTTGCTGAGTCCAGTCTATCGAGCGCAGTGGGAAGTCAAGTTTCCAAAAGCGCGCAGGAACAGGTCATCTTTTGATCGCGCGCGATTGCATGGAGCGCCTATTCTTGTCAGTACCTGTCGCGCCCCTGGCGCATCGACCTGAAGTGCGAGGCACTTCGTGCGTCCTGTCTCCGGCCACCTCGGCCAACATCCCCCGCCCGTGAGGGCATCCTTTCCAAGACTGTCCGCGTGCCATCGTGACGCGGCTTTTTTTTCAATCAGATCAAGTCCACCCTGGCCCACTCTGAGGACCACTGGACAGTGCGATATCCATACGATCGGCGGCTGTCCGCCGGAATGCGGCGCAATGAGAAAAGGTGGGAGCGGACAGTTGGACAGTTCGCGCGCCCCTTTCTCGTGCGCCATACACACGTTCCTTCAGCCCACAGCGCTGGGTGCGTTCACGAAGCCCGACACACTGCGGCGGAGATGAACGTGCTTCGGAACGGGGGAGAGCCTGCGCGCTGGCCACGCCAGTGTTTCGCGCCTCCCTGTACGGAAGATAGAACGGTCCGCGCAGCCGTCACCAAAAGTGCGCAACAGGAATTGCCCGGCAGTTGGCTCGGGCACCCGCACGCCGGAAGGCGCTGCGTGGTGTCCAGGCGCGGTAACGCGTCCTTGGCCGGTCGGGTAGCCACAGCAGGCGGCAATGCATCACAGGCAGTATTCGCGGGAACGGTTTTGCGCGAAGCGCGATCCGGCCCGTGCCGCAGCAAGGTGGACAGTCGGAACGCATCTCTTCCGTGCGTCGGGCTGATCGGATGGAATCGCTAAAGGCAAGGAAGGCAACAAACCCGGCGCCGGGGTATCGGCGAAGCCGCACGGCGGCGAGAAGCAACGGGCCAGTGGGTGCGGCCGCAACGATGTCAGGCAGGGGCATCGGGCAGCACCGACTGGCGAAAACGGTCTGCGCGGGTTCGCGCGGAGCGCAACGGCAACGGAGGAATGATGGCGGCGATACTGAATGTGCGCGCCGTGGTGCGTGGCTACCGGCTGACGCCCAGGGTTGCACAGGCGCTGATAGACCTGTTCGACGAGCGCGTGGCGACGGTTCATAGCCCGACGCGCGTCAGCGGGAAGGCACTCTCGATCAAGACGCAAGAGCATCGGGTACGCGCGATGTGTGGCGCGTTGGTCGAGTTGCGTGAAGGTGGGTTCGCCCTGACAACGCCATGGAAGTTGCAGCGCAAGCATGTCGAATGGCTGGTTCGACGCTGGGTCGATGCGAAGCAGAGCGGGGGGACAATCGAGAACAAGCTGACGTATCTGCGCACGCTGGCTGACTGGATGAAGAAAGACCACCTGGTTGGCACGCTCGCGGACTACGTGGATCGAAAGGCAAAGGGGCTGGTCCGTTCGTACGTGGCCGAAGTTGACAAGTCATGGTCAGGCAACGGAATCAATGCCACGGAAAAGATCGCCGAGATTGCGATGACGTGTCCGCGCGTGGCCGTGCAACTGAGGCTGCAGGCGGCGTTTGGATTGAGGGTCCAGGAAAGTTTCCTTCTCAGGCCTGCCGAGGCGGTGAGGGATGCGGAGTTTCTTGGCGTCACGCGCGGCACGAAGGGCGGCCGTGACCGCGAAGTGCCGATTGAGGAAAAGATCGCGGTGCTCGAAGAGGCGGCGCGGTTGGCGAATCCGATGACAGGCTCAACGATTCCGGCGGATCGTACGCTGAAGCAATGGGGCGATAGATACAAGACGGTGCTACGGAAACATGGCGTCAACAAGAAGGGGTTGGGCGTGACGAGCCATGGACTTCGGCATCAATACCTGCAGGAACTCTATGAGAAAGTGAGTGGCGCTCCGGCACCGGTCAAGCTTGCGGGGACGCGTCCCGATCCCGCGTTGCACGAAGAGGCGATGCGTCGGGTTGTTGAGGCGGCGGGCCACAGCCGAGTGACCAAGGCAAATGCCTACCTCTCGACGTTCGCACGGCAGGAGCGACTGGCAAAGCCGTCGCCGAGCGTCGAGGACGCGGCGAAGGCGCTCGAGGCCGCCGGGGGAAACAAGACGCACGCTGCGAAGGCGCTAGGGATTTCGCGGCAAGCGCTGTACAGGTTGCTTGGCGCTTCGTGACCGCTATTTGTCTGGAGAAATGTTCGGCGACGCACCGATGCGCAAAACCACGTGGATATGATGGCAGTGCCTCGATGCGATCCGGGGGCGCGTCGAATGAGCACTCAAGAACCAACGATACGGGGCAACAGGGGGCACGGCCGCGAGGCACAATGTAGTCGTGTCTCTCAGGTTCTGGTCCCCTTGAAGCAAACACCCAGAACCCCTTGAACCGGCCTACGCGGCCGGTATTTTTTGTGCGCCGAGCATGCGCAACAGCTTGGGGGTGAGAGTCCCCTGCCCAGCCAGATGGGGCGAAGGGCTAGTGAAACGCAAGGGCGTCGTCGCGAGGCGGGGTCTGAAGGAAGCGTGTAGCAA
>NZ_JAYMSC010000023.1:0-146040 GCF_038900775.1 Paraburkholderia sp. JHI869
GGCGGGAACTTGGCGAACAGCGTGTTCGGCTCGAGCGTCAGGTGATACAGCGACAGATGCGGCGGCCTGAACGACAGCGCCGTCTCGATGTCGGCCTGGCATTCGGCGAGCGTTTGCTGTGGCAGCGCGAACATCAGGTCGAGGTTGAAGTTGTCGAAAGTATTGGCCGCGACCTCGACCGCGTGGCGCGCCTGCGCCGCGTCGTGAATGCGCCCGAGCGCCTTGAGATGCGCTTCGTTGAAGCTCTGGATGCCCACCGAGAGCCGGTTCACGCCGCTCGCGCGAAACTGCGCGAACTTCGCGGCTTCGAACGTGCCGGGATTCGCTTCGAGCGTGATCTCGGCATCGGCGTCCAGCGGCAGCAGGGCGCGCACGTCCGAAAGCAGCCGATCGAGACCCGCCGCCGAAAGCAGGCTGGGCGTCCCCCCGCCGATGAACACCGTATGCACCTGGCGGCCCCAGACGAGCGGCAGCGCCTGTTCGAGATCGGCGCGCAGCGCGTCGAGGTAATCGTCTTCGGGGAAGCGTTCGCCCTTCCATTCATGCGAGTTGAAATCGCAATAGGGGCACTTGCGCACGCACCACGGGAAATGCACGTAGAGCGCGAGCGGCGGCAGCGAAGTAAGGCGAATGCTGCCAGGCATCGTGAACGACTTCACGACTTCGATGCCGATTCGATGCTGCTGGCTCACGCTTCCTCCTGCAGTCGCGCGAGCAGTTGGCGCAGGGCGATTGCGCGATGGCTCGACGCGTTCTTGAGCGCCGGATCGAGTTGCGCTGCCGTAGCTTCCAGCTCCGGAACGTAGAAGTAAGGGTCGTAGCCGAAGCCATTTTCGCCGCGCGGCGCGTCGAGTACGACGCCGTGCCAGCGGCCTTCGGCGATGAGCGGCTCGGGGTCGTCGGCGTGGCGCACGAGCGCGAGCACGCAGTAGTAGTAGCCGCGGCGATCCGCGTGCTCTTTCAGGTTCACGACGAGCAGCGCGTTGTTCGCCGCGTCGCTCTTCTCGCCGCCCGCGAGTTGCGCATAGCGCGCCGAATACACGCCCGGCGCGCCGCGCAGCGCGCGCACGCACAGGCCCGAGTCGTCGGCGAGTGCAGGCAGGCCCGTGAGTTTCGCGGCATGCCGCGCCTTGGCGAGCGCGTTCTCCACGAAGGTGGGATGCGGCTCCTCGGATTCGGGCACGTTGAGCGCGCCTTGCGGCACGAGCTCGATGCCGGCCGCGCCGAGCAGCGCTGCGAACTCGCGCAGCTTGCCCGCGTTGTTCGAGGCGAGCACGACGCGCGAGAGCGCGTCTGCTGCGGTTTTAGCCGCTGAATCCGGCTGCAAATCAGCCATGCGAAATCTCCAGCGCAGCCTTTTGCTTCTCGATCAGCGAGCGGATGCCGCTTTGTGCCAGATCGAGCAGCGCATTCAGTTCGTCGCGCGAGAACGGCGCGCCTTCTGCGGTGCCCTGGACTTCGACCATGCCGCCCGAGCCCGTCATGACGACGTTCATGTCGGTGTCGCACTGCGAGTCTTCGTCGTAGTCGAGGTCGAGCACCGGCACGCCTTCGTACACGCCGACCGAAATCGCGGCCACGTAGTCGGAGATCGGCGAGCGCTCGATGCGGCCCGTTGCCAGCAGCTTCGAGACGGCGTCGTGGGCCGCCACGAACGCGCCGGTGATGCTCGCCGTGCGCGTGCCGCCATCGGCTTGCAGCACATCGCAATCGAGGTTGATGGTGCGTGCGCCGAGCGCTTCGAGGTCGAACACGGCGCGCATCGCACGGCCGATCAGGCGCTGGATTTCCTGCGTGCGGCCCGTTTGCTTGCCGCGCGCGGCTTCGCGGTCGCTGCGCGTGTGCGTGGCGCGCGGCAGCATGCCGTATTCGGCGGTGAGCCAGCCCTGGCCCTTATCGCGCAGGAACGGCGGCACGCTTTCGGACACGCTCGCGGTGCACAGCACCTTCGTATCGCCGAACTCGACGAGGACCGATCCTTCGGCGTACTTCGTGTAGTTGCGGGTGATGCGGACTTCGCGAAGCTGGTCGGCGGCGCGGCCGGAGGGGCGCTGATTGGATTGGGTCATCGTGAAGGTGCGCGAGGGCACGAGAAGGAAGGGGAAACCGTGATTTTACCGCCTAAGCGCGGCGCGCGATGGGCGCGGCCGGAAGGCGGTGGAAGGCAAAAACGGGGTCGCCCCGGCCGGGCGAGCCACGCAGCCCGCGCTTGAGGGGATGCGCCCTCAAAAATGGGATAATGTGGTTTCTCCGCCCCGCGCTACCGTCCATTCGCGACAACCCGCCGGGCGCCTCGATTCCTCCGCCGTGACCCGCGCGCCCACCGCACGACGCCACGGCTTTCTTCGCGAGACGAACCATGATTTACAGCATGACCGGCTATGCCAGCGCCACGCGCGAGCTTGCTGCGGCTTCGGGCACGGGCGGCGCGAGTGTCTCCGTCGAGTTGCGTACGGTGAACTCGCGCTTTCTCGACCTGAACTTCCGCATGCCCGAAGACGTGCGCGTGTGCGAGCCCACGCTGCGCGAAATGCTGATGACGAAGCTCTCGCGCGGCAAGGTCGACATCCGCATCAACATCCAGCGCAGCGAGCAGGGCGCCAACGCAGGCGCGCTCAGCCGCGACGCGCTGGATCAGCTCGCTACGCTCGAGCGCGCCGTGCTCGAAGCGTTTCCCGAGTCGGGCCGTCTGCGCACGGGCGAGATTCTGCGCTGGCCCGGCGTGCTGGCGGAAAGCGGCGTGGCGGCGGACGTGCTGCGCGACGCCGTGCTCGGCTGCGGCAAGCAGGCCATCGCCGATCTGATCGAAGTGCGTGGGCGCGAAGGCGCGCAGCTCGCCAACATGCTGCTCGCGAACGTCACCGAAATGGAGGCGATCGTCGCGCGCATCACGCCGCTCGTGCCGGAGCTGATCGCCAAGCACCAGCAGAAGATCGTCGAGCGTCTGCAGGAAGCGCTGGGCATTGCCGCGCCGGACAGCAACGGCAACGGTGGCAGCATCGGCAATATCTCGCGCGAAGAAATCGCCGAGCGCATTCGCCAGGAAGTGACGATGTATGGCATTCGCATCGACATCGCAGAAGAGCTCTCGCGTCTCACGGCGCACCTGAACGAAACGCGTCACGTGATCGAGAAGGGCGGCCGCGTCGGCAAGCGTCTTGACTTCATGATGCAGGAGCTCAACCGCGAAGCGAACACGCTCGGCTCGAAGGCGGCGGCGAAGGAACTCGCAGACGCCTCGATGACGCTCAAGCTCCTCATCGAGCAGATGCGCGAGCAGGTTCAGAATCTCGAATGAAGGAAGCAACGAACATGACCGACCAAAGTAGCGCCCCGAAAGGCGACGCGAAGCAGGACAAGAAGCGCAATCCGTACGCGGGCAACTACCCCGGCAACCTCTTCATGGTGGTGGCGCCTTCGGGTGCGGGCAAGTCGACGCTCGTGAACGCGCTGCTCGCCGAAGACAGCGCGATCCGACTGTCGGTTTCGTACACGACGCGCGCGCCGCGTTCGAAGGAGCGCGACGGCGAGCACTATCACTTCACGACCGTCGACGACTTCCTCACGCGCCACGCGGCAGGCGAGTTTCTCGAGAGCGCGGAAGTGCATGGCAACTACTACGCCACGTCGCGCGTGTGGATCGAAGACCAGATGAAAATCGGCCATGACGTCCTGCTCGAAATCGACTGGCAAGGCGCGCAGCAGGTGAAGAAGCAGTTCCGCAATGCAGTGGAAATCTTCATCCTGCCGCCGTCGCTCGAAGCGCTTGCCGACCGCCTGAAAAAGCGCGGCGAAGACGAGCCGAACGTCATCACGCGACGCCTGCTTGCAGCAGGTAGCGAGATCGCGCACGCGAGCGAATCGGAGTACGTCGTGATCAACGAGAACTTCGATCGCGCGTTGCAGGAACTGCGTAACATCGTGAGCGCTACGCGCTTGCGCTTCGCTTCGCAATACGCGCGGCATACCGAGCTCTTCGTGCAGCTCGGTATCCACCACCCGCAGCCCGGCGCATCGGGCACATAAGGTAGAATAAGAACCTGCTGAGAATAGAAGGAACCCGACATGGCCCGCATCACCGTCGAAGACTGTCTGAAACAGATTCCGAACCGCTTCGAACTGGCGCTCGCCGCGACGTATCGCGCGCGCCAGCTCGCACAAGGTCACACGCCCAAGATCGAGAGCCGCGACAAGCCTACCGTTGTCGCGCTGCGCGAGATCGCGGCTGGCCAGGTCGGCCTCGAAATGCTGAAGAAGGTGCCCGTCTAAGGGCGCGTTCGTACGCATTCCGTTAGGCACGTAGTTCGTACCGCGCGCAGTTGCAATATCCGGCATCAATCGTCAACGCCAAACCTGATACGGAGGGGAACATGAGCACCACGCCCTCGCCGGCCACCGAGGTGGACCAGGAAGCCGAGACTGCGAGCCCTGCGCGCAATTACATCGACGCGGTCCTCGAACAGTCGTTTCGCCATCTGTTCGGACCGACCGCGACGCCGGAGCAGCCCCGCAAGCACGGGGTCGTCTCCATCGCCAATCTGACCGCTGCGCTCTCCGGTTACCTCACTCCCGAGGAAATCAAGGAGGTCAAGGCAGCGTTCCACTTCAGCGATGAAGCCCACCTCGGGCAATATCGCCAGAGCGGCGAACCCTATATCACCCATCCCGTCGCCGTCGCGGAAATCTGCGCCGGCTGGAAGCTCGACGCGCAGTCCATCATGGCCGCGCTCCTTCACGACGTGATGGAAGACCAGGGCGTGACCAAGGCGGAACTCGCCGAGCGCTTCGGCGCGAAAGTCGCGGAACTGGTCGATGGCCTGTCGAAACTCGACAAGATGGAGTTTCGCAACCGCGAGGAAGCGCAGGCGGAAAACTTCCGCAAGATGCTCCTCGCGATGGCGCGCGACGTGCGCGTGATTCTCGTGAAACTCGCCGACCGGCTGCACAACATGCGCACGCTCGGTGCGGTGCCGCCCGAAAAGCGCCGCCGCGTGGCGCGCGAGACCATCGACATCTATGCGCCCATCGCGCACCGTCTTGGCCTGAACAACACCTATCGCGAACTGCAGGACCTGAGCTTCGCGAACTTCAACCCGAATCGCTACGCCACGCTCGAAAAGGCGGTGAAGGCCGCGCGCGGCAATCGCCGCGAGGTGGTGAGCAAGATTCTGGAGGCGGTGCAGCGCGCCCTTGCCGATGCGAAGCTCGACGCCGAAGTCACCGGCCGCGAGAAAACCATCTTCAGTATCTACAAGAAGATGCGCGACAAGCAGTTGTCGTTCTCGCAGGTGCTCGACGTGTACGGTTTTCGCGTCGTGGTCGAGTCGGCGCTCGAGTGCTACACGTGTATCGGCGCGCTTCATGCGCTCTACAAGCCGGTTCCGGGCAAGTTCAAGGACTACATCGCCATTCCCAAGGTGAACGGCTATCAGTCCCTGCATACCACGCTGGTAGGGCCGTTCGGCGCGCCTATCGAGTTCCAGGTGCGCACGCGCAAGATGCACGAGATCGCCGAAGCGGGCGTGGCCGCGCACTGGCTCTACAAGAACGGCGGCGCCGATCTCAACGACGTGCAAAAGCGCGCGCACCAGTGGCTCAAGTCGCTGCTCGACATCCAGAGCGAAGTGGGCGACTCGAGCGAATTCCTCGAGCACGTCAAGATCGACCTGTTCCCGGACGCCGTGTACGTCTTCACGCCGAAGTCGAAGATCATGGCGCTGCCGCGCGGCGCCACGGCGCTCGACTTCGCGTATTCGATCCACAGCGACCTTGGCAACCAGTGCGTGGCCGTGAAGATCAATAACGAGCTACTGCCGCTGCGTACGGAACTGAAGAGCGGCGACATCGTCGAGGTGATCACCGCGCCGTACTCCAAGCCGAATCCGGCGTGGCTCGGCTTCGTGCGCACCGGCAAGGCGCGCTCGGCGATCCGGCACTACCTGAAGACCATGCGTCTCACGGAGTCGGTGCAGCTGGGCGAGCGGCTCGTCGATCAGGCGCTCAAGGGCTATGGCTACCAGCTTTCGGAAGTCACGCCGGAAGTGTGGGAAAAGCTGGTCCTGTGGACCGGCAACAAGAACCGCCAGGAAATTTTCGCCGACATCGGTCTTGGCCGACGCGTGGCGGCGGTCATGGCCAAGCGCATCGAAGTGCTGATGAGCGGCCAGGACGCCGACGACGCCGAGCATCACCATCCGCCGCGCGACCCGAATGCGCCGCCGGCGCCGCCTGTCGTCATCACGGGCACCGAAGGCATGTCGGTGCAGCTTTCGGCATGCTGCCGCCCGATTCCCGGCGACAGCATCATGGGCTACATCGGCATCGGCCTTGGCATGGCGATCCATACGACCGACTGCCGCGTCGCGCAGCGCATCCACCGGCGCGATCCGGGCCGCTGGATCGACGTGGCCTGGGCCCCGCAGCCGGGGCGTCTGTTCGACGTCGCGGTGAAGGTGCTCGTGAAGAACACCAAGGGGGTGTTCGCGCGCGTGGCGGCTGACATCACGTCGGCGGACGCCAACATCGTGCACATCGCGATGGACGACGATCTGGCTCAGGAATCGAACATGTTGCGCTTCGTGATCCAGGTGAGCGATCGCGTGCACCTCGCGAACGTCATGCGCCGCGTGCGCACGAATCCGGACGTGATGCGCATTGCGCGCGAGCGCTCGAGCGACGACGGGCACCATCGCCACGACGGCGGCATGCGCATCGAGCGCGAGCGCGCGGATTACTGATTCGAGCCTTTGCTGCAGCCTGACCGGGCTTGCCGGTTCACGTCGTCATCTTCCTTCGAACCGAAACGAGGGACTCGCAATGAACGTAGCTGAATTGACTGGACTCGCGCTCGATTACTGGGTGGCGCGCAGTCTGCCGGACTTCGTGCGCGAAATCTATTTCACCGACAGTGGCGAGACGGTTGCCGTGCGCGGCAACGACCGCGGGCGTCCGTGGGACGGCCGTTTCATGCCCACCGATTCGTGGGAGGCGGCCGGCGTGGTGCTGGACCGCGCCAGGCGCGTCGAGCTGCGCGAAGGTGAGCCGGCTTCCTGTGTGGCGGAGTTCGAGGGTGAGTCCGGTGCAGTGAAAGCCCACGGTGAAACCACACGCGAGGCGCTGCTGCGGGCGTTCGTAGCGAGCCGCTTCGGCGAGACGTAGGGGAGATGCTGCGACAGCCCCAGACCTTGCTGGGTACGGGCATGGAGCCAGTGGCCGAGCCCAGCGCGATTGGCGACGTGGAAGACCTGCCGCGTCCCGATGCGCAGATCGGCGACATCGGCACGCCGCCGCGCTAGGGTCTAGTCTCGCGCGAGAGGGCAGGCGCGCACAATTTCGTAGCTGAAATGACAAAGGGCCTTTCCATTCGGAAAGGCCCTTTGATTGGTGGCGCGGCTGGCAGGATTCGAACCCACGACCCCTTGGTTCGTAGCCAAGTACTCTATCCAACTGAGCTACAGCCGCACGCTAAAACGATACTACTTACAGCACTATACTGCTTGAAACCGTTCCCAGATCAATTAGACGGGAAACGTTCCGAATAAGTGGCGCGGCTGGCAGGATTCGAACCCACGACCCCTTGGTTCGTAGCCAAGTACTCTATCCAACTGAGCTACAGCCGCACGCAGAAAAGAGATTATAGCAGGGCTTTGAAAAAAGGGAAGACCCTTATCGTGATTTGTCTCGGGGCGAGGTTCGTGTACGCTGGCAGTAGTGACGCACAGTAACGAATCAGTCAGTACACGCACCGCAGTGATCCCATCATGAACAAGGCCTTTGTCAAAGAATCGACCGACAACGACGACGACGATCTCGAAGCCGGTCACCCCGAGATTCCCGCCGGCACGAAGAACTACATTACGCCAGCCGGCTATGAGCGCATGCGCAGCGAGTTGCTGCATCTGATAGACGAGGCGCGGCCTGAAGTGGTCAAGCTCGTCTCTTGGGCGGCCTCGAACGGCGACCGTTCCGAGAACGGCGACTACATCTACGGCAAGCGCCGGCTGCGCGAAATCGACCGTCGCATCCGCTTTCTCACGAAGCGGCTGGATCTGGCCGAAGTCGTGGACAGCAGCCGCCAGGAGAGCGTGGATCAGGTGTTCTTCGGTGCGACCGTCGAGTACGGCACCGAGGACGGCGAGGCGCACACGATCACGATCGTCGGTATCGACGAGGTCGATCTCGACCAGGGGCATGTGAGCTGGGTTTCGCCTATCGCGCGCGCGCTCATCAAGGCGAAGATCGGCGATCAGGTCACGCTGCGAACGCCAGCAGGGCCGGAACCGATCGACGTACTGGACGTGCGGTATCCGGCACCGCACGCCTGACCAGCGGCAGAAATGAAAAAAAGGCACCCGAGGGTGCCTTTTTAGCTGCAGTGCTGGCCGAAGCGGCCAGCAACGTGCTGCTTAGAAGCGGTGACGCATACCAACCGTCACAGCAACTTGGTCTTGCGTTGCCGACGACGCTGCCAAGCCGTTCAGGTACGGTCCGATACCTGCCTGGTTCGACGAGACGTGCTGCCAGTTGCCCTGGAGGTACACATCGGTGCGCTTCGACAGAGCGTAGTCCGACTGCAGCGAAACCGTGTTGTAGTTCGGGTTCACGCCGCCGCCGAAGTTCGTGCGCGTGTACGTGTACGCGCCGGCCAGGCTCAGAGCCGGGGTCAGAGCGTAACGAATGTTGCCTTCAAAGTTCTGGAAACGAACGCTGTTCCCGTGAAGATTGATGCCATTAGCCGTACCCGACTGCGTCGGCGAGATGCCAATCGCGTTGCCCAGTTGCGTCTGCGTGTAGACGAAGCCTGCCGTTGCCGGGCCGAACGTGTAGTTCACGCCGCCGCCGAACGTGCTTTGGCGAGCTGCACCGAAGGTGTAGTCGCCTGCTTGTGCGCCCGAGAACGTAGCAGCGTTGAACTGCTGGTTGTTGATGTCGTTGTTCGTGTGCAGGTAAGCAGCTGCAAAGTTCAGGCCGGCGTAGTTATACGTCGCGCCGAAGCTATAAGCACGGTTGTTCGCGAATTCGGTGCTGTTCGAGAACGAGTACGTACCGCCGAACTTGAAGCCAGCGTAGTTGACGCTCGAGTACTTGATCGTGTTGTTGAAACGAACCGAATTGTTCAGGTTGTCGTTATCGAACGGGTGAGCGGCGATCGTGCCACCGTATTGCGTGCCGGTGTTCGACAGCGGTGCGAGGTAGTCGACGACGGAGTCGTACTGACGACCGAGGGTGACCGCGCCGTACTGGTCGCTGGCCAGACCCACGAACGCTTGACGGCCGAACATGCGGCTCTTTTGACCGAGGTTGCCGTTGTCGATGTTGAAGCCGTTTTCCAACGTGAAGATGGCCTTCAGACCGCCACCGAGGTCTTCAGCACCGCGCAGGCCCCAGCGGCTGCCGTTGACCGTGCCGCTCGTGGCTTGCCATGCGCTGTGACCGCTCGTGGCGCTCACGCGTTGGTTGTTCGAGTACGTGATGCCTGCGTCGATCAGGCCGTACAGCGTAACGCTGCTTTGCGCGTGTGCAGCCGTTGCAAAAACGCCCGTCAGGGCGGCGACCATGAGAGTCTTTTTCATCTTTGTAAACTCCGAGAACAGAGGTGGGTTTCGTTGAACCCTGTTTGGGAAACCGTCCATGCGAAGCGCAGCGAGAGGCAAAGTTCGCGTGGTACGCATTAATCCGTTCGGAACGATCCGTCCGAGACAATCCGTCCAGGTCGGTTTCCAGACAGGCAGAGTGTAGAGAGGGTGCTCGAAGAGGGGGTATTCCGAAATCCGCAATAAAGTATTGCGCTATCTGAAATGATTATTGCGCTCGTCTTAAGCCCTGCTGGTAAAGGCTTTGAGCGGATTTCTCGAGAAGGGGATGAAACTGTCAACCGCGCGAGCGTTGTGCGATCGCTACAGCAATTCATTGCGGAAAACGGCTTATATCGGTCTCAACTGATTATTGCGCCCGGCGTAACAGATGATTGTGCGCCGCATGCTTAATCGTCAGACCTCGGTCCGGCTATACTCCAATCGCTGCTTTCCGAAGCAGACTTTTTCGTTGACGAAAAAGATCTCCAAACCTTTGTCGGCGCGGCCTTTTCAGCCGCGCTTTTTTTTCGTCTGTCTTCAGGCCACTTGTGCCGCCCGTGACTGCGAGCGCCTTACTGGGTGCCCGTTTGCGGGGGCTCAGGCTGCAGGCTCCAGTCTTCCATTACGTAGTGTCTTGCGTCCATAGGGGAACACAGCAGGTTGTGCCAGTGGTCCCCGTGCCATGCGCCATAGGTTTCGGCTTCTTCAGCCGTCGGCGCAATCCCGTCCGTTTGTACGAGCCAGTGAATCCAACGCCGTAGAGTTGTCAGCATGATCACCTCCGATGCCGCTAACGATATGGATCATGAATTGAATGTATTACTCGAACAACCGGGAGAAACACTTACGTTTGACACGGATTGTTACATTTCGGGAAAACTTCCCGGTAGAAATGACATGAATAAGATAATCGGGTAAAAATGACGCGAATCGATATATTGATTCGGATCGCATACGATTTTCTCGCGGCTTTTTGATGCGTACCGCTTTTATCGTTGAATCGGGAAAGCTGTTATAAAAAATTTGCTTGACTGGCGATTGACGTTCCCCGTATAACGGCAAGGCTGATTTTCGTTCTGCTGCAATTTCAAAACCTGGAAATCGCTGAAGCGGGACGGCAGGAATTGGCTGGATACGGCGTGAGGGTTATTGCCCGCGTCATTAAAATCTCGAGGGAAACGGAAACATGGAAACCGGTATCGTCAAATGGTTCAACGATGCGAAGGGCTTTGGCTTCATCACGTCTGACGCCGGCGGCGACGATCTGTTCGCGCACTTCTCGGAAATCCGCTCCGACGGCTTCAAGTCGTTGAAGGAGAACCAGCGTGTGTCGTTCGACGTCAAGGTCGGTCCGAAGGGCAAGCAGGCCGCGAACATCCAGCCGCTGTAACGACAGCGTGCGAGCGCTCGCCAGGCGAGCACTCATGCAACACCAGGCCCCGGGCGAATCCCGGGGCTTTTTTATTTTTGACATATTGATATTTAGTCGATATTGGTGATTGAGCTTTTTACTCACGGATTAAATCGGGAAAACCCTGGGAAACTGCGACTTTTTCGATTCGGGTTTTCACTAAAAGATAAAAGTCACACTTACGCTGCCGGAACCGTCGGCGCGTGGCGTCCAAACGGTGCATACTTGGGCCGTTTTCCATTTCCCCAGTCGTTTCACCATGTTTGAATCCTCCTTGAGCGCCGCACAGCCCGCCGGCGACCTTCCCATCGTCTTCGTGGACCTCGAGACGACCGGCGGTTCGTTAGGCGAGCACCGGATTACTGAAGTTGGCGTTGTGGAGGTGGCGCAAGGGCAGGTAACACGATGGAGCACCCTCGTCGATCCCGGTCAGCCCATTCCGCCCTTTATTCAGCAACTCACCGGTATTACGGACCGGATGGTGAGCGGCGCGCCGAGCTTCGCCGACATTGCCGCAGAGCTTCATGGGCGACTTGCCGGCAAGCTCTTCGTCGCGCACAACGCGGCCTTCGACCGCGGCTTCCTGCGCGCGGAGTTCGAGCGCGCCGGTTACTCCTTCAACCCCGACGTGCTGTGCACGGTGCGCCTGTCGCGGGCGCTGTTCCCGGGTGAGAAGCGCCACGGGCTCGACGCGCTGGTCGAGCGCCACGCGCTAGTGCCATCGGATCGCCATCGCGCGCTCGCCGACGCCGATCTGCTCTGGCAGTTCTGGCAGCGCCTGCCCGCGCTGGTGCCTGGGGATGCACTGGCGTCCCAGATCGAGCGCACGACGCGCCGTCACGTACTGGCTGGCGACATCACCGACGAACTCATCGATACGGCGCCGGCAGGTCACGGCGTTTATGCGTTCTACGGCGAGAACGACGTGCCACTGTATGTGGGGCGCAGCGTGCGGGTGCGCCAGCGCGTGCGCGCGCATCTTTCGGGTGAGCGGCGCTCTTCGCGCGAACAACGGATGGCGCAGCAGGTGCGCCGCGTGGAGTGGCGTGCCACAGGCGGCGAGCTTGGCGCGCTCCTTGTCGAGGCGCAATGGATCGCGACGCTCAAGCCTTCGTTCAATCGCATGCCGCGTGTGTCGAAGCGCGATCCCGCCGACCTTGGGGCGGCGCCCTGGCCATTCGATGGCGCGGTGGTCGTGCTGGAGCAGGACTCGACGAACGGCGCCGACGTTTATCACCTGATCGATCGCTGGTGCTATGTAGGCGCCTTTCCCAGCACGGCCGAAGCTGAAGCGCGGGTGGACCGTAGCGCCGAGCAGGTGTTCGAGCTTTCGACCTGGCGCATACTGCAGACGCACTTTGAACGCGGCCTGCGCGTGCAGGTGCTGCAGCCTTCCGAGGCTGACGGCCTCACGAGCGCCGCATAGCGGCGCTTACGCGACCCCGCCTACGCCGCCTGATTCGCACACGTGCTCCAGTGCCTGGTTCATCGCATTCGTGCGCGCGGAGTCGTAGCGCGTGAGTTCCTTCCAGTTCGCAACCGTTCTTGCGACGCGCGCCGGGCAATCCGGCGCGCCCCGCATTGATTGCACGCGTGCGAGCGCGCCGATCAATTGTCCGGTGAGTCTGTCGAGTTGGGGCCGTGTCGCTGTGGCGAGATCCGGTGCCGGGTCGCTGGGCGCCTGCGAGGCGCGCCACGTGTCGAACAGCGACTTCTGCATTTGCGTGCTGGCATCGATCTGATCGCGGAAAAAGGCCCGCGCAAACGCGGGGTCGACGCCGGCAGCCGTGGCACGCTTCTGCACATCGGCAAGGAGGGCGTCTTCACGAGGCGTATCGGTGATCGGCTTGTGATGCTGCCATTTCCAGTGCGCGACCGGCTCGGCAAGCGCCAGCCGCTGCGAAACGAGCGCGACGAGGTTGGTCAGGGCCGTGTCGTCGCCGTCGGCGTGGACGGATGCGATCGGCAGGGCGAAGAGCAGCGCAGCAGCGCAACGCGCGCTTGCGCGGGTCAGCAATGTCATCGAGTGGAAGAAGGACGGCGGCAATGAAAACCGAAGCATAGCCGGTTATGGTGCGCTTGCGTCCAACGGCGCGGAGGTCGAATCGCGATGCCCGCGTGAACGCGCGCCCTCGATCGGGCGTGGCGGGCGCATACCGCTGCGGCGCAAAACCGCGCGCGCAGCACGACACGCGCGTCCCCGTACTACGCGTGCTGATTTGCACACGAACGTCTACAGCGCGCGTGGCCGCGCGAGCGCGTACGTGTGCGTTTCCCCGTCACTTCTGTTCGTGTGCCTTGCGTTGCTCGTCAAGAAATGCCCGCACGTGAGCGGGCAATTCGTCGCCGAGAAACTCAACGGCCACCGGTTCCGGATCCGGGCTGAAAACTTGGTCCGGGGTCGGAATCCTTGGCGGTTTGGCGTCCATGATCTTTCTCCTATGTAAGCCGATTATCCGGCTCGGCACTTCTACTGCGCTAGTCCCGCTCACGGTAACAGTGCTTTTCTCGCACGCGTGTTGCTTTCTTCGCACAGCGATACAAATGATTAACGGCGCGGGAATATAATTGTTGAGATGTCCTCTGCACTGTCGCATGCTGCGTGAGTCGCGCACGCTCGGCGTTTCTCCCAAATCTCCCGCACAGCGGCTGCTGCAGTCGCACAACGCCTCGATCGCAGTTCCCCCGGCCCTGTGACCCGCGTTCGCCCTGGCGTCTCGCCGCGCCTGTGTTGCGCGACGCCGCAAGCGCGGGCCGGTTCCGCCGGCTCAGCATGCACCCATCATCCGTCTACAACGGTCGATTATGCTTAACCGTTGACGTCCAAACGTTAATAAGAATTAAAACTATGTAAGCGTCCGTTTCTATCCGATTGGGCGATTAATACTTTGCTCCGCGTCATATGGCCGCGAGTTAATGACCGAACGTACGTAAATAGCCGCGCATTGGGGCGCGGCGTATTGATGCACTCCGATAATTCGTTACGTTCACACCGCGGGCGGGGCCGGCACGCGTTGCACGTGAGCGTGGTTGGCGGGCGTTGCGCGAACATCCACCTGGCCGTGGATGCGCGACTGATGGCCGTCCGCGAACATGTAGTACGGAAACGGATGCGCCGGTTCGGAAGCCGTGTCGAGGCGGGCGACCAGCTCGGGGGCGAGTGTGAAGTCGAGCGCGCCGAGCGACTCTTCGAGTTGGGCGGCCTTGGTGGCGCCCACGATGATGCTCGCCACGCCGCGCTTCTGATACAGCCAGTTCAGCGCGACCTGCGCCATGGGCCGATTGGCCTCGTGCGCGACCCGCTCGAGTTCGGCGACGATTGCGAAGTTGTGTGCCGAGAGCTTGTCAAAGCCGGGCGGCGGTTTTGCGCCCATCGTCTGCAAGCGGCCCGCGCCGCTTACCCCGACGCTCGCCTGCGACGGCCGATATTTCCCCGACAGCACGCCCATGCCGAGTGGGCTCCACGGCACGAGGCCCATGCCGAGTTGCGTCGCGAGGTCGGCGAATTCGTGCTCCACGTTGCGTTCGATCAGCGAGTATTCGAGCTGCATGGCCGCCACCGGCTCGAAGCCGCGCCAGTCGGCCAGCGTCTGCGCGCGGCCCGCATACCAGGCGGGCACGTCGGAGAGCCCCACGTAGCGGATCTTGCCCGCGCGCACCGCGTCGTCCATGGCGCGCATCACTTCGTCGGCGGGCGTCATGCGGTCCCACGTGTGCAGGTAATAGAGATCGATGTAGTCGGTGCCGAGGCGTTTGAGCGAGCCTTCGAGCGCACGCAGCAAGTTCTTGCGATGGTTGCCGCCGGCGTTCGGGTTGCCCGATTCCGCGTTGTAGGAATACTTGGTGGCGATGACGAGTCGCTCGCGCAAACCGCGCGCCGCCGCGAAGCGCCCGACCCAGGTTTCACTCGTGCCTTCGGTATAGAGATCGGCGGTGTCGATGAAATTGCCGCCCGCGTCGACATAGAGGTCGAAGAGCTGCTGTGCTGCGGCTTCGTCGGCGCCCCAGCCCCATTCGGTGCCGAACGTCATCGTGCCGAGGGCGATGGGGCTCACGCGCAGGCCCGAGCGGCCGAGCAGCGTGTAGGTATCGAGTTTCATGGCGGTTTCCTCCAGGGGTGAGTGGCGAACGCGAGCTCATCTTGCGCCTTTCCTTTTTGTGGAAAAATCGGGTTCAGCTGAAAGTACTGTGAAGCTGTGCTTCACAACGGAGACAACATGAGCCCCGTTTCCACCACGCCGTTAGCGCCGCCTGCCGCATCGGGACTGGCGGGGCGCCTGCCTGCGCTGCTCGCGGTCGCCGCCGTCGCGCGGCACGGCAGCTTCACGCGGGCGGCTTCTGCGGCGGGCTTCTCGACTTCGGCGCTCTCACAAACCGTGCGCGCGCTCGAAGCGCAACTCGGCGTGAGGCTCTTCAATCGCACCACGCGGCGCGTCGCGCTGACCGAGGCGGGCGCGCAGTTTCTCGCGCGCGTCCAGCCCGCGCTCTCGGAGATCGAAGCGGCATTCGATGCACTCGACGCTTCACGCGACGCCCCGGCGGGCACGTTGCGCATCAATCTGCCGCGCGTGGCCAGCGAGTTGCTCGTCATGCCGCATCTCGCGGAATTCATGACTCGCTATCCGCAGATCAAGCTCGAACTCGCGCTCAACGACGGTTTTGCCGATCTGGTGGGCGAGGGTTTCGACGCGGGTATTCGCCTTGGCGAATCGGTGGCGCCTGGCATGGTCGCGGTGCCGATCGGCGGGCCGATTCGCATCGTCGTGGTGGGCTCGCCGGACTACTTCGAGCGCCGCGGGCGGCCCGTCACCCCCGACGACCTCGCCGCGCACGATTGTCTGCACTATCGCTTCGCGACGGGCGGCGTGTATCGCTGGGAGTTCGCCCAGCCGGACGATCCCGGTCGCGTGTTCGATGTGGTCACGGAAGGCCGCTTCATGACCAACGATCTGCGCACGATGGTGCGCGCCGCGGAGCAGGGCGTGGGTCTTTTGCACGTGATTGAAGACTACGTGCGGGCGCCCCTGGAGGAGGGCCGGCTCGTGCCGGTGCTTGGACCGTGGGGCGCCTCGTTCCCGGGCTTCTATCTATATACGGCCGGGCGCACACAGTTGCCGCCGAAGCTGCGCGCGTTCATCGACTTTCTGCGCGAAAAGCGTGAGGGTGCCTAGATTCAGACAGCCGTTTTCAGATACGTCTGATTCGGTCGCGAGGCGATCTTGCTTAGCTTTAAAAGCTGCCGATACCACTTCCGCGCGGCGTCGAGCGAGCAGTTTTTGGTCGGCGAGCAGGGACTGTATCCGTCAGCGCGGCTTTTCAGGCAGAGCGAGCTGGGGCAATGGGGTGATGTGATCGCAGAAGTGGGCGCTGGATGCGCAGCAGCGAGAGGAATAAGACGCTCGGCGAACCAGGCGCCAAGCGCAGGCGGCACAAAGCAAAAAGCCCAGTCCGAAGACTGGGCTTTTTGCTTGAATCCTGGTGCCGGAAAGAGGAATCGAACCCCCGACCTTCGCATTACGAATGCGCAAAAGTTGGGGTGGTGGGGGGTGGCGCAGCATGGCGAGATTTTTCATAAAAGCCATTAAAAACAATGTATTAATAGACTCTCTCGTATGCTGTGGCATGGCATCAGATGGCGCGATATTGCTATAATTCGCTTACACAGGCACTTACATGGTCGATGGGCGGCACGATGTAAGCGCGACGGGAGCGACTATGGCAAGGGTGAAATTCACGGCGGCGCGGGTGCGCGATTTCGTATGCGAGCCGGGCAGGCAGCAGTCTTTTCTGTGGGACAGCGAGGCCGTTGGGCTGGCACTGCGCGTCACGACGAAGGGCGCACGGTCCTACGTGTTCCAGGCTAGCCTGCGCGATGGCCGCGAATTTCGGCTGACCATCGGGAAGCAGCGTGACTGGGACATTGCCCACGCCCGCGAGCGTGCCCGCGAACTGCAACGCCTGATTGATGCAGGGAAAGACCCGCGCGAGGAAAAGCGCGCCACGATGGAAGCCGACCGCGCCGCCGCCGAGGCCCGCCGCCAGGCTGCGCAGCGTGACGATGTAACAGTGCGCGAGGCGTGGGGCGTTTATCTGGAGCACTTGCGCACTGCGATTTCACCCAAGACGAAGAAGCCGCGCAGCGCGCGCTATCTGGCCGACCATGAGGCGCTCGCCTCGCCCGGTGGCGAACCGCGCAAGCGTGCCAAGAAAGGCACGAAAACGACCGCAGGCCCGCTGGCCGTGCTGATGCCGCTTAAGCTGGCGGACCTGACCGCCGCGCGGGTTTCGGCTTGGCTTGAAGTCGAAACGGCGCAACGCCCGACGAACGCGGCGCACGCGTACCGCCTGCTAAAGGCGTTCATTCGCTGGAGCGCAGACCATGACGATTACGCGGGCATCGTGAGCGCGGACGCGTGGCAATCCGCCAAAGTAAGGGGGCTCGTGCCACAGAGCAAGGCGAAGGCGGGCGGCGCCCTGCAACGCGAGCAGCTAAAAAGCTGGTTTGCTGCCGTCCGGTCGCTGGATAACCGCGTTGCTAGTGCCTACCTGCAAGCCACGCTGATTACCGGCGCACGGCGCGAGGAAATGGCCTCGCTCAAATGGACGGACCTCGATTTCCGCTGGCGTTCGATGACGATTGCCGACAAGGTGGAGGGCCAGCGCACAATACCGCTCACCCCCTACCTTGCCAGCGTGCTTGACGCGCTGCCGCGTCGCAACGAATGGGTGTTTTCCTCGCCCCAGGCAGAGGACGGAAAGATTGCCGAGCCACGCTTTGCCCACAATCGCGCGCTGGCAGCGGCGGGCCTGCCGCACCGGACGATTCACGACTTGCGCCGCAGCCTCGCCAGCCTGTCCGAATGGTGCGAGGTTCCGACTGGTATCACGGCGCAGTTACAGGGCCATGCGCCGTCCGCCCTGCGAGAAAAGCATTACGTGCGTCGCCCGCTCGACTTGCTGCGCCTGTGGCACGACCGCATAGAAGCGTGGATGCTCGAACAGGCTGGGATTGAATTTGATGCAGCCGTGCAGCAAACGGGAGCATTGCACGCCATCAAGTAGCTGGAAAGCCGTTCGGCGGGTTGTGGTACGCTCAATCGTCTTCGCGCGGCGACAGCGGCCCTGAATTGTTGAGGATTACTACAGGATGCTAGCAGAACGCTAGCGCACTACTGAAACGCCATGCGGGAAGCGGCGACGCGTCTAGTTTGCGCTAGGCGCGTCGCCTGACCAATACCCTGTCTTGTAGGGAGACACGGCCAATGGCTGACGGCATTCTACCGCCGCGTCCCGCGCGCGTTACCTTCTTTCGTCCCGCCAGCGATGACGACCTTGTGGACGTGGAGCAGTTCATCGTTGCGTACTGCACGCGCATTCGTGCCGAGCGGGTGTGGTACACCGTACGCGGCAAGCGGCGCAACTGGCAGTGCAACCCCGTGCAGTTACGTGAGCGTCGATGCAGGTATGGCCGAACGCTGCCATACGGGGGGCATTTGCGCATGCACGTCATGGACGAAATGCGCGCCGAGGTCGAAGGCGCCGCCCGTGCTGGCTTGCTGACGTTGCGCGACAGGCTGGGCCACATTCTCACGACCTTGCCAAATCGCGGTCAGTTTGACCCATTCGCGGGGGTGTATGTCCGTGGCGCGGACCTTGAGGCATTCGCGGAGGTCCATTGGGACGTGCGCAAACAACCCGAAGCCGATGCGCAAAGCACGGTGCCTGCCGCTGCCGTGCATGTTTCCAGGGCCGAGCGGCAAGAGGCTCGCGTCCTCGAAGTGATACGCGCGCTAGGCTTTGACCCGCTGGCACTTCCGCCCACGAAAGGCAAGTCAGGAGTAAAGGCCAAAGTATGGGTCGTTTGCTCGAAAGAGGCGGGCTTGCTTACCAGGAGTAGCTTTGAGCACGCTTGGGAGCGCCTGCGCGCCGACAAGCGCATACAGGGTGGCAAATAGCAGAGTCTCGCAACGGTATCCCCTGGTAGGTATCCCCAAAAAACAGAGATAGGGGGAAACTTGCGAGGGGGATAGTTCGGGGCGCTCAATCGTTCGCGACGCCATCACCTGCGATGGCGCAGGAGCGACGAACGATGCAAACCTGCAATTCCCCTCAATTGGCCACGCTGGCTGAAAGGCTGCGCGCCGCACAAAAGGCGTGTCAGGACGCGCATGCGGCGGCGCTCGCTGCCCTGGCCGCGCTGGTGCCCGATGGGCTGGATGACGCGACGCCGCTTTACGAAAGCCAACCTGCGCGAGCGCACGCGATACGCGGGCCGCCAGTCAAGCCGCTGACAACCGCCGAACTTGCGCGCGCGCTGAATATCACCCAGGGCACTATCCGCCGCCGCTTGTGCGATGACGGCAGCTATTTCGGTCTGGTGCCGGTAAAGCTTGCGTCTGGTCGCCTGCTCTGGCCCGCTGACTCTCTGGCGCGCCTGATGATAGCCGGGGGGGCATCATGGGTGGATGCTGGCTCGCAGGCGCAACTGACCCGCAGCGGGGGCGCGAAGTGAAAAAAACGCCCAACTCCCAAAACGGCGAGCCGGGCGCATCGTATCTGCCTGGCAATTCTAACGAATTTTGCGGCACGGGTAACGTGCGCCATTTGCGCGTGATTGCCTCGCGGGGGGCAGCATGAATGGCGCCGACGATTACGGCCGCGCACGCAGCGCGTTACAGGCGCTCGATGCAGGATGCGACCGCGAAACATGGGTCCGCGTGGGCATGGCTGCCAAGGCGGCGGGCGTGAGCGAAGACGATTTTCTGGAATGGTCGGCGAGCGCGCCGAATTACGGCGGCGAGCGCCCGACGCGTAGCGTGTGGCGTTCCATCAAATCCGGTGGCATCGGCGCGGGCACGCTGTTCAAGCTGGCGGACGATGCAGGCTGGTGCGACCCGTACAAGGGCAACGGATACGACGCACCGCCGCGTCCGCCAGCCGCGAACGGCGCCGCGCGACCCGCGAGCAAGCCGACGAAGCCCGACAGGCCGCGCGTGGACGCGCAGGCGTTATGGGACAGCTACGCGCACGCGCCCGAGGCGCACGGCTATATCTCCGCGAAGTGCGGTGTTGGCGAAGGGCTACGCGTGGTGCCCGACGAGAGCACGCAGACGATAAGCGGCCTGCGCATAGCGGGCTGGCTGGCGGTGCCGTACTGGGGCATCGCAGACGGCAGATTGCGCACGCTGCAATACGTGCCGCCGCCCGAGGCGGACGCGCCCAAGCTGAATCTGCCCCGCGCGGCGTTTGACGATGCCGCATTCGTTACAGGCGCCGTCGCACCAGATGGCCGCCTGTATGCCTGCGAAGGCATCGCAACGGCGTGGGCCTGCGTGCGCGCGGACCCGCAGGCGGCAGGCGTGGTAACGGCGGGCGTGGGCCGTTTTATGACCGTCGCCAGGGCGCTGCGCGCGAAGTATCCCGGCGCGCAGATTGTGTTGATACCCGACCGTGGAAAAGAAGTCGAAGCCGAGAAAGTGGCGCGCGAGGTGCGCGGCACGTGGGTGCCGATGCCCGACGATGCGCCGCCGAATTTCGATGCAGCCGAGTACGCAGCGGCGCACGGCGACGAAGCGCTGGCAGACCTGCTGGCGAAGCCGCACAGCCCCGAAATGCGCTTTCGCGTGCTCGCTGCGCGCGACCTGCTGACCCAGCCGCCTATGTCCTGGCTGGTGCATGGCGTGTTGCCACGCGAAGGGTTGGCGACGCTATACGGCCCGCCCGGCAGCGGCAAGAGCTTTTTGACGCTCGACGTGGCCGCCGCCATCGCGCAGGGCCGCGCGGAATGGTTCGGCTACCGCCTGAGCGGCGCGCCCGTGACGTATTGCGCACTTGAGGGTCGCGCTGGCATGGCGCAACGTCTCCAAGCCTGGCAGACGCACCACAGCGACGAGTTGCCCGAGCGCCTGCGTTTTGTGGCGCAGGAACTCGACCTCCGCGCAGACGCGCCCGACCTCGCAGACTCCATCGTTGCCGCAGGCGGCGCGAGCGGCCTTGTTGTGCTCGACACACTCGCGCGCAGCATGGGGGCGTTCGATGAGAACTCGCCCGAGGACATGGGCGCGCTGGTGGACGCTGCTAGCACATTGCAACGCTTAACGGGCGGCGCGGTATTGCTGGTGCATCACTCCGGTAAAGACCCGACGAAGGGCGAGCGCGGCCACTCCACGTTGCGGGGAGCGCTCGATTGTTCGATTGAGGTTGTGCGCGAGGGCGGTACGCGCCGCTGGCGGGTGAGTAAGGCCAAGGATGGCGCGGATGGCAACGAGGCGCATTTTGACCTGTGCGTGGTTCCGTTCGGCGTGGACGATTACGGCGATGAGCTTTCGTCCTGCGTTGTGGTGCCCGCGAACGGTAGCGCAGCATCGACAGCCGTATTGCGTGCGCCCACGACGGCACAGCAACAGGTTGTGTATGAAACGGTGGGCGCGCTGCTGAAAGCGTCACGCGACTTAGGCAAAGGCGGTGCGCCCGTCGCAAGGCCGTGCGTGCTCTACGCAGACGCCGTGGAAGCTGTCGCACCAAAGCTGGTGCAGTACCCACCAGACAAACGCAGGTGGGCAGCGAAGCGGGCGATTTTTGCGATGCAGGCGAAGTGGTACGACACGGACGGCGAATGGATGTGGCATCGCTGACGATTAGCACTCACAAACTCACAACTCTCACAAAGTGAGGGTTTGTGAGCGGGTGTGAGGAGTCTCACAACTCTCACTCACTCACACCCCCCTATAAGGGGGTGAGAGTTGTGAGAGTGAGACCCGACACCTGACCGTGGGGAAAACGTGATTTTCAGCGTGGAGCGAAACCACGCCGGGAGCGCAGAGCATGGGAGCGATGCAGCGGCGAAAAGGTGGCGACGGCGAACGCGAACTGGCGCGCCTGCTGGCGGACGAATTGGGCGCGGATGTGCGGCGGCGCTGTCGGCAGCACCCCGGCGATTCGGACGTGCTGGGCGTCGATGGCTGGGCCGTCGAATGCAAACGCGTGCGGGCCGCCAGCCGTGGCGATCTCGTTGCGTGGTGGCGGCAGGCCGTGGCGCAGGCGCAGGTAACTGGCGAACTGCCCGCCTTGTTCGTGCGTTGCGACCGCTCGCCGTGGCGCTGCGTCTGGCCGCTGGCCGTCGCGTTTGGCGTGCCGGTGGCGGACGGCTGGCGTGATTTCGAAATGACCTGCGAAACGTCGATTGCAGGCTGGGCCGCCGTGGTACGCGAGCAGCAGGCCGCGCGCGAGCGCGAAACAGTGGAGGTGGCCGAATGATTGACGCATTAGTGAGCGGCAAGCTGCACGGCAAGCCGCAGCAGCGCACGGCGAGCAACGGCAGCGGCAAAACGTTCGTCACGGCGACCCTGCGCTGTGGCACGGGCGAGGGCGAAGCGCAATTCGTGAACGTGATTGCGTTTTCCGAGACTGTGAAGGCGACGTTGCTGACGCTGGGTGACGGCGACCCCGTGGCCTTGTGCGGCTCGCTGACGGTTAGCGTGTGGACGCCCGCGCAGGGCGAAGCACGCCCCCAGGTGAAGCTGACCGCGACGGCGGCGCTGTCGCCCTACCATGTGACGAAGCGGCGCGCCGCAGTGCAGGGCGTGCGCCGCCCCGTTCGGAACGGGCGCGAACCGGCTACCGCTGACGCAGGCTTTTACGATGACGACCTTTGACCCTGAGCGCACAGCGCGGCACCGCGAATTGCTCGCGTCGGCCAACTTCAAACGGGTGTCGTATTTCATGTGCGACGAGGCGCGCCGGGCACTCGCGGCGCAACGGCGGCGCGGCGAGTCGCTATCACAGGCGCTTAACCGGTTGCTGCTGGAACAGAGCAGTGGACGCGACGAAAACCCCGGCGATGCACGCGAGTTTGCGAGGCGAGTGCGGCAGGCTCAAAACCAGATTCGCCATAGTCAGCGACCCGCCAACCGTAATGGTCCATACATAACCCGTAGCTGGGTGCTACGCAGCGATGGCAGCGGCTCGGGCGCTTACGTTACTGCCGATGATGTCCAGGAATTCGATAAGGATTCGCGCCCGCCGTAAGGTATTGCTCGCCTTCGCGCGCGCGCGCGAGTGACGCACGCTTCGGGATGCACCCGCCTGCACTATCAAACGGCAAGCAGGTGCAGTTGCGGCTAATTACGTCCCAGGATAGCTGCGACAATGCTCGCAGACGGTCTCAAGACGGCCCTTGCGCATCCGTACATAAGGGCGAACGTGTACGGACTTTGGAAAGTGGCATGAGAGTGCCATATCGTAAGTTCCTATAAATACCGATGAGTTGATAGCAACAGGTACCCCGCACGACCCCGAAAACGGGTCGTGCCGAGCCTGCCGAATGCAGCTACCTTTTGCCGCTATTGCTTGCGGCGTACCTTAATCGGCCACGCTGCAATGCCAAATTTCTTGGCATCCAACAGCGCACCCGACTTGGTACGACGGAAGCGGCGGAAGATGGTGATGTACTCTTCATCTTGCGTCGTCATTTCCGACCTCGTCAGAAATGCCTCACCGACATGGAACTTACGCGCTTGCAGCAGTCAAATTGTTTACATACAATTCGCGTGCTCCTGAACCGAGCGCATGAAGAGGAAGCCAGAGGCATTTGTCTTCCTTTTCCCCGAACGTCATTCGAGCGCCAACTCGAATGACGTTTTTACATTTCGCGGTGCTTCTTAAGCCGGTCTATCCGAATGCGTGATGCCTCCATCGAGACACCGAACGCGTTCACTAGGTCTTGCTCCGTGCGCAACCCTCGCGTTCGAATCTCATCCAGCGGCATCAAGATTTCGGCCGCGAACTGGTTTGCCTGCCACTCAGAATCTTCGAACGTCTTGAACTCCCGTCCGGGTACTTCACGGTTGAGTGTGCGTTTGTGGCCGAGCAACGCATGCCCAATTTCGTGGAATACCGTAAATAGCGCACGTGGATCGTTCATGCATGCGCGGTCGTACACTTTCTGCGTAAGGCATAGGGTGAACGTTTCCGGAATCCAGCACGCCTCTACACCTGGCGGCAATCCACTTGCGCCGTCCTCTAGAACATCGAGCGTGATTGAATAGCTCGAAAGCTGTTCCAGAAAGCGGCCAAGCGGAATTGGAAACGTCAGGCCCAACGCGATCCGAGCGCGATTCGCGACGTAACGTATGTCGTTGATGCTCTTAGCCGGGACTCGAAACCCGTTTAATGGACCGTGACCGAACATCAGTTACCTCCGATTTTTTTCAGTAGCTGCTTCAGCTTTTCCAGGTCCCCCATGTCCACGTGGTCCCACGACGCTCGCGCAAACCCCGCGACCATAAGTTGATGTTCTGGGTTCAAGCCTTCCAGCGACACCGAGGCGTTCGACACGTCGGCAAGTGGTTGTAACCGTTCTACATGGGTACCTCGTTGCGCAAAGAAGCTCTCAGCCTTCGCAACAAGGTCACTTGGAATCTTTTTCCGTCCTGTTTCCATCGCGCTCAAAAACGCGGAGGTAACGCCTAATGCAATAGCCATGTCCGAGAGCGTGACTTCCGCATCCAGCCTAGCCTTTCTCACGGCCTTGCCAAACGGGGTCAGTGCCATTTCGTTCTCCAGTGAGGGTCCTTCAATTTATCCTTATGCAATCTTAATTTAACCGATTCGGTTAAGATGCGCAAGATATTTTGAGAAAATTCTCGAATAGGGTACATGCGTGGCCGCGCCTTCGTCTTCCGATGTGGAATTGTCGAAGTGGGCTGAGGGAGAGCGGAGGGGGTGGGGCGAGGGGTGGATGGTGTGAAATTGCTTACACCAGCGCTTACACGAATCCAGAAAGCAAAAAGCCCAGCCGGTTAGGGCTGGGCTAAGTGCTTGAATCTTTTGGTGCCGGAAAGAGGAATCGAACCCCCGACCTTCGCATTACGAATGCGCTGCTCTACCGTCTGAGCTATTCCGGCGTGCATCAGAGAAGAAAGATTATAGGAAGTTGCCGCGAATTATGCAAGCCCTTTCCTCATCTTTTTCATTTTTTCGCTTCGTGGTGATAGCGCGTGACGCGCTCGACCTCGTTCTTCGAGCCGAGGAACACGGCCACGCGCTCATGCAGGCTCTTCGGCTGGATGTCGAGAATGCGCTCTTCACCGTTGGTCGCCATGCCGCCCGCCTGCTCGACGATGAACGACATCGGGTTCGCTTCGTACATCAGGCGCAGCTTGCCCGGCTTCGACGGATCGCGTTTGTCGGCGGGGTACATGAAGATGCCGCCGCGGTTCAGGATACGGTGCACGTCGGCGACCATCGAGGCGATCCAGCGCATGTTGAAGTTATCGCCGCGCTCACCGTCCTTGCCGGCATTGAGTTCGCCGATGTACTTCTGCACCGGCTCATACCAGTGGCGCGCGTTCGAGGCGTTGATCGCGTATTCGCGCGTTTCTTCCGGAATGCGCATGTTGCTTTGCGTGAGCACCCACGAGCCCAGTTCGCGGTCGAGCGTGAAGCAGTTCACGCCGTTGCCGGTCGTGAGCACGAGCACCGTTTGCGGACCGTACACGGCGTAGCCTGCGGCGACCTGCTTCGTGCCCGGCTGCAGGAACGATTCTTCGGTGGCCTGCTTGCCGTCCGGGCAGCGCAGCACCGAGAAGATCGTGCCGATCGACACGTTCACGTCGATGTTCGACGAGCCGTCGAGCGGGTCGAACACGAGCAGGTATTCGCCCTTCGGATAGTTGGCCGGGATCGGGAAGAACGTTTCCATTTCCTCCGATGCCATCGCGGCGAGGTTGCCGCCCCATTCGTTGGCGTCGAGCAGGATCTCGTTCGAGAGGATGTCTAGGTTCTTCTGCACTTCGCCCTGGACGTTCTCGCTGCCGGCTGTGCCGAGGGCGTCGCCGAGCGCGCCCTTGCTGACGTTGAAGCTGATCGCCTTGCACGCGCGTGCGACGACTTCGATCAACAGGCGCAGGTCGGCGGGCAGGTTGCTGTGCTGGCGCTGCTGCTCGATCAGGTACTTGGTGAGGGTGGTGCGACGTTGCAAAGCCATTGCAGTACTCCGGATACGCTTGGGAATAGCGCAATTCTACCCGCTCGACTGTGACCGCCCGCCGCACAGCCGTGCAAAATAAAGCGCCAGGGCGCGTCCGGCTTGCTGGTGCGGCTTTTCGCGCGGCGGCGGGTGCGCTCGCGCGGCCAGAAATAATCACGAAAAAATGCGCAAAAAAACCGGCGCGAAGGCCGGTTTGTGGGTTGGCGAGCGGCGCTGTTCCGGCGCCGCGCGTTTTGCCTCGTTTTGTCTGATCAAGCCAGGGCTTTTTCGACGATCTCGCGCACGTCGCGCGATTTCGCCTCGGCGGCCACACGCTCGAGCGCCGTGCGCATCGCGTCGCGCAGCGCGGGCGTGAAGCGGCGCCACAGTTCGAGATTGCGGGCGAGGCGCGCCGCGACCTGCGGATTGAGCGCGTCGAGCGCGATCACCTGGTCGGCCCAGAACGCGTAACCCGAGCCGTCGGCGGCGTGAAACTGAGCCGGGTTCGCGGCGCAGAAGCTGAAAATCAGCGAGCGAGCGCGGTTTGGGTTCTTGATGTTGAACGCCGAGTGGCTCATGAGGGCGCGCACCGTCTCGATGGTCGGGCGTTGCGCCGTGCCGCGTTGCGTGGCCTGCAGCGCGAACCACTTGTCGATCACGAGCGGCTCGTTCTCGAAGCGCACGTAGAAGTCCTCGAGCGCCTTGCGCGCGACATCGACGCCGGTGGCCGCCTGCACGTTCAACAGTGCGGAAAGCGCCGCCGAACGATCGGTCATGTTGTTCGCGGCCTCGTACTGCGCCGTGGCGAGTTGCACCGCTTGTGCGGAATCGCCGAGTTCCGAGAGATACGAGAGCGCGAGGTTCTTCAAGCCGCGGTGTCCGGCTGCCTCGGGCGTCGGCTCGTACGCGCCCGGCGTGACATTGCGCTCGTAGGCCGCGAGCCATTCGGGCTTGAGTGCCGCTGCCAGTTGCTTGCGCACGAACTGCCGCGCGGCGTGCACGGCAGCCGGATCGGACTCGGTCATCTGCTCGGCGAGATACGTTTCCGAAGGCAGCATGAGCGCAAGTTCGCGGAACGACGGCGAGAGCGATTCGTCGGTCAGCACGCGGCGGAAGGCATCGACGAGCGCGACGTTGATTTCGAGCGGCTGGCCCGAGGCAGCGCGAGCGGCGAGCGCGAGCAGTTCGCGCGTGGCGAGGCGCTGGCCTGCTTCCCAGCGGTTGAACGCATCGCTGTCGTGCGCGAGCAGGAACGCGAGTTCGTCGTTGCCGTAGTCATAATCGACGATGACCGGCGCCGAGAAGTTGCGCAGCAGCGAGGGCAGGGGCTTGGCCGGCACGTCGGCGAACGTGAAGGTCTGCTGCGCTTCGGTCAGCTCCAGCACGCGCGTCGTGCCGTGCGCCGCGGCTTCGCCTTCGAGGCGCAGCGGCAGATCCGCGCCGTCCGGGCCGATCAGGCCGATGGCAAACGGAATGTGCAGCGGGCCCTTTTGCGTTTCGCGCGCCGCGGGCGAGCCGTTTGCGTAGCCCTGCGTGAGCGTCACGCTGTAGCAGCGCGTGCCTTCGTCATAGCTCGTCGTCACGGCGACGCGTGGCGTGCCCGCCTGGCTGTACCAGCGCTCGAACTGCGCGAGGTCGCGGCCGTTGGCGTCGGCCATGGCGTGGCGGAAGTCGTCGCAGGTCACGGCCTGGCCGTCGTGACGCTGGAAATACAGGTCCATGCCCTTGCGGAAGCCGTCGCGGCCGAGCAGCGTTTGATACATCCGCACGACTTCCGCGCCTTTCTCGTAGACGGTCATCGTGTAGAAGTTGTTGATCTCGACGTAGCTCTCCGGGCGCACCGGGTGTGCCATCGGGCCCGCGTCTTCGGCGAACTGCATCTGGCGCAGCACGCGCACGTCCTCGATGCGCTTCGTCGCGCGCGCCGCTTCGTTCTCGTCGCCGCCCGACATCGCCGCGGAGAACTCCTGGTCGCGGAACACCGTGAGGCCTTCCTTCAGGCTCAACTGGAACCAGTCGCGGCAGGTCACGCGGTTGCCGGTCCAGTTGTGGAAGTACTCGTGGCCGACCACGGCTTCGATGTTCGCGAAGTCGACGTCGGTGGCCGTTTCGGGATTCGCGAGCACGTACTTCGTGTTGAAGATGTTGAGCCCCTTGTTCTCCATCGCGCCCATGTTGAAGTCGCTCACGGCGACGATCATGAAGCGGTCGAGGTCGAGTTCGAGGCCAAAGCGCTGCTCGTCCCAATGGATCGAGTGGATGAGGGAATCCATGGCGTGGCGCGTCTTGTCGAGGTCGTGCGGCTCGACCCAGACCTGCAGCAGTTTTTCCTTGCCCGAGCCGCTCTGGATGCGCTCTTCCAGCGCCACGAGCTTGCCCGCCACGAGCGCGAACAGGTAGCTCGGCTTGCGGAACGGATCTTCCCATTTCGCATAGTGACGGCCGTCGGGCAGGTCGCCTTCGGCGATCAGGTTGCCGTTCGAAAGCAGCACCGGGCAGGCGATCTTGTCGGCGCGCAGCGTGACCGTGTAGGTCGCCATCACGTCGGGTCGGTCGAGGAACCAGGTGATGCGGCGAAAGCCTTCGGCCTCGCACTGCGTGAAGAAGTTGCCGCTCGACACGTACAGGCCCGAGAGCGTCGTGTTAGCGGCGGGATCGCACGCGCCGGTGAGCGTGAGCTCGAAGGAATCGGGCACGTTCTCGACAGTGAGGCCGTGCTCGTGTGCGCGCACGTTCGCGTAGGGTTTGCCGTCGATCGCCGCGCCGATGAATTCGAGCTGCTCGCCCATGAGTTCGAGATGCGCGTTGGGTTTCGCGTCAGGATTGCGACGCACGCGCAGCGTGCTCTTGACGACCGTGCGCTCGGGCGCGAGGTCGAATTCGAGGTCGACGGTATCGATCAGAAACGCGGGCGGCGCGTAGTCTTCGCGGCGGATCACGGTGGGCGTGGCGGTATCGGACATGGTCTGGATTCGGGCGTGTCGGATCGGTGTGGATCGGAATGGCCGGCCGCGGCGGCATGGACGCCCGTTGGGCGCTGCCTGCCGCCGCGTAGCACGGTGGTTCGCCCCATTGTACAAAGGCTCGGGCCGCTTTGTCCGTCAGCGCCCGGCCTTCGAACTTTCGCGCCGCGCCGCGAGTCAGTATGATCAGGCCCTGCCGCGCGGCGAACGAACCACAAAACAAGACACGACCGGCGTGGAATGCGCACGGATCGGACATGGAACGAGCATGGAATAGGCGCGGCGCGAAGATCGTATCGGAGAGAGCGGCCCCCACGACTGCACTTTTCCAACTGAAGCAACACTGCTACGAGAAGACCATGATGCACGACAGATGGACCCGGCGCGCCCTGCTGATGCTGGCGGCGCTCGCACTCACGCTCTCCGGCTGCACGACTTACGTGACGAGCCAGGTGACCGCTTTCTCCGCATGGGACGGCGGCAGCGACGCCACGCGTACCTTTGCGTTCACACGCAGCCCTGAGCAGAGTCAGAGCATCGAGCAGAGCACCTACGAGCAGTTCGTCGCCAACGGCCTCGCGATGCACGCGTTCCGCCTGGTGGCCGAGCCGCAGGCGCGTTATCTGGTGGGCCTCGCGTATGGCAGCCGCACGGACACGGTGACGGTTGCGCAGCCCGTGTTCTACAACCCCTGGCCGGGCCCGTACTGGGGGCCCTGGAACCCGTGGGGGGCGTGGGGGCCGTATCAGCCTGCCTACGTGAACCAGAGCTATCCCGTGTATTCGCATGCGCTCGGCATTCGCATCACGGAAAAGGCGAGCGGCAAAGAGGTCTACAACGTGCAGGCGCGAACCTCGGGCGACGATCCTTCGCTCGTGCGCGTGATGCCTTTTCTCGTGCAGAGCGCACTGGGGAATTTTCCGCTAGCTAACGGGACGGTGACGGAGGTCAAGATTCCGGTCGGCAAGAATGGCGGCGCGCCGAATGAGACGAGCGCGGCCCCGGCGGGTGCGATGCAGGGCGGCACGGCGGCGCCCCAGGCCACCCCCGCCAAATAGGCAGGTAACGCAGGTTCGCAGAATAAAAAAAAGCGCGCCGGGCCTTGTGTCCGGCGCGCTTTTTTGTTCAGTTCGTGACAGCACGGCACGGCGCATTTCGTGCAACCGGCGCGCAGGGGCGCCGTCGGCGCTCGTCAGCGGCGTGCGCCGTCGCGGCTGTGCACGCGTTTGCCCGCCGCATAGGTCTCGAACACGGCGCGGTCGTCGCCGAGCAGGGCGAGCGCGAACAACAGTTCTTCCAGCGATCCGGCGCGCGCCGTGCGCCGCGCGAGCAACGGCGTGGCCTGCGCATCGAGCACGACGAAATCCGCTTCGCTGCCGGGCGCGAGCGTGCCGATCTTGTCGGCGAGATCGAGCGCCTGCGCCGCGCCCGCTGTCGCGAGCCAGAACATGCGCGTGGCCGTGAGATGGTGGCCGCCCATGCGCGCGACCTTGTGCGCCTCGTTCATCGTTTGCAGCATCGAGAACGAGGTGCCCCCGCCCACGTCGGTGGCGAGCGTCACGGGCATCGACGATTCGCCCGCCTTGTCGAAGTCGAACAAGCCGCTGCCGAGGAACAGGTTCGAGGTCGGGCAGTGCGCCGCGACCGTGCCCGTATCCGCCATGCGGCGGCGGTCTTCGTCGTCGAGCCAGATGCAGTGGCCGTAGACCGCGCGTTTGCGCAGGAGTCCGTAGTGATCGTAGACGTCGAGATAGCTGCGGTGGCCCGGGAACAGCTCCTTGACCCACTTCACCTCGTCCGGGTTTTCAGCCACGTGGCTCTGGATGAAGATGTCGCCGTGCGCCTTCGCGAGCGCGCCGCACGCTTCGAGCTGCGCCTCGGTCGAAGTGGGCGCGAAGCGCGGCGTGAGTGCGTACATCTGGCGCCCGCGGTTGTGCCAGCGCCCGATCAGCTCGGCGCTGTCGTCGTAGCCCGTTTGCGGCGTGTCGCGCAGGAACTCGGGGCAGTGGCGGTCCATCAGCACCTTGCCCGCGACCATGCGCAGGTTCTTCGCTTCGCTCGCGGTGAAGAGCGCGTCGGCGGACTGCTTGTGCACCGTGCAATACACGAGCGCCGTGGTCGTGCCGCACGCGAGCAGCTCGTCGACGAAAAAGCGCGCCGTGTCCTGCGCCACCGCCTCGTTTTCGAAGCCGCGTTCGGTCGGGAACGTGTAGGTGTCCAGCCATGGCAGGAGGCCCGGCGCCGGCGACGCGATCATGTCCGTCTGCGGATAGTGGATGTGCGTGTCGATAAAGCCCGGCACGATCAGCTTGTCGCGCAGATTGTGAACCGTCGCGCCTTCGCTTACGCGCGACTTGAGCGCGGACCACGCGCCCGAGGCGACGACGTGGCCGTCTTCGACGATCACGACGCCGTCTTCGTCAAAGACAGCGGCGTCGGACGATTGCGCTGGGTCGCCGGTGAACGTCAACAGTTTTGCGCGGTAAGCCGATTGAGTCATGGGAACTTCGTCTCCGATAAATTCAGGTATTCGTCCAGTGCGTGCCCCGCATGACCCGTGCCGCTCCTGAAAACGAGGCACGAGAGGGCCCACGGTCCGGCGCTCGCGCGCTGGACCGGATTCGTGTGACAGCCCGGGCTGGGGCTTGCTGTGCGGACGAGTCCGCGTTTTAGTTTGCGCTTTAAGGCGTCGCGCGATTCCAGTTCGCGTCGAGCTTCGCGATCAGCGCGGCGCGTTCTTCGGGCGTCACGAACGAAGCCTCGAAGCCGTTGCGCAGGATCGTGTACACCTCGTCGTCGTCGAGCTTGAGCGCTTCGATGATGGCGCGGTAGTTCTCGTTGACGTAGCCGCCGAAGTAGGCGGGATCGTCGGAATTGACGGTCACTGCGACGCCCTTGTCGAGCAGCGCCTTGAGCGTGTGCTGCGTCATGTCGTCGAACACGCACAGCTTGGTGTTCGAGAGCGGGCACACGGTGAGCGCGACGCGCGTGTCGGCCAGACGCGTGACGAGCGCTGCGTCTTCGATGCTGCGCACGCCATGATCGACGCGATCGACCTTGAGCAGATCGAGCGCTTCGTAGATATACGAGGGCGGGCCTTCCTCGCCCGCGTGCGCGACGAGCTTCAGTCCCATCGCACGCGCTTTCTCGAACACGCGCTCGAACTTCGACGGCGGATGGCCGCGCTCCGACGAGTCGAGGCCCACGCCGATCATCCGGGCATAGCGCTCGAAAAGCGGCCGTGCGGCTTCGAACGTGGCGAGCGCATCGGCTTCGCTCAGGTGGCGCAGGAAGCACAGGATCAGCTTGCTCGTGAGGCCGCGCTTTTCGGCGTCGGCGAGCGCGCGGTCGATGCCCGCAACCACGGTTTCGATCGGCACGCCGCGTTCGGTGTGCGTTTGCGGATCGAAGAATATTTCGGTGTGCACGACGTTGTCCGCGAGCGCGCGCTCGCAGTACGCCATCGTCATGTCGTAGAAGTCCTGCTCCGTGAGCAGCACGCTTGCGCCCGCGTAGTAGATGTCGAGGAACGACTGCAGGTCGGTGAACGCGTAGGCGGCGCGCAGCGCGTCGATCGAGTCGTAGGCGAGCTTCACGTTGTTGCGCTGTGCGAGCGCGAAGATCAGCTCGGGTTCGAGCGAGCCTTCGATATGGATGTGCAACTCGGCCTTCGGCGCATTGGCGGCCTTTTCGACGAGCGCCTTTGCGTTGGCGGCGGTGTTAGCGGGGGTCGTGATCGTCATGTTCGGTTCGATTGGCTTATCAGTTCTTCAGTATTTGACATCACGCGGAATGGGTTGCGGCGGCATGCGCGGCGCTCGCCAACTTCGCCGCCTCGATGGCTTGCAGCAGTTGCGCGGCAGCCGAGACGGCGATGACTTCGGGCGACTTGTCGACGATACCGTCCACGCCGAGCGGGCAGTTCATGCGCGCGATCTGCATGGGATCGATGCCGCGCGCGGCGAGCCGGTGCTCGAACTGCTTGCGCTTCGTGTGCGAGCCGATCATGCCGAAGAACACGAAGTCGCCGCGGCGCAGGATACGCTCGGCGAGATCGAGGTCGCGCGAATGATCGTGCGTCATCACGATGAAGCTCGTGCCGGGCGGGGCGGTGTCGACGGCTTCGTCGGGCGCGTCGTTGGCGTCGATCGCGACGTTGGGCGCGCCCAGCAGCGCGAACGCCTCGGGCGTCGGAAACGCGGCGTCGCGCTCGTCGACCCACAGCACGCGGCAGGGCAGCGTGCCGAGCACGCGCACGAGCGCCGCGCCCACGTGGCCCGCGCCGAACAGCACGACGGGAAAATCGTTCGGCGCGATGGTCTCGGTGAGGAGCAGCGAGCCGCCCGTTTCCCAAAGCAGGCAGTCGGGCGCTTCCACGCCCGGCTCCGGCTCGGAAAGCATGGCCGGATCGGCTGGGGTGCCTTCGCCTTCAGGGCTCCCGTTCCGCGAGGAGCGGAATGATACGCTACGCACGGTCGACGCGCCTGCCGCGAGGCGGCGCGCGAGAGTGGCAAGCCAGCCAAGATCGGCTACGTCGAGGCGCTCGAACGCGAGCACCACGGCGCCGCCGCAACATTGGCCAAGGCTCGGCCCGAGTGCGAGGCGCTCGAGGCGCCGTGCGTGGGGCGTGCGCATGCCGTCGCGCAGCACCTGGCGCGCGATCTCGATGGCCTTCCATTCGAGATGGCCGCCGCCAATGGTGTGGCGGGCCGCTTCTCGCGTGACGATCATCTTCGTGCCGGCCTCGCGCGGCGCCGATCCCTCGACGCGCGCAACGGTGACCAGCACGGCGGCGTCGCCGTGCGCGAGCAATTGCTGCAGATCGGAAAGCCAGGCTTGCATCTGGCGGTTCTCCCTACGAGGCGGCACGTTCATGCATGTGCCGCCGGTTAATCTTCGTGCCTTCGCGCGGGCTGCGCTTCGCGGTTGGAGTGTGCGAGGCGCTGGCGGGTTCGCGCGATCAGTCCATTTTGCCGCAGTTTGCCCGCAGCGCATCCAGCGCATCCAGAATCGCTTCAGGCGTCGCGGGCGCGCGCAGCGGCGCGGCCTTGCGCGCGTCGGGCACTGCCGCACCCACGGCGTCGCGAATCGCGAGCAAGACCGAGAACGGCAAAAGCAGGGGCGGTTCGCCCACGGCCTTCGAGCGAAACACGGTTGGCTCGACGTTGTCGTTGCCGCCGCTGCGGTAAAGCTTCACGTTGAACGCCTCCGGCGTGTCGCTCACCGCCGGAATCTTGTACGTGGACGGCGCGTGCGTCATGAGCCGCCCGTCGCGGTTCCACCAAAGCTCTTCGGTCGTGAGCCAGCCCATGCCCTGAATGAAGCCGCCTTCCACCTGGCCGAGGTCGATGGCCGGATTGATCGACTGGCCGGCGTCGTGCAGCACGTCGGCGCGCACGAGCTTCCATTCGCCGGTGAGCGTGTCGACAACCACTTCGGACACCGCCGCGCCATAGGCGAAGTAGTAGAACGGATGGCCGGTGAGCGTGCGCGCGTCCCAATGCACCTTGGGCGTCGTGTAGAAGCCATCGGACCACAGTTGCACGCGCTTCATGTACGCGAGTTCGACGAACTCAGCAAAAGCGATCGCCTTGCCGTTCGCTCGCACCTGACCGTCTTCGAACGCGACGCTTTCGGGCGCGCCGCCGTATTGTGCCGCCGCGAATGCCGCAAGGCGCGCACGGATCGTCAGTGCGGCGTCTTCGGCCGCCTTGCCGTTGAGATCGCTGCCCGTGGAGGCCGCCGTGGCCGACGTATTGGCCACTTTCGATGTATCGGCGGCACTCACGCGCACGCGTGCGAGCGGCAAACCGAGCGTACCCGCCACGACCTGCGCGACCTTGGTGTTGAGCCCCTGGCCCATTTCCGTGCCGCCGTGGTTCACGAGTACCGAGCCGTCGCGGTACACATGCACGAGCGCGCCTGCCTGGTTCAGATGCGGCACGTTGAACGAGATGCCGAACTTGACCGGCGTGATCGCGATGCCGCGCTTGAGCACGGGGCTCGTGCGGTTGTACGCGGCGATCGTCGCGCGTCGCTCGTGATAGCGGCTCGACGCGAGCAGCTCGTCGGTGAGCGGCGCGAGCACGTTGTCCTCCACGCGCTGGCCGTACGGCGTGACATCGCGCTCGCCAATGCCGTAATAGTTCGAGCGCCGCACGTCGAGCGGATCGCGGCCGAGCGCGCGGGCGATCTCGTCGAGCATCACCTCCATCACGAGCGCGCCCTGCGGGCCGCCGAAGCCGCGAAACGCGGTGTTCGACTGCGTGTTCGTCTTGCAGCAGAGCGCGACGATTTCGACGTCCGAAAGATAGTAGGCGTTGTCGAAGTGGCAAACCGCGCGCGTGGCGACTGCGCCCGAAAGATCGGCGGAATAGCCTGCGCGCAGCGCGATCTCCACGCGCGCGCCGAGGAGCCGTCCTTCGTCGTCGTAGCCCGCTTCGTACGTGTAGAGCGCGTCGTGGCGCTTGCCGGTGATCATGAAGTCGTCGTCGCGATCGGCGCGCATCTTCACGGGGCGCTGCAGCTTGTGCGCCGCGAGCGCGGCGACGCACGCGAACAAAGCCGACTGCGATTCCTTGCCGCCAAAACCGCCGCCCATGCGCCGGCATTCGCAGCTCACACGATGCACGGGCCAGCCGAGCAGATGCGCGACGACCTGCTGCATCTCGCTCGGGTGCTGCGTCGAGCTGTAGACGAGCATGCCCGTTTGCTCTTGCGGCAGCGCGTAGGCCACCTGGCCTTCGAGATAGAACTGCTCTTGCCCGCCCACGGCGAACGTGCCCGCGAGGCGATGCGGCGCCGCGGCAAGCGCGGCGTCGGGCGCGCCGCGCACGAGACGCAGCGGCGGCAGCACGTAGTGCTGGCGCTTGCGCGCTTCTTCGATGCTGAGAACAGGTTCCAGCGGCTCATAGCGAACCACATCGTCGCTTGCGGCGAGCGACGCGGCGCGGCGCGCCAGTTCGTGGCTCGTGGCGATCACCGCGAACACGGGCTGCCCGAGGTACTGCACGATGTCGCTTGCGAGCACGGGATCGTCGTGCACGACCGGGCCGCAGTCGTTCTCGCCGGGGATGTCGGCGGCTGTGAGCACAGCAAGCACGCCCGGCGACGAGCGCACGCGTTCCAGATCGAGCGCGACGATGCGAGCGTGCGCATGGCGCGCGAGGCCGAGCGCCGCATGCACGGTGCCGTGCAGTTCGGGAATGTCGTCGGTGTAGCGCGCCTCGCCGCTCACGTGCGCATCGGCCGATTCGTGCGGCAGCGGCGCGCCGAGCGCGCGTTCGTGGGCGTGCTCGGCGCCTTGATCCGCGTGTATGACGAGCGCTTCGGCTTGATCGTTCATGGCGTGGCTCCGGCGGCTGCGCTGTCCTGGCCATCGTCGTCGCCTTCGGCGAAAGCGAACGCGTTGACGTCGCACAGTGCGAGCGGTGCGTCGTCGCGCGTTTCGAGCCAGCAACGCCACAGCAGGTTACGCGCGACCTTCAGGCGATAGGCGCTGCTCGCGCGCATGTCCGTAAGCGGCTGATAGTCGGTGGCAAGCGCATCCATTGCGCGCTGTGCGCCGGCTTCGTCCCAGCGTGCGCCGGCAAGCGCGGCCTCGGCGCGCGCGGCGCGCTGCGGGATCGCTGCCATGCCGCCGTAGGCGATGCGCGCGCTCGCGATTGTGCCGTCCTCGCGCACGTCGAGTGCGAACGCGGCGCACACCGCCGAAATATCCTGGTCGTAGCGCTTCGAGACCTTGTAGGTGCGAAAGCGCAGTGCCGGGGCGGGGCGCGGCACGCGGACCGCTTCGACGAATTCGCCTGCTTCGAGCGCGTTCTTCTGATAGCCCGTGTAGAAGTCCGCGAGCGGCAGCGTGCGCACGCGCGCCGCGCGGCGCAGCACGAGCGTGGCGTCGAGCGCGAGCAGCGCGGGCATCGAGTCGCCGATCGGCGAGCCGTTCGCGACGTTGCCGCCAAGCGTCCCTGCGTTGCGAATGGGCAGCGAGGCGAAGCGCGCCCATAGTTCCGCGAGTTCGGGGTAGTCGATGGCGAGCGCCGCGTAGGCTTCTTCGAGCGGGACGGCCGCGCCGATCGTGAGCGTCTGGGCGTCGCGCGAAACGGTCTTCATTTCCGCGACGTTGCCGGTGTAGATGACGTTGCCCAGGTCGCGAAACTGCTTCGTGACCCACAGGCCGACATCGGTGCTGCCCGCGAGCACGCGTGCGTCAGGATGCGCGGCACGCAGCGCGGCGAAGGCTTCGAGCGTGCGCGGCGCGTAGAACGTGCTTTCGCCGTGCGCGGCGCCTCTCACGTCGGGGCCGTGATATTCGAAGGTGGCGGGGCGTTGCAGCGCGCGCAACTGCGCCTCGACGCGTTCGCGATCGAGCACCACGCGCGGGTGGCAGGTTTCGTCGAACATGCGCAGCGCCGCTTCGACGATCGGCCGGTAGCCGGTGCAGCGGCACAGGTTACCCGAGAGCGCCTCGTTGATCTCCTCGCGGCCCGGCACCGCGCCGGCCGGCTGGTTCTCGTAGAGCGCCCACAAGGACATGATGAAGCCCGGCGTGCAGAAGCCGCACTGCGAGCCGTGGCAATCGACCATCGCCTGCTGGACCGGGTGCAGTGCGCCATCTGGCTGGCGCAGGTCTTCGACGGTATAGAGCGCGCGGCCGTCGAGGGTAGGCAGGAACTGGATGCAGGCGTTGACAGCCTTGAGCGCGAGACGGCCGTCGCCATCGAGTTCGCCCACGACAACCGTGCACGCGCCGCAGTCGCCCTCGGCGCAGCCTTCCTTGGTGCCGCAGGCGCGCAGATCCTCACGCAGATGCTGAAGCACCGTGCGCGTGGGAGGCAGGTCGCGCACTTCGTGCACGGCGCCTCGGTGGAGGAAGCGGATGGTTTGCGTTGTCATGGTGAACCCGGGGACATTGCGGATCAGGCGCGCGTTACGAGAGGGGCGCGCCAACACCGGCCTCGCGCACGTAGATCGCCATCCAGTTCCGAAGATAGCACCGCTCGCGGCAGGAAAGTATTTCCCCCGCAAGATGGGGGTTATGTGACTTGGGTCATGACGCCGTCACAGCGCACATGGCCGTGCGCAGGTGTTGCGTGCGGCGATCGCGCCTGGACGGCGGGAGAGGTGCGGGAGTCGTGCGCGATTCGATGCTGCCGTGCAAGGCTAGTGCGCGGATCGCGCTGGCGGGACGCGCCGCCCAAAGGCTGGGGCGGCGGATAAGGCGGGTGAGCCGGATGAGGCCGCAGGCGCCTGAACAGGCGGCCTTTGGCCGTTCAACGGCGGATGCCGGGCCACGAGACCTGGCGGTGCCGGTTGCGCCACAGGCTCAGCATCACCACCAGGAACACGATGATGAACGCGAGCAGCGACCACACCGGGATGGTCAGGCCAAGCGTCGGCGGATAGGTGGTTTCGCAGAGACCCTGCACCTTGAACACGCCGGGCAGCCAGTGCGCGAACGGCAGGCTGTCGACGATGGGCTGCAGCGTGTCGAAACCGCAGCTGTAGTTGGGGAACGCCTGCACCCAGACGAGCTTTGCGGCCGCGACCGCGCCGCCCGCCGCCGAGATCACCACGAGCGCTTCGAGCACGCGTACGCCGCGCCAGCTCGTCATGCGCGCGCCGAGGAAGGCGAAGACCGCGATCAGGATCAGGAAGTAGCGCCCCAGGATGCACAGCGGGCAGGGATCCTGATGCTCGACATACTGGAAGTACAGGGCGCCGCCCAGGAGCGCGAGGCAGATCAGGCCAAGGAGGACCAGCAGGCCGCGCTCGCGGCGCAACAGCGCGTTATCGTCGTTCATGAGGCTCGTTTGTTGGCTCGTTCATTCGGGTTATCTGGCGCAGCGCCCAGGCGGCTGCGACGGCGTGACGGGATTCTAGCGCGAAGGTTGCGCGCGGCGCGGACGTGTCCTTGCTCGCGCGCAGGGATGGGTTGAGCGATTCCCGCTCAGGTCAGCGCAGCGGCGCGAGCACCGCCTCGACGCCGCGGCCAATGGCGAGCAGCGCGTCGTCGTTATAAGGCGCGCCCGCGAGCATCAGCCCGACTGGCGCCGCACCATAGTGATGGCACGGCAGCGAGAGCGCGCAGCTATCGAGGAAGTTGAATGCGGCCGGATTGCGCAATACCAGCGCGTTGGTGCGTGCGAAGACATCGTCGTCGGCGGCGAGCGGGGCGGCGGGCGGCGGCGCGATCGGCACGGTCGGCGCGATCACGACGTCGAAGCGCGACCAGAGCGTGGCCTGGGCCTCTGCCATCACGGCGGCGCGTGCGGCGATCAGGTCCAGATAGTCGGCGGCCGTGGCGTGTTCGCCCTTGAGGATGCGCACGAGCACGCGCGGATCGTACTGGTCGCGATGCTTCGCGATCAGCTCGCGATGCCACGCATACGCTTCCATCGGCGAGAAGCCGATGCGGTTGATCTCCGCGAAGCGCTCGAAGGCGGCAAAGCGGACTTCGCTCACGATCGCCCCGGCCGCATCCAGATGCTTGAGCGCCGTATCGATCGTTTCGGCGACTTCGGGGTCCACGCCGTCGGTCACATAGTTGGTGAGCACGCCGAGGCGCACGCCTTCGAGGTGGCGCGCCGCCGGCACGCGCGGTTCGAGCCCGGCGAGCACGCGGTCCACGAGCGCGCAGCACGCCACCGTGTTGCCGATCGGCCCAAACGAGTCGAGCGTCGGGGAGAGCGGCACGCCGCCCGTTTTCGGTATGCGCGCGGCCGTCGGCTTGAAGCCCGTGAGGCCGCAGAACGCGGCGGGAATGCGCAGGGAGCCGCCGGTGTCGGTGCCCAGCGCGACGGCGGCCATGCCGTCCGCGACCGAGGCCGCCGCGCCCGAGGACGAGCCGCCCGCGACCCGCGCATCGCCTGCCACGCCGCGGCGCCAGGGCGAGAGCGGCGTGCCGTAGTGCGGATTCAGGCCGAGCCCCGAGAACGCGAACTCGCTCATGTTGGTACGTCCGACCAGCACCGCGCCCGCATAGCGCAGCCGCGCGACGGCGGCGGCGTCCTCCTTCGCAGGCGCCGCATTCGCGAGCGCGGTGGAGCCCGCGCGCGTGACTTCGCCCGCCACGTCGAACAGATCCTTCACCGAGACGGGGATGCCCGCCAGCGGCGAAAGCACGGTGCCGGCCGCGCGCAGGCGGTCGTGCGCGTCGGCGGCGGCGCGCACGCGCCCGGCGTCGACTTGCGTGAAGACGGTCGCGCCCTGGCCGGCCGGGTCGGCGATGCGTTCGAGCGCGGCTTCGGCGAGCGCGCGGCTCGTCGTGCGGCCCGCGGCGAGATCGGCGGCTAGCTGGGCGAGGGGAGGGAACGGCGTGAAGGCGGTGGATGCGGATGTCATGGCGGCAGAAGATTCGGTCGATGCGCTGCGGCGCGGGCGTGCGTTGCCTGCAAGGGTCGCATCATTGTAGGTCGGCTTTTTTCCTTGCGTGCGATTTGGCTCACGCCGTGCATCGGGTAACATGCGGAGATTCGATAGCTATTTGTAAGGAAAGACCTTCATGCACCACGGAATCGGCTTCATTCAGGACCTGGCAGTCGTGATGGCGCTTGCAGGCGTCGTCACCGTGCTGTTTCATCGCCTGAAGCAGCCGGTCGTGCTCGGCTATATCGCGGCGGGCGTGATCATCGGGCCGTACACGCCGCCGTTCCAGCTCATTCACGACGAGCAGACCATCCAGACGCTGGGCGAACTGGGCGTCGTGTTCCTGATGTTCTCGCTCGGCCTCGAATTCAGTCTGCGAAAGCTCTTTCAGGTGGGCGCGACCGCCATCGTCGCGGCGCTCTCGGAAATCGTGCTGATGCTGTGGATCGGCTACGAGATCGGCCGCGCGTTCGGCTGGGCCACGATGGATTCTCTGTTCCTCGGCGCGATTCTCGCCATTTCGTCGACCACCATCATCGTCAAGGCGCTCTCCGATCTCGGCGTGAAGCGCGAACCGTTCGCGCAGCTCGTGTTCGGCATACTGATCGTCGAGGACATCCTGGGCATTGCGATGCTCGTGCTGCTGGGCGGCATTGCGCAGACGGGTGAACTGTCGCCTGGCATCGCGCTCATCACGCTCGGCAAGCTGCTGCTGTTCATGCTGGTCTCGCTGCTCGCGGGCATCCTGATCGTGCCGCGCGTGCTCGGCTACATCGCGCGCGTGGGCAACGATGAGATGCTGCTCGTCTCGGTGCTGGGTTTTTGCTTCGGCTTCTGCCTGCTCGTCGTGAAGCTCGACTACTCGATCGCACTCGGCGCGTTCCTGATCGGCGCGGTCATGGCCGAGTCGCGTCATCTGCATCGTATCGAGCATCTCGTCGCGCCGCTGCGCGACGCGTTCTCCGCCATCTTCTTCGTGACGATCGGGCTCATGCTCAACCCGCTCGTGCTGGTCGATTACGCCTGGCCGATCGCCGTGATCTCGATTGCCGTGGTGCTCGGCAAGCTCGTTTCGTGCGGACTCGGCACCTTCCTGGCCGGCCGGGACGGACGCACCGCGATGCGCGTGGGCATGACCGTCTCGCAGATCGGCGAGTTCTCGTTCATCATCGCCTCGCTCGGTCTCACGCTGAAGGTGACGAGCGGGTTTCTCTACCCGATCGCGGTGACTGTCTCGGCCATCACGACGCTCACCACGCCTTACCTCATCCGCATTGCCGATCCGCTCTCGCAGCGCCTCGCGCGCGCCATGCCGCCCGCCGTCTCGAACGTGTTCGGCATGTACAGCCAATGGCTGCGCTGCCTCGTGCCGCGCTCGGACGGGCCCACGATCTTTTCGCTCACGAGGCGCATCGTCGTGCAGATTGCCGTGAATCTCGCGCTCGTCTCGGCGATCTTCATCGGCGTGTCGTACGGCGCGCGCTATGCGGGGCCGTTGCTCGCGCAATGGATCAGCGACGAGCGCATTCAGCGCGTCGTGCTCTGGAGCGCCGCGCTCGTGCTGGCGATGCCGTTTCTCGTGGCGGTGTGGCGCAAGACGCAGTCGCTCGCGCTCCTGCTTGCCGAAGTGAGCGTGCAGCCGGAGAAGGCAGGGCGCTTCACGCGCGCGATCCGCCATGTGATTGCGGAGCTGGTGCCCGTGGTTTCGATGTTCGGCGTGTTCCTGCTCGTGGCGGCGCTCTCGGGGACGATCCTGCCGCCAACGGGCTTCCTCGTCGGCGTGCTGGTGTGTGCAGCGGCGCTCACGATGCTGCTGTGGCGCTGGTGCGTGAAAATCCACGCGTCGATGCAGATTGCGTTGCGAGAGACCTTCGATGAGCGGCCGGACGCCTGATCTGACCTGACCCGCAAGCGGCGCGCCTCGCATGCCCGGTTGAGCCGGCTTTGCGTGACGGGATGTGAGCAATTGTGTGCGGGGGTGGCGGCGGCGTGCCGTGCGACGGATAATCAAAGCTTGTTCATTCGTTCGCGCGCCGCGCGCCTGACCCCACGTCATGAGCGATAACAAATCAGACCACCCCGAGGTCCCTGACGGCGCAAGCCGTCCTGCCGATGCCGGTTCTACCGGCGCCCCCACGTCCTCATCATCGCCTCCCGCCGCTCCTGCCGGCGCTGTTTCTGGTTCTCCCGCTGCATCGTCCTCCGCTTCGCCCTCTGGGGAAGCCGCGCAACGCGCTTCGACCGACGCGCCCGAGAGCGCTTCGGCCGTCACGCCTGACGCTGGAAAGACGGCGGCTTCCACGCCTGGCGAACCGCCGAAGCAGGCGCCGGTCGGCACCACGCCGAGTATTCCGATCGCGGAAACCGCCGAAGCCGGCAAGACCGCGCCCGCGCCGGCGCCGCAGACGGAACCGGCGAGCACTGCCGAGTCGGCCGCGTCTGCTGCGCCGCAACGTCCCGGTGCTGCGCCCGCTGGGTTCGGCCAGGCGCCAGACTTCACGGCGCATCACCCGCCGCCGCCCAGCGCCATTCCCAAGGAGCCGCCGCGCTATCTGCGCCCGGCCGATTCGGCCTGGTCGGTGTTCGGCCGCATCATCGCGGCGCGTGCGCGGCAACTGTTCGACCGCGCCGGCCAGCGCATCACGCAGCGCACGTTGCGCATCGGCGTTTCGGCGCGGATCTTCCACCCGGAGCCGGGCGCACAAGGGCTGCGCGGCAAGACGCTGCAATACCTGGAGGAATCGATCGCACACTGGGTGATGTCGCGGGACGTCATCGTGTTCATGATCCCGACAGTCGGCCACCAGGGCATGCTGCACCCGAGCAATATCCGCTTGCGCGATTACGCGAAGCATCTCGACGGCCTGCTGCTCCAGGGCGGCGCCGACGTCTCGCCGCAGACTTATGCCGAGATCTCGCCGCGTCCCGAATGGCCGGGCGACCGTGTGCGCGACATGTACGAACTCGAACTGCTGCATGAATTCGTCGAATCGGGCAAGCCGGTGCTCGGCGTTTGCCGCGGCTGCCAGCTCATTAACGTGGCGTTTGGCGGCACGCTTTATCAGGACATCGCTTCGGATGTGCCGACGGCCGGCGTGCACGTGAGCGAGCATTACGACCAGCATCGCCACGCGGTCACGTTCCCGGAGGGCTCGACGTTCTCGACCATGTTCCCCGGACGGCGCGAGGCAATCGTCAACTCGATCCACCATCAGGCCGTGAAGAACCTCGGACGCGACCTGACCGTCGAGGCGGTTTCAGCGGGCGACGGGCTCATCGAGGCGGTGCGCTATCGCCGCTCGCCGTTCGTCGTAGGCGTGCAGTGGCACCCCGAGTTCCATCGCGCGGGCGGCCCCGAAATGCTCGACTGCACGCCGCTGCTCGACACCTTCTTGCGAGCCGCGCGCGAAACGCGCTTTTGATTGCAAACGACGGCACCGGCGCAACGCATCGCAACGAATCGCAGCAACCCTGTCCTGGCCGCGCGCACACCTGCGCGCGGCTTTTTTATTTCGTTCTCCTTCCTCGGCGTCCTACGTGCCTCTCGCCCTTTCTGTTCTTGATCGGCGCGCTTCCTACATAAGACTCGTCCTAATCTTCCGATTCCACTGCTTATCCAAATTTAAACGTCGTTTTTGAGATTTCCCGGCGGCGATAATGAAGGGTTACTGAGATCCTGAATGGAATAGGCAGGTATGAAGCACTCAATCACGTTGCGTCGTGTGATGCTCAGCGCCGCGGCACTCATGCTGCTCCAGCAGGGCACGACGGCTTGGGCCGGCATGCCGGCCGGCGCGGTGAACGCGGACGGCATGTCTGGCGCGGCTGGCGAGCGTGTGCCGCTGGCGGGCAGCCGCCCCTCGCTCGGCAGTCTGACGCCGCAGCCAGCCGGCGCGTTGCCGCCCGCGAGCACGATGGCCAACGCGGACGAGCAGGCCAGCGCCGGCGCGGCGCAAGGCGACGTCGCCACGCTCATGCAACTGATTCACGACGCCCAGCTCGTCGAACTGCGTACGACCTATAACGCGAGCTATGGTGCGAGTCTCTTCTTCTACCCGCCGGAGATGACGTACTATGTTGTGCTGTTTCAGGACAAGCACTTCTGGCGCGTGATCCGTTCGCAGGACGAAGCACGTTCCGAAGCGATCTACGCTGACTTCGTGCGGCAAACCGAGCAGCTTTCCCAGGTGGAAATACGCCGTACGGAGCTCGAGGCGCAAAAGGCGTTCATCGAGCGTGTGATCGCGCTGTCGGAAGAACGTGCGCGTCGCCTGCAGGCCGATCTCGACATCGCTCGCACACAGCAGGCGCGAGTCGACGACTACCAGCGCCAGGCGCAGGGCGACGCCGCTGCGCTCAATGCGCAGAAGTCACAGGCACAGGCGCAATTGCGTGAGCTGCAAAGACAGGTGGACGCACTGCAGCGCGCAACGGAGGCAGGCTTGCCTGGAGCGCGGCGCTGAGTGCTGCGGGGCGGCGTTTTCGCCCCGTGTATGGAGCGCTATTCGTGCGAACGACAAAAAGCCCGGCATTTGCCGGGCTTTTTTTATGGTGCGACGGCGAGCGAGCCCGCCCGCGTGCGAGTTACTTTGCGAACCGGTCCGGCACCTCGGTGATGCGGCGTTGCGAAACGTGATTGACCCATTCCGTACTGTCGACCGGCGTGGCTGGCGAATTCGATGCGCGTGCCGGGGCGTACGTTTTCGCATAGGAAAGGATGGACGCGTATTCGTCAGCGGGATTCGGGCCGCTTTGCCGCGGCGAATAGCGTTGCGCCTCCGAATAGGCGCCGTGCGTGCGATGTGACGTCACCGGACCTGCTTCGCGATACGGAGCAAACGTGCGGACGTCGCGATGCGGGGTCGTGCCGCGTTGCGCAACGCGCTGTGCGCCACTGCGCTTGACTGCGCGCTCATGGCTGCGCGCTTCGCGCTGGATCAGTCTCGCGGATGCTGCGGGTTGCGTCTGCGCACGTGCGCTGAAATCGGCAGTGGTGCGCGCAGGCGCCACTGCCTGCGAGGGCTTGCGGGTATCGACGACTGTCGCGTGGGGCGCCTGCATGGCCGCTGCCGCAGGCGCTTGCGCCGACTTTTCAACCGTGCGCTGCAAGACCGCGGCAGGCGTAGGCGCCGAGTGGCTGGTGAGATCCTTCGTGCCGCTGGTGACGTTCTCGTGCAGTGCGCGCGCATCGGCCAGGCGCTGCGAGGTGTCTTGACGCGTGCTCGCATTGGGGCGTGGGGTTGCGTTGCCGGTTGCGCCTGGCGTGTCGTGTGGTGCGTTACTCGCGACGATCCAAGCAAGCAGTGCCGCGCCGCCAATCGCAACCGCGCCGCCTGTGAGCTTGCTTTGCTCGAACGGCGGTGTGTGCTTTGGCATGGGGTTCGGTGATGCCTCAGATGCGCTCCGCGTGTGTGCGGCGCGCCCGGCTGGCGGGCTACTTGCGGTTTCCCGCGCAACGGAACCCACGGAAGCGGGCGGTGCGACAGGCGCGGCAACAGGCCTGGGAGGCCGCGGAGCCGAGCTGTGATCGTTGCCCCAGCCGACCGCCGCACGAAACGCTTCGGCGCTCAGACACACGGTGCGCATGATGGCGGCATAGAGCGCACGCAGTTCAGTGCGCAGGCTGAATTGAGAGGGCGTCAGCGCCCATTCCCGGCCAAACGACGCGGGCAGACGGGCAAGCGGGCGAATGTGCGGCAACGCAAGCGCGCCTTCGACCTGAACGAACGGAAATGTTGACATCGATCTCTCGCAACCCCGGTGTGGCGCCGGCGCCGGGTGGCAATGTCATCAGCGGTGCGTGTTGATGGGTCGCCTGCGGCGCATGGAATTAAATGGAATGCCGCAAATAGTGACCGACGCCATTTCGCCGTTCTATCGGAAATGTCTTAAAAGCCAGAGGCCTTTGCGCTGCGCATGATGGCGGTTGTCTGAGGAAGCGGCTGAAGGGCGCTTCACCTGCCGTCGAGCCGGTACACGTAACGCAACGCTGTGATGTCGATGCCGCCCATTCGGTCGGGCTCAGAGCCCGAATAGGTCCAGCCCTGGCGTTCGTAGAACGCGATCGCGGGCGTGTTGCCGTCGAGCACGTACAGATACAGCTGCGTCTCGCCCTGAGCGCGCGCCCAGTCCTGCGCCGCACGCATGAGTCGCTTGCCGACGCCAATGCCCTGATGCGCCGGCAGCGCATGAAGATTGTCGAGCAGCACGCCCCAAGGCGAGCCGGGCTGTCGTTCGACGCACACGAAGCCCACTGCCGCACCCGATGCAAGCTCGGCGATCAGGACGAGACGCCGTTCGCCGCCTGGTGCCTCCATGCGCGCGCGCCAGTAAGCCGAGCGCTCGGCGTCGACTTCGCGTTCGAGAAACGCGGCGGGCAGCAGCGCGCGGTAAGTGGCCTGCCAGCTCGCGGTGTGCATGGCCGCGAGCAAGGGAGCGTCGGCTACGGTGGCCGGGCGTAGCGTGAGGGCTGGGATTTCGGTCATGCGGATGGTGGACGAGTGGGCGTCCAGATCAGGGCGCGCGTCGGGGGCCGCGCGCCGAGCCCTGCTGCGAAGTATTTTGCCCCATTCGAGGTCGCCCGCGGCCGGCTTGCGGTAGCGAAAGTAAGATGAATTAATAAAGTAATAAATATGAAATAAATGTGCAATGTTGATGTTTTTCGCTAGCCACTTTTAAGGAAATGTCCGAATATCTGGCTCCCGGCGCGTACCGCACAATAAACACCCGCGCGTGCGCGCCCGCGCGACCCTCGCTTTACCGCGGGTGCTTGTTTTTCACTGTCCCGTGAGCCGCACAGGTTTCCTGGACAGTCTCTTAAGAGAGTGTCATGTCTACCGCGTCCCACGCACCCCAAAGCGAATCAAAATTCCGGACCGTTTTCCGCGTCACCAGCGGCAACTTCCTGGAAATGTACGACTTCATGGTCTACGGCTATTACGCTTCGGCGATCGCCCGGACCTATTTCCCAAGTGACAATGCGTTCGCTTCGCTGATGCTTACGTTGTCCGTGTTCGGCGCGGGCTTCCTCGTGCGTCCGCTCGGCGCCATCATTCTCGGCGCGTACATCGACCATCACGGCCGGCGCAAGGGCCTCATGCTCACGCTCGGCCTGATGGCGTTCGGCACGCTCGCGGTCGCCGTCGTCCCCGGTTACGCGACCATCGGCATACTCGCGCCGGCGCTCGTGCTGCTCGGGCGCCTGCTGCAGGGCTTCTCGGCGGGCGTGGAACTGGGCGGCGTCTCGGTTTATCTCTCCGAAATCGCGACCAAGGGCAACAAGGGTTTCTACGTTTCGTGGCAGTCGGGCAGCCAGCAGGTTGCCGTCGTGTTCGCCGCACTGCTGGGCGTGGTGCTGCACCGCCTGCTGCCCGTCGAGCAAATGACGGCCTGGGGATGGCGCGTGCCGTTCCTCATCGGCTGCCTGATCGTGCCGTTCCTCTTCATCATCCGCCGTTCGCTCCAGGAAACGGAGGAGTTCGCGAAGAAGAAGCATCGTCCGTCGATGGGCGAAATCATGGCGTCGATGATGCAGAACTGGGGTGTCGTGATCGCCGGTATGGGCATGGTCATCATGACCACCGTGTCGTTCTACCTCATCACCGCCTACACGCCGACCTTCGGCAAGGAAGTGCTCAGGTTGAATGAAATCGACACGCTGATCGTGACGGTCTGCATCGGCTTGTCGAATCTGTTCTGGCTGCCGGTTTCCGGCGCGGTGTCGGACCGTGTGGGCCGCCGCCCGATGCTGATCACCTTCACCGTGCTCACGATCCTCACCGCGTATCCGACGGTGCAGTGGCTCGTGGCGGAACCGTCGTTCGGCCGCCTGCTCACGGTCGAGCTGTGGCTGTCGTTCCTCTACGCCTGCTACAACGGCGCGATGGTCGTGGCGCTCACCGAAGTCATGCCTGCCGACGTGCGCACCGCTGGCTTCTCGCTTGCCTATAGCCTCGCGACGACGATTGGCGGCTTCACGCCGGCGATCTCGACGTACTTGATCCACGTGAGCGGCAACAAGGCGGCGCCGGGCGCGTGGATGGGCGTGGCGGGCGTGTGCGGCCTCATCGCGACGCTCGTGCTCTATCGCACGCCGGAAGCGCGCAATCAGTACAAGGCGGCTTGATCGATCAGGTAATCGCTAGCAAAAAAACGGGGCGCTCAGGCGCCCCGTTTTTATTGTGCCGCTGAGGTGTCAGCGCTTACGCGTCGCGCAACTCGCGCGCGACCGCCTCCACGACTTCCGCCCAGGCATGCGGGCGCGGCTGGCGCACGAGCCGCGCGCGCGGGTACCAGGGGCTTTCGTCGGTGCCCGCGAACCAGCGCCAGTCTGCGGCGAACGGCAGCATGACCCAGAGTTTGGCCCCGAGCGCGCCCGCGAGGTGGGCGATCGAGGTGTCGATCGACACGACGCCGTCCAGCCGTTCGATCACGGCTGCGGTATCCGCGAAATCCTGCAGCTTGCCGCCGAGGCGGTGGATCGAACGCGAGCGCGGATGCGCGTCGAGCGCCGCATGCTCCGCGGTGCTGAGTTCGGGTTGCAGCACGATCCAGTCGATCCCTTCAAGCGCGAAGAGCGGTTCGAGCGCGTCGAGCGCAATCGCGCGGTTCTCGTGTTTCTGGATGCGTCCGGACCACGCGAGGCCGATCTTGCGGCGCGCCTGGCCGCCCAGCGAGCCGCGCCATTTGCGCCCGTAGGCAGTGCTGGCGTTGAGGTAGGGCGTGCGCGCGGGCAGCGTGTCGATGCTCGTGCCGAGCGCGAGCGGCAGCGAGAGCAGCGGGCAGTGCAGGTCGGCGGCGGGGCGTGGCGCGCCCTGCTCGACGAGCGTGACGTGCCAGGCTTGCGCCGCGGGCGCGATGAGCGGCACGAGCGCGCGCTGCACTTCGAGCACGACGCGTGCGTTGGTCTTCTGTGCCGCTTCCATGACTTGCGGCACGAAACGCGCGAATTGAAGCGTGTCGCCGAAACCTTGTTCTGCCTCGATCAGCAGCGTGCGGCCGTCCAGGGGCTCGCCGTGCCAGCGTGGCAGCGCGTTTTGCGGCGTGCGCGGTGCAACCGGTGCAATCTGCGCGTTCACCTGCGGGGCGTAGCCCGCCCCGCGCGGCGCGTTGGCACGCGCCTCGTCGCGCGCGGCCGGGTCGAGCCGCCATTCGTACTCGGGCAGTCCACGCCGGAAGTCGCCGAGCGTGAGCCAGGTGAGCGCGCGATTCAAATGCGCGGCGGCAAGATCGGGCCGCACGCGCAGCGCTTCGTCGAAGGCGCGCAGCGCAGCCGCATGCCGGCCGAGCGCATGATGCGCCACGCCAAGCGCGAGCCAGGAGAGGGCGAACTTCGGATCGAAGCCGATCGCACGCTCGTAGGGCCCGATGGCTTCGTCGTGGCGGCCGAGTGCGGCAAGCGCATTGCCGAGGCCGAAAAGGGCCGGCGCGAAGTGCGGCTGCAGCGCAAGTGCCGTTTCGAAGGCAGCCACGGCCTCACGGTGATGGCCGGTCGCATCGAGCGTGTTCGCAAGATTGAAATGCGCGGCGACGAAGCGCGGCTGCACGCGCAGCGCCTTCTGGAAATGCTCGACCGCGCTCGCGCTGTCGCCCAGCGCGTTGAGCGACATGCCAAGGTTGTTGTGCGCCCCTGCGTGGCCGGGGCGGATCTTCAGCGCGCGGCGAAACGAGTCGGCGGCTTCGGCGTGGCGGCCGAGCGCGTGCAGCGCGTTGCCGAGATTGTTGTGCGACGAGGCGTCGCCAGGCTGCAGGCGCACGGCCTGGCTGAACGCGTACATCGCGTCCTCGTGGCGGCCGATCGTCGCGTAGGCGTTGCCGAGGTTGTAATGCGCGAGGGGGAAGGTCGGTGCGAGCGTGAGCGCATTGCGAAAGCGCTCGATCGCGCCGTCCAGTTCGCCGAGCGCTTTGAGTGCGTTGCCGAGGTTCAGCTGGAGCGCGGCGTCGTCGGGGCGCAAGGCGACCGCACGGCGCACGAGGTCCGCGGCTTCGGCGTGCTGGCCTCGCTGATGCCGCAGCACGCCGAGCAGATGCAGCGCATCGACGTGAACGGGATCGGCGGCGAGCGTTGCGCAATAGTCGCGCTCGGCGTCGTCCAGCCGGCCGTCGCGATGTGCGGCGTACGCGCGGACAAAAAGCTGTTCCATGACTGAAGAAGCAAAACGATCGGGACACAAAGGCGGCATTTTCCCACACTCGCGGACCCGCTCCCGAAGTTGGCCGAATGTTGATCGAAAGTTGACGGGAATCCGTTGTTTAACTAACATATGAACACGTGTTCATATGTATCGTGTGTATTCATGACCCCAGTTTCCGATGACGAGCGTGTCGTCCCGCTCGCCGATCTCTTCCGTCTGCTCGGCGACGCAACGCGCCTGCGAATCGTGCTCGCCTGTGTTCAGGACCGGATCGCGGTGGGGGCGATTGCCGACTTGCTCGGCTTGTCGCCGTCGCTGGTGAGCCACCATCTGCGGCTCCTGCGCGCCGCGCGTATCGTGCGCGCCGAACGCGAGGGCAAGCAGGTGTTCTATGTGGCCGCGGACGCGCATATCAGCGCGATGATCGCCGGCATGCTGGAACACGTGGCCGAGCCCTCGACGCAATGGCAGGAGGGCGCATGAGCGGCGCTGACCACGACCACGGCCACGATCACGGCCATGCACACGACGGCCACGCGCACGGCCACCATCACCATCATCACGCGCCGGTCGCGGGGCACGGCCGCGCGTTCGCTATCGCCGTCGCGCTGAACGTGTTCATCGTCGTCGTGCAGACGGTCTACGGCGTGCTTGCGCATTCCTCCGCGCTGCTCGCCGACGCCGGCCACAATCTCTCTGACGTGCTTGGCCTGCTGCTCGCCTGGGGCGCGGCGTGGCTCGCAACGCGCCGTCCGTCCGCGCGCTTCACGTTCGGGTTCGGCAGCTCGTCGATTCTCGCCTCGCTCGCCAACGCCGCGCTGCTCCTCCTTGCGTGCGGCGCGATCCTCGCCCAGGCGATCGGGCGCCTGTTCCATCCGGCGCCGGTCGCAGGTTTCGACGTGTTCGTCGTGGCGACCATCGGCATGGTGGTCAACGGCTTTTCGGCGTGGCTCTTCATGCGCGGGCAAAAGGACGACCTGAACGTTCGCGGCGCCTTCCTGCACATGGCCGCGGATGCCGGCGTTTCCGCGGCCGTGGCCGTGAGCGGTCTGATCATTCTCTCGACCGGCTGGAGCTGGATCGATCCGCTCATGTCCATCGCGGTCGTGCTCGTGATCCTCTTTGGCACCTGGGGGCTGTTGCGCGAGTCGGTGCGGCTGGCCCTTGCCGCGGTGCCCGAGAATGTCGATATCGTGCGCGTGCGCAGCTTCCTCTCGCAGCAGGAGGGCGTAGTCGATGTGCACGATCTGCACGTCTGGGCGCTTTCGACCACGGGCTGTGCGCTGAGCGCGCATCTCGTGATGCCAGCGGGGCACCCCGGCGACGCCGCGCTCGATCGCATGGTCGAGTCGCTCGAAGTGCACTTCGGCATGCGGCACGTGACGCTGCAGGTGGACCTCGGCACGAGCGAGCATCGCTGCGCGCTGGACAGGCCGCACGGCGCGCAGAAGCACGCGCACGGGCACGGCCATCCGCACGCACATTGAAGCGCGGCGATTTGTCGGGGCATTCAGGCCGCATTTGATGCGCTGCCGCGCGACCGCTTGAGGCGCGGGCGATACACTACGTATCGTGTCGAGCGCATGGAGGTCTGCATGGCCGTGGCTTCTTCTCTCGCGCCCGTGCTCATCGTGGGCGCGGGACCCACCGGGCTCGCCGCCGCGATGAGTCTTGCGCGCGCGCATATCCCGGTGCGGCTGATCGATCGCGCGCCGCAGGCCGGACGCCACTCGCGGGCGATCGGCATTCAGGCGCGCACGCTCGAACTGTTCGAGCAGCATCGCATCGTCGAGCCGTTTCTCGAACTCGGCCACCGTGCGCACATCGCGAATCTCTATTCGAACGGCCAGCGCCGTGCGCGGCTCGACTTCGATCCGCTCTTCACGCGCTATCCCTACCTGCTTTTCATTGAGCAGACCGTTACCGAACGCATTCTCGGCGGGCACCTCGCGACGCTCGGCGTGGAGATCGAGCGCGGCTGCGAGCTGCTCGAGTACACCCAGGGCTCGGCCGGCGCGAGCGCAGAAGTGCGCCGCCCAGACGGGCGCGTCGAGTCGGTGCGCTGCGCTTATGTGATTGCCGCCGATGGCGCGCATAGCACCGTGCGCCATCGCCTCGACATGAAGTTCGACGGAGAGACGATGGCGCAATCGTTCCTGCTCGCCGACCTGAGTGCGAGCACGCCCTGGTCCGACGACGAGTTTCACATCTTCGCCTCGGGCGACGGCCTTGCCGCGCTCTTTCCGTTCGGCCACGGCCGCTATCGCCTGATCGCCGATCACAAGGCCATGCTGCCCGCCGCGCCCGAAGGCACGATACCCGTGCCCTCGCTGGAAGAATGCCGCGACATCATCCAGCAACGCGTGCACCACCCGGTGTCCGTCTCGGACATGACCTGGGCTTCGTACTTCAGCGTGAACAGCCGCATGGTGCGGCAGCTGCGCGTCGAGCGCACGTTCTTTGCCGGCGACGCTGCGCACGTGCACAGCCCCGCAGGCGCGCAGGGCTTGAACACGGGTATTCAGGAAGCCTTCAACCTCGGCTGGAAGATCGCGCGTGTGCACGCGCGCGGCGCGCCCGAGCGTCTGCTCGACACCTATCACGCGGAGCGTTATCCGATCGAGCGTCTCGTGCTGCAGCAGACGAGCTTCATGACGCAACTGGTGGAAGCCGATCACGGTCCGCTCAAGCTGCTGCGCGAGCGCGTGATGCCGGCGCTCGTCGCGCTCGGGCCGCTGCGCGACGCGGCGCGCCAGGCGGTGAGCGAGCTGTCGATCCAGTATCGCAAGAGCCCGCTCACGCTCGAGCGCGTGCTGGACGGCGGCCCGCGTGCAGGCGAGCGCGCTCCGGACGCCTTCGTGCGCGTGGTGGACGGTCCACTAGGCAAGGCGCCGGGCAAGGGGCGCATCTTCGATCTGCACGATCCGGCGTGCTTCTCGTTGTTCCTGCTGGTGGAGGGCGATGCGGATGCCGCTGGCGCGGCTGCGAAAGATCAGACTGAAGCGAGCGCCACGCTCAAGCGTTTTGCCGAAGCCATCGAGCGGCTGTTTCCGCAGGCGCTGCGCGTGTGGTGGATCGCCGATCTCAACGGCGAGACGCCGCTCGCGGGCGAGGGCGCGGCCCCGCTCGGCGAATCGTACGGGCGCACGCGGCCCGCGTTTTATCTGGTGCGGCCCGACGGCTATATCGGCGCGCGGGGGCGCCCCGCGTCGGACCTCAATGCGTTGCTGCGCCACTGTGAGACGTGGTACGCGGCAGCGGGATTTGGACAGGCGCCGCCGGTCTGAACCGTGCGGCGCCGTGCGTCCGATGCGATGGCGATGGGCCGGCCCGGCTCAAGCCGCCGCGGGCGCCAACGCCTCGCGATGCTTGGTGAGCGAGGCGAGCACGATCTCCGTGAAGCCCGCTTGCTCGCCTTCGCCATCGAGCGCCGCGAGCAGCGTGCGGCGCATGCGCGGTTCCCAGAACTTGCGGATGTGCTCCGCGATACCCGTGAGCGCTTCTTCGCGATCGGGCAGCGAGTCGAAGAACATGCCTATCTGGTTCGCCATCTCGATCAAGTGATCAGCTTTCATCGCTTTATTTCCCTGAGGTTGTAAGCGGTTCGCGCTTGCTCAGCAGCTCGAGCTGGGTCGTGTTGAAGCGCGAGTATTCGCGCTGCCACTCCGAGGGCTGCTGCACGTGGTTCACTTGCACGGCCGTCACCTTGTACTCGGGGCAGTTCGTGGCCCAGTCGGAGGCGTCCGTGGTGATGACGTTCGCACCCGATTCGGGGAAGTGGAACGTCGTGTAGACCACGCCCGGCTGCATGCGCGTGCTGACCTTCGCGCGCAGCACCGTATGCCCGGCGCGCGATTCGATGCCCACCCAGTCGCCGTCGCGAATGCCGCGATCTTCGGCGTCCACCGGATGGATCTCGAGGCGGTCCTCCTCGTGCCAGCGCGAGTTTTCGGTGCGGCGCGTTTGCGCGCCCACGTTGTACTGCGAAAGGATGCGGCCCGTCGTGAGCAGCAGCGGGAAGCGGCGCGTGACCTTCTCCGGCGAGGCGATGAACTTCGTGATGACGAACTTGCCCTTGCCGCGCACGAATTCGTCGATGTGCATGATCGGCGTGCCGTCGGGCGCTTCTTCGTTGCACGGCCACTGGATGCTGCCCATCTCGTCGAGCCTCTTGTACGAGACGCCGTGGAACGTGGGCGTGAGGCGCGCGATCTCGTCCATGATCTGCGACGGATGCGTGTAGTCCATCTCGTAGCCTAGCGCGCGCGAGAGCAGGATCGTCGCTTCCCAGTCCGCGTAGCCGGCGACGGGCGGCATGACCTTGCGCACGCGCGAGATGCGGCGCTCGGCGTTGGTGAACGTACCGTCCTTTTCGAGGAACGACGAACCCGGCAGCAGGACGTGCGCGTACTTCGCCGTTTCGTTCAGGAAGATGTCCTGCACGACGATACATTCCATCGACGAAAGCGCCGCCGCCACGTGCTGCGTGTTCGGGTCGGACTGAACGATGTCCTCGCCCTGGCAGTAGAGGCCCATGAAGGTGCCGTCGAGCGCCGCATCGAACATGTTCGGAATGCGCAGGCCCGGCTCGCTTTGCAGCGCGACGTTCCAGGCGCTTTCAAAGAGACCGCGCACCGTTGAGTCGCCGACATGGCGGTAGCCTGGCAGTTCGTGCGGGAACGAGCCCATGTCGCACGAACCCTGCACGTTGTTCTGGCCGCGCAGCGGATTCACGCCCACGCCTTCGCGGCCGATGTTGCCCGTGGCCATCGCGAGATTGGCGATGCCCATCACCATGGTCGAGCCTTGTGCGTGCTCGGTTACGCCGAGACCGTAGTAGATCGCCGAGTTGCCTTGCTGCGCGTAGAGGCGCGCGGCGGCGCGAACTTGCTCAGCGGGCACGCCGGTCACTTCCGCCATCGCTTCGGGTGAGTTTTCCGGCAGCGAGACGAAATCGCGCCATTGCTCGAATGCACGCGTTTCGCAGCGCTCGGCCACGAACGGCTCGTTCACGAGCCCTTCGGTAACGATCACGTGCGCGATCGAGTTGACCATCGCGACGTTGGTGCCCGGGCGCAGTTGCAGGTGATGCTCGGCCTTCACGTGTGCCGTATCGACGATGTCGATGCGGCGCGGATCGACGACGATCAGCTTCGCGCCCTGACGCACGCGGCGCTTCAGGCGCGAGCCGAACACGGGGTGGCCGTCAGTGGGGTTCGCGCCGATCACCATGATCACGTCGGAATAGTCGACGGAAGCGAAGGTCTGCGTACCCGCCGATTCGCCGAGCGTCGTCTTCAGGCCGTAGCCCGTAGGCGAGTGGCACACGCGTGCACAGGTATCGACGTTGTTGTTGCCGAACGCGGCGCGCACGAGCTTCTGCACGAGATACGTTTCCTCGTTCGTGCAGCGCGACGAGGTGATGCCGCCAATCGAATCGCGCCCATGCTTCGCCTGGATGCGGCGGAACTCGCTTGCGGCGTAGTTGATCGCTTCTTCCCAGCTGACTTCGCGCCACGGATCGGTGATCTTCGCGCGGATCATCGGCTTCTTGATGCGGTCCTTGTGCGTGGCGTAGCCCCACGCGAAGCGGCCCTTCACGCAGGCATGGCCTTCGTTCGCCTGGCCGTTCTTGTGCGGCACCATGCGCACGACTTCGTTGCCCTTCATCTCGGCCTTGAACGAGCAGCCCACGCCGCAATACGCGCAGGTCGTCACGACCGAGTGTTCGGCCTGGCCCAGCATCACGACGGTCTTTTCCTGCAGCGTGGCGGTCGGGCATGCGGCCACGCAAGCGCCGCACGACACGCATTCCGAGTCCATGAACGCTTCGCTTGCGCCAGCAGCGACGCGCGATTCGAAACCGCGCCCGGCGATGGTCAGCGCGAACGTGCCTTGCGTTTCTTCACACGCGCGCACGCAGCGATTGCAGACGATGCACTTCGACGGGTCGTAGGTGAAGTACGGATTCGATTCGTCCTTCTTGTCCTTCAGGTGATTTGCGCCGTCAAAGCCGTAGCGCACTTCGCGCAGACCCGTCACGCCGGCCATGTCCTGCAGTTCGCAGTCGCCGTTGGCGGGGCAGGTGAGACAGTCGAGCGGGTGATCGGAGATGTACAGCTCCATCACGTTGCGGCGAAGCTTTTGCAGTTGATTGCTTTGCGTGCGCACCTTCATGCCTGCTTCGACGGGCGTCGTGCACGAAGCAGGGTAGCCGCGGCGGCCTTCGATTTCCACGAGACACAGGCGGCACGAGCCAAACGGTTCGAGCGAATCGGTGGCACAGAGCTTCGGCACGTTGATGCCGGCCTCGATGGAGGCGCGCATCACCGACGTGCCGGCAGGCACCGTAACGGACTGGCCGTCGATTTCGAGCGTGACGTCCACATCGGCGTGGACGAGCGGCGTGCCGAAATCGGTATCGTCGAAGGGCGAGCGTTGCTTCTTTGCCTGGGACTTGCAGGCGCAATTGCCGGAACCGCAACCACCGGCTTGGGACATGAGCGTGTCGGACATGGTGGTTCCTCGTTCAGGCGTGTGCCGCGGGTTGCGCGACAGATTCGAGACCGAAATCTTCAGGGAAATGGTTGAGTGCGGAGATCACGGGGTAGGGCGTCATGCCGCCCATCGCGCACAGCGACCCGGCGACCATCGTGTCGCACAGGTCGCGCAGCAGCGTGACCTGCTTTTCGGACGTGTCGCCCTTGCGGATCTTCGCGATCACTTCGACGCCGCGCGTCGAGCCGATACGGCACGGCGTGCACTTGCCGCACGATTCGAGCGTGCAGAACTCCATGGCGTACTGCGCGAGTTCCGCGAGATTCGACGTGTCGTCGTGCACGACGAGGCCGCCGTGGCCCACGACCGCGCCGACTGCCGCATACGCTTCGTAGTCCATGGGAATGTCCCACTGACTCTCGGGCAGATAGGTGCCGAGCGGGCCGCCCACCTGCACGGCGCGCGCCGGACGGCCGCTGGCGGTGCCGCCGCCGTAGTCGACCATCAGCTCGCGCAGTGTCACGCCGAACGCAAGCTCCACGAGCCCGCCGCGCGCGATGTTGCCCGCGAGCTGGAACGGCAGCGTGCCGCGCGAGCGGCCCATGCCGAAGTCCTTGTAGAACGCCGCACCCTTGGCAAAGATGATCGGCACCGTGGCGAGCGTGATGACGTTGTTGATGACCGTGGGCTTGCCGTAGAGACCCGAGAGTGCGGGCAACGGCGGCTTCGCGCGCACAATGCCGCGCTTGCCTTCGAGCGATTCCAGCAACGCCGTTTCCTCGCCGCACACGTAAGCGCCCGCGCCCTTGGCGACGAACAGTTCGAAGCGCTTGCCGCTGCCGAGCACGTCGTCGCCGAGCCAGCCCGCCGCACGCGCGCGCTGGATGGCTTCTTCGAGCGCCGCGATCGAATGCGGATATTCGCTGCGCACGTAGATATGGCCCACGGTCGCGCCCACCGCGATGCCCGCGATCGTCATGCCCTCGATCAGGACATACGGGTCGCTTTCCATGACGAGGCGGTCGGAGAACGTGCCCGAATCGCCTTCGTCGGCATTGCAGACGATGTACTTCTGGTCGGCGAGTGCATTCGCGACGGTACGCCACTTGATGCCGGCCGGGAATGCCGCGCCACCGCGGCCGCGCAGGCCCGACTCGACGAGCGCTTCGCAGATATTGGCGCCGGTCATCTTCAGCGCGTTGCGCAGTCCTTCGAGGCCGCCGTGGGCGACGTAGTCGTCGGTGGAAAGCGGGTCGGTGATGCCGATGCGCGCGAACGTCAGGCGCTGCTGTTTGCGCAAATACGGAATCTGCTCGACGAGGCCGACGCTGCGCGCGTGCTGGCCGCCTTGCAGGAAGCCGGCGTCGAAGAGCGCGCCCACTTCGTCGGCTTCGACGTTCGCATAGCCGACGCGGCCTTCAGCCGTTTCGACCTCGACGAGCGGTTCGAGATAGAGCAGGCCGCGCGAGCCGTTGCGCACAAGCTCGATACTCGCGCCGCGCGCGGCGGCTTCGCGTTCGATGGCTTCGACGATGGCGTCCGCGCCGAGCGCGAGGGCCGAGGAGTCACGGGGAACGTAGACGCGTGTCATGCGGCCTCCTCGGTGCGGACGGTGGCGAGCGCGGCCGCGTAGAGCTTGTCGAACTTCTGCGGGGTCACTTTCGCGTGCAACGTGCCGTTAATCATCATGGTGGGTGAGAGCGCGCATTGGCCGAGGCAATAGACGGACTCCAGCGCGACCGGCCCTTCATGCGCGTGCGTGTGTTCGGCGTCGTGGCCGTGCTGAACGAACCGGCAGCCGGTATGCGCTTCGACGTGCTGCGCGAGCGCCTCGCTGCCCATGCTGCGGCACGCCTCGGCGCGGCACAGCTGGACCGTGACCGGCGCGGGCGGCGCAGTGCGGAAGTGGTGGTAGTAGGTGATGACGCCGTGCACCTCGGCGCGCGAAAGACTCAGCGCCTTCGAGAGCGGCACGACCGTGGCCGGCGGCACGAAGCCGACTTCGTCCTGGATCGCATGCAGGATCGCAAGCAGCGTGCGGCCTGGTTGCGCGTGACGCTGGACGAGATCGTCCGGCGAGCTAACAGCTGTCTCTTCCATCATGGGGCTTCTCCTGGGCATATATGCACTTGTTATTCATAAAGTGTGCATCTATGCTGCGGTTGTCTTGTTGTCTGACCGAACAATAGGCCCGTGGAAAGGCAGATGCAATAGGAAGGAGTATTTCATAATGATCAAGGTCGAATGCCACGCGCAACTGGTCGTTCGCGACGCGGAAGGCCGCGAGGCAAGCCTGACGGACGTTGTGCCGTTGCTCGCGCTCGTCGCCGAAGAAGGAAGCATTGCGCAGGCCGCGCAGCGTAAGGGTTTGTCCTATCGCCATGCGTGGGGTGTTTTGCGTGAAGTGGAGGAGCGCCTGGGGGGCGCGCTGATCGCGAAAGCGCGTGGCCGTGGGTCCGTGCTCTCCGAACTGGGCGAGGCTGTGCTGCGCTCGCAGCGCCTGTGCGGGGAGCGGCTGCAAGGGAACCTCGAGGCGTTGGCAAGCGAGGTGGCGAGCGACCTGAACCGCTGGCTCGCGCCCGCTGCACAGGATTTGCGCATTCATGCCTCGCACGGCTACGCGGTGGCGGCACTCGTGACGGCGCTCGTTGCCGACCAGGTGCCCGTGGAGATCAAGTACCGCGACAGTGTGGACGCGATCACCGCGCTGGCGCGCGGCGAATGCGATCTCGCGGGCTTTCATGTGCCGCGCGGCGACTTTCGGAGCGCCTGTGCCAACGCCTATCGCAGCTGGCTCGACCCGCAACGGCACGTGCTCATTCATCTGACGCAGCGCAAGCAGGGGCTCTTTGTCGGCCGCGGCAACCCGAAGCATGTGACGGGTCTTGCCGACCTGGCGCGCGGCGATATCCGCTTTGTGAACCGGCAGCCGGGCTCGGGTACGCGCATGCTGATCGACCTGCTGCTGACCCGTATTGGCGTCGATCCCGAGCGCGTCAACGGCTATGCGTCGTCGGAACTCACCCATTCGGCGATCGCCGCATTCGTGGCGAGCGGCATGGCCGACGTGGGTTTCGGCGTCGAGCCGGCGGCACACCACTTTGGGCTCGATTTCATCGAGATCGCCGACGAAGACTACTATTTCGCGTGCGATCGTGGTCATCTCGCACATGAGCCGCTGGCGACCGTGCTCGGCTTGCTGCGCGGTGCCGGTTTCCGTGCTTCGGTTGCGCAGCTCGAAGGGTATGATCCGGCGGCGTGCGGCGACGTGGTGGAACTCGAAGCCGCATGGGGCGGGCCACTGGCGTTGTAATAGAAAGCAACCTATTGGCTGGGCTGCGGGCCGGACTACGCTGCAGACTAAGGCGCTTTTTGTGATACTTTCAGTTTGTATTCGCTCTCACGTTTCAGATGCGCGCTCGTCGCGCCGATCGACCATGAAATTTGTCCTCAAAGTTGGTGCTGTGGCCGCTACGGCGGCAGCGTTGTTGGCTACGTTCAACCTCGCATTCGCGCAGAACTCGCCGGGCGTGCCTGGCGGCATCCTCAGCGATCAGTTCAAGTTCAACGAGCATCCGCAGATGCAGTTCGCCGCTTCGGCGCCGTCGGGCAAGTATCAGCATGGCAAGGCGTCTGCTGCACGCAAGCGTGGCGATCTGGGCGATCCGAACGGCTGTAATCTGCAGTGCCCGCAGGACAATTGATGGCGTAGAGGCGCAGGCAGCCGTTGCGCCGCCTGCGGAGTAAAGGAAAACTCGCGAGGCCTTAACGGGCTGTCGCGAGTTTTTTTGTGCGCGCGCTTTGCTTTGGCGGCGTGGCCCGCGTCGGGACCGTGGGAAACAAAAAGCCCCGACAGCCTTGCGGCGCCGGGGCTCGAGTCCGTTCGTCGTGGACGACCGGACATATCTGGTGGAGCCGGCGGGAATCGAACCCGCGTCCAGAAGCAGTCCATAACCAGTTCTACATGCGTAGTTCTGTCATTTGATTTAACCGGAGCGACGCGGACGAACACGCTGCGCTACGGCGATTCACTAAATTTTCGACCTTGGCGTCGTGACGCCGCCAAGGCTTAACTGACGTAAATGACCTCTGGCGGTATTGCTACCGGTCTTGCGACGCTAGCCCGTCAGTAAGCTAGGCAGAGGACGGCGGCCCTTAGGCTGCCAGTGCGAACGTATCGTCGTTTGCAGTTACGTTTTTCCCATTGATTAACGAGGTGACGGGTCCTCGGCATGCCCTGATTACTTCATAACCCCTGTCGAAACCAGGTCGGCCCCAGAGGAAGGGATAATTATCCCATAGTTCGCCATATGAGGCGAACCGCGCCCGGTTCAAGGGCGCGTGGAGCTGTTGCGGCGCAAAACCGTAGGGTACGCCTCAGGCCGGCTTGCCGATGTGCTGAAGCAGGGCGAACAGCGTCGTCGTGGTGTCGGCGAGATATTGCGCATTCCACTGCGAAGGCGGTACGTCGTTGCCGCAGTAGCCGTAAGCGGCGGCGATCGTCGCCATGCCTGCCGCGGCGCCCGCCTGCACATCGCGCAGATCGTCGCCGACATACACCACACGCTGCGGCGCAACGCCGAGCGCCTCGGCCGCGTGCAGCAGCGGCGCAGGATGCGGCTTGGAATAGGGCGTCGTGTCGCCGCTCACCACGCAGCTTGCGCGCGTGTCGAGATGCATCAGTTTCACCAGGGGCTCGGTAAGGCGCGCGACCTTGTTGGTCACGATGCCCCAGCGCACACCGCGCGTGTCGAGATCGTCGAGCACGGCGTCGATCCCGGCGAAGAGCGCGGTTTCGATGCGCAGATTCGCCTCATAGTTGGCAAGAAACTCCTCACGCATGGCGGCGAACTCGCGATTGTCGGGACCGATGCCGAACGCGCCGCCAATCAGGCCGCGCGCGCCCGCCGAAGCGAGCGGACGCAGCTTCTCGAGCGGCGCTGGAGCGAGGCCGCGCGCGTGGCGCATCTGATTGACCGCGGCGGCGAGGTCGGGGGCAGTGTCGGCGAGCGTGCCGTCGAAGTCGAATAGCACCGCGTCGCAGGCGGCAAGCGCTGCGCCGCTGTCTGCGGCAGATTGGGCGTTCGTGGATGAGTTCATGTCAGCAAGCGTTGGCGCGTCGCGCCGGTGTGCGGGAAATGCCGCCGGAGCAGAGTGGTCCGGCGGCGCCGATCGCGCAAACGCCGTCAGGCGTCGCGCCGGCAGGCGATCATGTAATTGACGCTGGAATCGTTCGAAAGCGCGAAGTGCCGCGTGATCGGGTTATACGTGATGCCCTTGATCTCGGCGACGCGCATGCCGGCGTCGCGCACGAACGCGGCAAGCTCCGAGGGACGAATGAAGCGCGCGTAGTCATGCGTGCCCTTGGGCAGCATCTGCGCGATGTATTCCGCGCCGATCACAGCGAGAAGATACGACTTCACGTTGCGATTGAGCGTCGAAAAGAACACCCAGCCGCCAGGCTTCACGAGCGTGGCGCACGCCTTCACGACCTCGGCGGGCTCGGGCACGTGTTCGAGCATTTCCATGCAGGTCACGACGTCGAACGACGCAGGTTCGCGTGCGGCGATCGCTTCGGCGGCGATCAGCTCGTAGTCCACCGTCACACCGCTCTCGAGGCTATGCAGGTCGGCCACGCCGAGCGCCTCGCGCGACAGGTCGATGCCCTTCACGGTTGCGCCAAGCCCCGCCATCGACTCGGAGAGGATGCCGCCGCCGCAGCCGATGTCGAGCACGCGCTTGGACGGCAGATGCGCATGGCTGTCTATCCAGCTCAGGCGAATGGGGTTGAGTTCGTGCAGCGGCTTGAATTCGGCGTTCGGGTCCCACCAGCGATGAGCGAGATCGCTGAATTTCTGCAGCTCGTGGGGATCGGCATTCGTCATGTCGTGGCAGCCTGAAGCGCGGTGCGGGTCAGAAAGAATAAACCCCGAGTATATAGGCGGGTGCGCAGGGCGGCAAAATGCCACGCTGTGCCGTAAATCTTCCCAAACGACAAAGCCGCGCGGAGACAGGCGAAATGAAAGAGGGGAAAGCGGGAGATAAAAAAAGCCCCGCCGAAGCGGGGCTTTTGAGACTTGCGGTCGAAAGCTCGCGATTACTGCTTTTGCGTGCCGACGACTTCGACTTCCACGCGACGGTCCGGTGCGAGGCAGGCGATGAGAGCCTTGTGGTTCTTCTGGTTGCAGCCCGTCGTAACCGGGTTGCGCTTGCCCTTGCCTTCCGTGTAGATACGCTCTGCCGGAACGCCCTTGCTGACCAGGTACGACTTGACGGCTTGCGCACGGCGCAGCGACAGACGGTCGTTGTAGGCAGCCGAGCCGATACGGTCGGTGTAGCCCGTCGCGACGACGACTTCGAGGTTCAGAGCCTGGATCTTGCTTGCCAGGTCGTCCAGCTTTTCCTTACCAGCCGGCTTCAGGATAGCCTTGTCGAAGTCGAACAGGGCATCAGCCTGGTACGTGATCTTCTGGCTGCTGATGGCCGGCGGCGGCGGAGCGACCGGCGGCTGCGGTGCCTGGGCGACCAGGGCGCCATCGCACTTGGCGTTGGCGGTGGCCGGCGTCCAGAATGCATCGCGCCAGCAAAGTTCGTTCGTGCCGTTCATCCACACGTATTCGCCGGTACCATTCACCCAGTTGTCATTGACGGCTTGTCGCGACGCCGGCACCGATTGTGCCTGAGCGGATGCAGCCACAACTGCGGTAGCTGCAATGAACGCGAGCTTTGAAAGTTTATTCATATTTCTCCTCTCGAAATTGAGATTACCGCAGGTTTACTGCGAGCCATATGACGAAGACAAGTCATACATTGCTCGAAGTATAACATTGGCAAGTTGTGGGGAACGCTTTGCGTTGTGTAGACTTCGAGCAGTGTCTAACTTTGTGCGTTGGCATTTTGCCATATCGTTCCCGTCCTACGATAAAAAAAATCCGCCCCTTTCACTGCGGCTTGCTGAACGTGGTACGCCCGCAACAAAAAAGTTCCCGTTATTTTACCTGGTAGTGCGCCTGGGTTGGGGGTGCGAAACACATTGTTATCCAAATCGGTGGCGATGCATCTGATTGCGGTTCGCACTGCGGCGTTTGCGCCACGCTCAAGGCGCTTTTGAGCGCTTCGGCGTCACTCCTCTAATAGGTATACGCAGGCGGCGGGCGAGGGTGTCGTGCATGGTAGAATCGCGTGATGCGCTGCGTCCGCGGCGTCCATGCGACAGCTGGGCGTCTCGCGGTGACTGCGGCGACCTCCGCTCTACTAATTGGGGCGAGGCGCTAGCACACTGCGTGCCCAAATAAGACATCGATAATGGATCAATTCGCCAAAGAGACTCTGCCAATCTCCCTCGAGGAGGAAATGCGCCGCTCGTATCTCGATTACGCGATGAGCGTGATCGTCGGGCGAGCCCTTCCGGATGTGCGTGACGGCCTCAAGCCCGTCCACCGGCGCGTGCTCTACGCGATGCACGAGCTGAATAACGACTGGAACCGCGCTTACAAGAAGTCGGCACGTATCGTCGGCGACGTCATCGGTAAGTACCATCCCCACGGCGACACGGCCGTCTACGACACCATCGTGCGGATGGCGCAGAACTTTTCGCTGCGCTACATGCTGGTCGACGGCCAGGGCAACTTCGGCTCCATCGACGGCGACAACGCCGCCGCCATGCGATACACCGAAATCCGCATGGCGAAGATCGGCCACGAACTGCTCGCCGACATCGACAAGGAAACGGTCGACTTCGGGCCGAACTACGACGGCAGCGAAAGCGAGCCGCAGATCCTGCCCGCGCGTATTCCGAACCTGCTCATCAACGGTTCGTCGGGTATCGCGGTCGGCATGGCCACGAACATTCCGCCGCACAATCTCAACGAAGTTGTCGACGCTTGCCAGCATTTGCTTAAGACTCCGCAAGCGACGATCGACGAACTGATCGAGATCATTCCGGCCCCCGATTTTCCGACCGCCGGCATCATTTATGGCGTCGCCGGCGTGCGCGACGGCTATCGCACCGGCCGCGGCCGCGTGGTGATGCGCGCGGCCACGCACTTCGAGGAAATCGATCGCGGTCAGCGCATGGCGATCATCGTCGACGAGCTGCCGTATCAGGTGAACAAGCGTTCGCTGCTCGAGCGCATCGCCGAGCTCGTCAACGAGAAGAAGCTCGAAGGCATCTCCGATATTCGCGACGAATCCGACAAGAGCGGCATGCGAGTCGTGATCGAGCTCAAGCGCGGTGAAGTGCCCGAGGTCATTCTCAACAATCTTTACAAGGCGACGCAGCTGCAGGACACGTTCGGCATGAACATGGTCGCGCTGGTGGACAACCAGCCGAAGCTGCTGAACCTGAAGGAAATGCTCGAGCATTTCCTCTCGCATCGCCGCGAAGTGCTCACGCGCCGCACGGTGTACGAACTGCGCAAGGCGCGCGAACGCGGCCACGTGCTCGAAGGTCTCGCCGTTGCGCTCGCGAACATCGACGATTTCATCGAGCTGATCAAGGCCGCGCCCACGCCGCCGATCGCGAAGCAGGAGCTGATGAACCGCTCGTGGGATTCGTCGCTCGTGCGTGAGATGCTGACGCGTGCGGAGCAGGACAATGCGTCGGCGGGCGGTCGCGACGCTTACCGTCCGGAAGGGCTGAACCCGCAATATGGTATGCAGGCCGACGGCCTCTACCGTCTGTCCGACACGCAGGCGCAGGAAATCCTGCAAATGCGCCTCCAGCGCCTGACCGGCCTGGAGCAGGACAAGATCATCGGCGAGTACCGCGAAGTCATGGCGCAGATCGCCGACCTGCTCGACATCCTTGCGCGCCCCGAGCGCGTAACGACCATGATCTCCGACGAACTCACGTCGATCAAGAGCGAATTCGGCGACGCCCGCCGCTCGAAGATCGAGTTGAACGCCACGGAGCTCAACACCGAAGACCTGATCACGCCGCAGGACATGGTCGTGACCATGTCGCACGCCGGTTATGTGAAATCGCAGCCGTTGTCGGAATATCGCGCCCAGAAGCGCGGAGGTCGCGGCAAGCAGGCGACTTCGATGAAGGACGACGACTGGATCGACACGCTCTTCATCGCGAACACGCACGACCACATCCTGTGCTTCTCGAATCGCGGCCGCGTGTACTGGGTGAAGGTGTATGAAGTGCCGCAAGGCTCGCGCAACTCGCGCGGCCGTCCGATCGTCAACATGTTCCCGCTGCAGGACGGCGAGAAGATCACGGTCGTGCTGCCGGTCAAGGAATTCTCGGCCGACAAGTTCGTTTTCATGGCTACCGCGCTGGGCACGGTCAAGAAGACGCCGCTCGAAGCCTTTAGCCGCCCGCTGCGCAAGGGTATTATTGCGGTCGGTCTCGATGACGGCGACTACCTGATTGGCGCTGCGATCACCGACGGCGAGCACGACGTCATGCTGTTCTCCGACGCCGGCAAGGCAGTGCGCTTCGACGAGAACGACGTACGTCCGATGGGCCGCGAAGCGCGCGGCGTGCGCGGCATGCAGCTCGAAGACACTCAGCAGGTCATCGCGCTTCTCGTAGCGGGCGACGAGCAGCAGTCTGTGCTCACCGCGACCGAGAACGGCTATGGCAAGCGCACACCGATCACGGAGTACACGCGCCATGGCCGCGGCACGAAGGGCATGATCGCGATCCAGACTTCGGAGCGCAATGGCAAGGTGGTTGCGGCCACACTCGTCGACTCCGAAGCGCAGATCATGTTGATCACCACCACGGGCGTTTTGATTCGCACCCGAGTGTCGGAAATTCGCGAAATGGGCCGTGCAACGCAAGGTGTTACACTCATCAGCCTTGACGAAGGTACGAAGCTCTCCGGACTGCAGCAAGTCGCCGAAGCGGATGCCGATGCGGACGCCGAAGGTGAGGGCGAACCGGGCGAAGGCGAAGAGTGATGCGTCATCCAGGCCCGCAGAAGTGTGTTCGAACGATGCGCTTACGCGGGCTTTAAGGTGGGTTTCAGCGAACCTTGTTAGTGTCAGCTAAATGAATGGTGTGCCGGGCGGACCGGCCAGCGGGCGCATAACGCAAATGCGGCGCCCCGCAGTCCGCGCGGCAGCGCAAACCGATTAATTTCTCAAAGGGAGTAATGATGCAAAAACGATTCAAGCAGGTGATGTTGCTGGCCGCTCTCGTGCCGACGTTTGCCATGGCTCAGGCGCTCCAGAACCAGGCGCCCGCCCCCCAGGCACCGGCAGCGGCTGCAGCACCCGTCGATCCGGCGAAGCAAGCCGCGATCAAGGACCTGCTCGACGCGATCGACGCACAGAAGCTCGTCGGCGCAATTGGTAACAGCGCCCAGATGCAAGCCAAGCAGCTCGTCCCGGCAATCCTGTCGGACGCGCTCTCGGAAAACAAGACGATGACGGACAAGCAGAAGCAAGCTGCCGTGCCGTCGCTGCAGAAGAACGCAGTGCCGAAGCTGGTTGACTCGGCAGGCCAGGTCTTCGCGACGGACTCGTTCAAGTCGGACGCCATGCAAGCTCAGTACGACGCCTACGCGAAGTACTACAGCGTGCAGGAAATCAAGGACCTGACCACGTTCTACCGCAGCCCGACCGGCCGCAAGTTCATTCAGGTTCAAGACCAGGTTGGCCGCGACGTCGTGAACAGCCTGATGCAGAAGTACATGCCGCAGTCGATCAAGGCAACGCGCGACCAGGCCGACAAGGAAGTCGCTTCGGTCAAGGCCGCGAAGTAAGTCTGCTGGCATTACGCAGCCTCCGGTCCGCAGCCAGGATGTACGGTAGCGGGGCCGGATCGGCGGCGTAGACCGGGAAGTCCACCGCCTCGCCACGCGTGGCGGGTTCCCGGCGACAATGCGATAATGGTCGTTTGCGCGATAAGCGCAAGCGGCCATTTTCTTTTTCTGGCGTGTTTTCCGGCGGTTTTTGCCACAGCGCCTGCCTCGGGGATCTTTTTTACGATGCGCGTCTACAACTTCTCAGCCGGACCGGCAGCGTTGCCAGAAGAGGTCCTGCGTCAGGCCGCTGACGAAATGCTCGACTGGCACGGCAGCGGCATGGGCGTGATGGAAATGAGCCATCGTGGCCCGGAATTCATGCAGATCCACGCCGAGGCGCTGCTCGATCTGCGCGAGTTGATGCAGGTGCCCGCAAGTCACCAGATTCTGTTCCTGCAGGGCGGCGGCATTGGCGAGAACGCGATCGTGCCGCTGAACCTCTTTGGCTCGAAGCCGCGCGCCGACTTCGTTGTCACCGGCTCGTGGTCGCAGAAGTCGCAGAAGGAAGCGCTCAAGTACGGCGAGGCGCATATCGCCGCGACGGGGCGCACCGAGGCCGGCTTCACGCATTCGCCGCCGAAGGGCGAGTGGAAGCTCTCCGACGACCCCGCCTACGTGCATCTGTGCACGAACGAGACGATCGACGGCGTCGAGACCTTCGAGATTCCCGACCTCGGCGACATTCCGCTCGTGGCCGACGCCTCGTCGCACATCCTGTCGCGACCCATGGACATCGCCAAGTACGGCGTGCTTTACGGCGGCGCGCAGAAGAACATCGGCATGGCGGGTGTGACGGTCGTGATCGTGCGCGAGGACCTGCTCGACCGCTCGATGCCGATCTGTCCTTCGGCGTTCGAATGGAAGACTGTGGCCGCGAACAATTCGATGTTCAACACGCCGCCCACCTACGCGATCTATATCGCCGGGCTCGTGTTCAAGTGGCTCAAGCGCCAGGGCGGCCTCGAAGTCATCGAGGCGCGCAATGTGGAAAAAGCGAAGCTGCTCTACGACACGATCGATGCAAGCAGCTTCTATAACAACCAGGTGGAGCGCCGTGCGCGCTCGCGGATGAACGTGCCGTTCTTCCTCGCCGACGAAACACGTAACGCGGATTTCCTCGCCGGCGCCAAAGCGCGCGGGCTGTTGCAGCTGAAGGGCCACAAGTCCGTCGGCGGCATGCGGGCATCGATTTACAACGCGGTGCCGCTCGAGGCAGTGAAGGCGCTGGTCGAGTACATGAAGGAATTCGAGGCGAAGCACGCCTGAATCACGCCTGGTGTGCATCCTTTCCAATTGCCGGTTTCACGCATGGACGACGAACTCAACTCCCAACTCAAGCCGCTGCGCGAACGCATCGATGCGATCGACGCACAGCTCATCGCGCTCCTGAATCAGCGCGCCTCGGTCGCGCTCGAAGTAGGCGAGGTCAAGAAGCATTTCAACGCGCCGGTATTTCGCCCGGAGCGCGAGCTTCAGGTGATCGAGCGCCTGCAGAACATGAGCGATGGCCCGCTCGGCAACGATCACATCAGCGCGATCTGGCGCGAGATCATGGCCGCGAGCCGCTCGCTCGAAAAGACGATTTCGGCCGCGTTCCTCGGCCCGGTCGGCACCTATAGCGAACAGGCGATGTACCAGTACTTCGGTCAGTCGATCGAAGGCCTGCCGTGCCCGTCGATCGACGAGGTGTTCCGCTCGGTCGAGGCGGGCGCCGCCGAGTTCGGCGTCGTGCCGGTCGAGAATTCGACCGAAGGCGCCGTTTCGCGCACGCTCGACCTGTTCCTCGAAACGCAGCTCGTCATTGGCGGCGAAATCGCATTGCCGATTCAGCACAACCTGATGACGCAAAGCGGCAACCTGAGCGGCGTAAAACGCGTGTGCGCGCACCCGCAGGCGCTTGCGCAGTGCCAGCACTGGCTGACCGCAAACGCGCCGCAACTCGAGCGTCAGCCTGTGTCGAGCAATGCGGAGGCCGCGCGCCTCGCCGCTGCCGATCCGACGGTTGCCGCGATTGCAGGCGACCGCGCCGCTACGCATTACGGTCTCCTGATCGCGAACGCGCTGATCCAGGACGACCCGCACAACCGCACGCGCTTTGTGATGATCGGCAAGCAGCCGGCGGGCGCGACGGGCCGCGACCAGACTTCGATGATCGTCTCGGTGAAGAACGAGCCGGGCGCGGTGTACAAGCTGCTCGAGCCGCTCGCGCGCCACAGCGTGTCGATGACGCGTTTCGAGTCGCGGCCTGCGCGCGTCGGCAGCACGTGGGAGTACTACTTCTACATCGACTTCGAAGGCCATCGCGACGAACCTGCCGTGGCCGCGGCGCTCGACGAACTCAGCAAGAAGGCCGCGTATCTGAAGATCCTCGGCTCGTATCCGCGCGCGCGCTAAAGCGCGGAAGGCGCGGGCGGGCCGCCGCCGCTGAGCGCCGCCCGCCGCATGAGGAGCCGGGCGGCGCGCCTTTCCCGATCCGTCCGGAACAGACCCGTTGTACGCCCGGCGCCTTGAGCCCCGCCTTGTGCCCTGGAGAGACGCATGACCACGCATTTCGGCCCCTCGTATGTGCGCGCAATCGCGCCTTACATCGCCGGCAAACCGATTTCCGAAGTCGCCCGCGAGTTCGGGCTCGACGAAGCGCGCATCGTGAAGCTCGCGTCGAACGAGAATCCGCTTGGCGTGCCCGAATCGGCGCAGCGCGCAATTGCGCAGGCGGCGAGCGACTTGGGGCGCTATCCCGATTCGAACGCGTTCGAGCTGAAGGCCGCGCTGGCCGCGCGCTACGACGTGCCGCCCGAGTGGATCACACTCGGCAACGGCAGCAACGATATTCTCGAAATGGCCGCGCATGCGTACGTCGAGCGTGGCCAGTCGATCGTCTATTCGCAGTACTCGTTCGCGGTCTACGCACTCGCGACCCAGGGCCTCGGCGCACGCCATATCGTGACGCCGGCCGTGCGCTATGGCCACGATCTCGACGCGATGCTCGCGGCGATCGATGACGACACGCGCCTCGTGTTCGTGGCGAACCCGAACAACCCGACCGGCACGTTCATCGAAGGCGCGGAGCTCGAGACGTTCATCGCGAAGGTGCCCGCGCGCGTCGTGGTCGTGCTCGACGAGGCGTACACGGAATACCTCGCGGCGGAGAAGCGCTACGACTCGATCGAGTGGGTGCGCCGCTATCCGAACCTGCTCGTTTCGCGCACGTTCTCGAAGGCCTATGGGCTTGCGGGCCTGCGCATTGGCTTTGCGATTGCACAGCCGGAACTGACCGATCTGCTCAACCGTCTGCGTCAGCCGTTCAACGTCAACACGCTTGCGCAGGCGGCGGCTATTGCCGCACTCGGCGACACGCCGTTCCTCGAGCGCAGCGCGGCGCTCAACGCGCAAGGCTATCGCACGCTCACCGCGGCGTTCGAGCGCCTCGGCCTCGAATACGTGCCTTCGGACGGCAATTTCGTGCTGGTGCGCGTGGCGAAGGACGCAGCCGACGATGCCGCCGGCGAGCGCGTGAACCTCGCGCTGCTCAAGCAAGCCGTGATCGTGCGGCCGGTGGGCAACTACGGTCTGCCGCAGTGGTTGCGTGTGACGATCGGCTTGCCCGAGGAGAACGCCGCATTCGTCGCGGCCCTCGAGCGGGCGCTTGGTGCCTAATGAGCGCGTCTTGAGCGCGCAACCTTTACTTTTTTCGGTGACGTCGTGAGTGCGTTTTCGTTTAACAAACTGGTGATTTTCGGCGTGGGCCTGATCGGCGGGTCGCTGGCGCGCGCGTTGCGCGAGCGTGGCTCGCACGGTGCGAAAGGCGCTCAGGTGATCGGCGTGGGGCGTAGCGCAAAGTCGGTGTCGCGCGCGCTCGAACTGGGCGTGATCGATGCTGCCGCGACGCTCGACGACGAAACGACACTCGCCGCGGCGCTCGACGGCGCTGACATCGTGCTGATCGCGGCTCCCGTTGCGCAAACCCAGGCTTTGCTCGAGCGCATCGCGCCGCACCTCGGGAGCGAAACCATCGTCACCGACGCCGGCAGTACCAAGAGCGACGTGATCGCCGCGGCTCGTGCCGCGCTCGGCGCACGCATTGCGCAGTTCGTGCCGGGACACCCCATCGCCGGGCGCGAGTCGAGCGGCGTCGATGCCGCGTTGCCCGATCTCTACGTGGGCCGCAACGTCGTGCTGTGCCCGCTCGAGGAAAACGCGCCGGCATCGGTGGAGCGCATTGCCGCGATGTGGCGCGCCACGGGCGCCGTGATCGGCGAGATGCCGGCCGCGCAGCACGATCGCGTGTTCGCTTCGGTGAGCCATCTGCCGCACGTGTTGTCGTTTGCGCTCGTCGACCAGATTCTTGCTTCGCCCGACGCCCAGTTGAAGTTCTCGTTCGCCGCGGGCGGCTTCCGCGACTTCACGCGCATCGCCGCGTCGAGCCCCGAAATGTGGCGCGACGTGTGCCTCGCGAACCGCGCAGCGCTGCTCGCAGAACTCGACGGCTACACTGAAGTGCTCGCGAAGCTGCGCGCGGCCATCGACGCTGGCGACGGCGCGGCGCTCGAAACCGTGTTCGCGCGTTCGCGCGCGGCGCGCGAGGCGTGGCAGGAGCGCGGCGGCAAGGGCGCGGCGGCCATCGACGCAGCATCAGGCAAATAAGCAAGCAGGACCAAGCCCGACGGCGCGAGCGAGCGCCACAAAAACCAGGCTGCAACCCAAGGCATTCTCAGGACACGCTCATGGAACACCTCGATCTCGGACCGTTCACCCGTGCGTCCGGCACGATCCGTCTGCCCGGCTCGAAGAGCATCTCGAACCGCGTGCTGCTGCTCGCGGCGCTGGCCGAGGGCGAAACGACCATCACGAACCTGCTCGACTCCGACGACACGCGCGTCATGATCGACGCGCTCGAAAAGCTCGGCGTGAAGTTGAAGCGCGAGGGCGACACCTGCGTCGTGCAGGGCACGCGCGGCGCGTTCCAGGCGGTGCGCGCGGATCTCTTTCTCGGCAACGCGGGCACGGCGGTGCGTCCGCTCACGGCCGCGCTCGCGGTGAACGGCGGTGACTACCGCATTCACGGCGTGCCGCGCATGCATGAGCGGCCCATCGGCGACCTCGTGGACGGTCTGCGCCAGATCGGTGCGAAGATCGATTACGAAGAGAATGAAGGCTTTCCGCCGCTGCGCATCCGCCCGGCGCCGATTTCGGTCGAAGCGCCCATCCGCGTGCGCGGCGACGTGTCGAGCCAGTTCCTCACCGCGCTGCTGATGACGCTGCCGCTCGTGCGCGCCAAGGACGGCGTGACGATCGTCGAAGTGGACGGCGAACTGATCTCGAAGCCCTATATCGAGATCACGATCAAGCTGATGGAGCGCTTCGGCGTGAAGGTCGAGCGCCACGGCTGGCATCGCTTCGAGATTCCGGCGGGCGTGCGCTACCAGTCGCCGGGCAAGATCATGGTGGAAGGCGACGCGTCTTCCGCGTCTTATTTCCTCGCCGCGGGCGCGATCGGCGGCGGACCGATTCGCGTGGAAGGCGTGGGGCGATCGAGCATCCAGGGCGACGTCGAGTTCGCGGCGGCGCTCATGCGCATGGGCGCGAACGTCACGGTCGCCGACGACTGGATCGAGGTGCGCGGGATTGGCAACGATCACGGCAAGCTCGACCCCATCGACATGGACTTCAACCTGATTCCCGACGCGGCCATGACGATCGCTGTGGCCGCGTTGTTCGCCGACGGCGCGACCACGCTGCGCAATATCGCGAGCTGGCGCGTGAAGGAAACCGACCGCATCGCCGCGATGGCCACGGAGCTGCGCAAGGTAGGCGCGAACGTGGAAGAGGGCCCGGATTACCTGATCGTGCGCCCGCCCGAGAAACTCACGCCGAACGCCGCGATCGACACTTACGACGATCACCGCATGGCGATGTGCTTCTCGCTCGTGAGCCTCGGCGGCGTGCCGGTGAGGATCAACGACCCGAAGTGCGTCGGCAAGACGTTCCCCGATTATTTCGAGCGCTTCCTGGCGCTCGCGCAACCTTGATTCAAACGAAGCCGAGTACCTTTGCCGCATGAAATCGACCCGTCCCTTTTATCCGACGCCCGTTATCACGATCGACGGCCCGACCGCTTCCGGCAAGGGCACGGTGGCCGCGCTGGTCGCGGCGCAACTCGGCTTTCACCTGCTCGATAGCGGCGCGCTGTACCGGCTGGCGGCGCTCGCTAGCGTGCGCTACGCGATCGCGGCCGACGACGCCGGGAGCCTGGCGAAGCTGATCGACGATCTCCATATCACGTTCCGCGAAGGCCTTGCGCAGCTCGACGGCGTTGACGTTTCGAACGAAATCCGCGCCGAGGAAGTGGGTAACCGCGCCTCGATGATCGCCGCGCATCCGGCCGTGCGCACGGCGCTCGTGGCGCGCCAGCGCGCGTTTCGCAAGCTGCCCGGACTCGTCGCGGATGGCCGCGACATGGGCACCGTGATCTTCCCCGACGCCGTCCTGAAGGTGTTTTTGACGGCCAGCGTGGAGGCCCGCGCGGCCCGCCGGCATAAGCAATTGATCCAAAAAGGTTTTTCTGCTAATATGGATGACTTGCTTCGGGATTTGCGTGAACGCGACGCGCGCGACAGTAACCGCGCAGCCGCGCCGCTCAAGCCCGCAGCGGATGCGCAGCTTCTCGATACTTCGGCGCTCTCCGTCGACCAGGCGGTCGAACAGGTGGTGCAGTGGTATCAGGAGTCGAGCCAACTGCGACCGGTGCGGTAACTCACGTACGCGGCAAAACGCAGTAAAGAAAGTAGTAGCAGTGCCTGTTGGTGCCCTGGAATGAAACAGGGCGTGTGTTAAACCCTTTAACCCAGTGTGGCTTTTGCATCTGTGCCGCGAACGTAAGCGCTCCGGCCTCAACGCCCCGCAGTCAAGACTGGCCAGCGGAGCAGCGAAAACCATGCAAATCCAGATTTTTATGTCCGACCTGCAAACCTCCACCCCCAATACTGAATCCTTTGCGGCTCTGTTCGAAGAGTCGCTGACCCGCCAGGACATGCGCGCCGGCGAAGTCATCTCCGCTGAAGTCGTGCGCGTCGACCACAACTTCGTGGTCGTGAACGCTGGCCTGAAGTCCGAGGCTTATATTCCCATCGAGGAATTCCTGAACGACCAGGGCGAAGTGGAGGTTCAGGCGGGTGATTTCGTTTCCGTCGCGATCGACGCGCTGGAAAACGGCTACGGCGACACCATCCTGTCGCGCGACAAGGCGAAGCGTCTCGCTTCGTGGCTCTCGCTGGAAAAGGCCCTCGACAACAACGAACTCGTGACCGGCACGATCACGGGCAAGGTCAAGGGCGGCATGACCGTCATGGTCAACGGCATCCGCGCGTTCCTGCCGGGTTCGCTCGTCGACACGCGTCCGGTCAAGGACACGACGCCGTACGAAGGCAAGACGCTCGAATTCCGCGTCATCAAGCTCGACCGCAAGCGTAACAACGTCGTGCTGTCGCGCCGCGCAGTGATCGAAGCCACGCAAGGCGAAGAGCGCGCAAAGCTGCTCGAAACGCTGAAGGAAGGCGCGATCGTCAACGGCGTGGTCAAGAACATCACCGACTACGGCGCGTTCGTGGACCTCGGCGGTATCGACGGCCTGCTGCACATCACCGACATCGCATGGCGTCGCGTGCGTCACCCGAGCGAAGTTCTCTCGGTTGGCCAGGAAGTCACCGCAAAGATCCTCAAGTTCGACCAGGAAAAGAACCGCGTTTCGCTCGGTATCAAGCAACTGGGCGACGATCCGTGGGAAGGCATCTCGCGCCGTTACCCGTCGGGCACGCGCCTGTTCGGTAAGGTCACGAACATCACCGACTACGGCGCGTTCGTCGAAGTCGAATCGGGCATCGAAGGCCTGGTTCACGTGTCGGAAATGGACTGGACCAACAAGAACGTTGCTCCGTCGAAGGTTGTCCAGCTGGGCGACGAAGTCGAAGTCATGGTCCTCGAGATCGACGAAGACCGCCGCCGCATCTCGCTCGGCATGAAGCAGTGCAAGCCGAACCCGTGGGATGACTTCAGCCGCAACTTCAAGAAGGGCGACAAGCTCCAGGGCGCGATCAAGTCGATTACCGACTTCGGCGTGTTCATCGGTCTGCCTGGCGGCATCGATGGTCTGGTTCACCTTTCGGACCTGTCGTGGTCGGAAACGGGCGAAGAAGCCGTTCGCAAGTACAAGAAGGGCGACGAAGTCGAAGCCGTGGTTCTGGGCATCGACGTCGAGAAGGAACGCATTTCGCTCGGTATCAAGCAGCTCGAAGGCGACCCGTTCAGCAACTTCGTTGCTGTCAACGACAAGGGTTCGACGGTTGACGGCGTGGTCAAGTCGGTCGACGCAAAGGGTGCAGTTATCACCCTGAACGCCGACGTTGAAGGCTACCTGCGTGCTTCGGAAATCGCGCAAGACCGCGTGGAAGATGCTCGCAACGTGCTGAAGGAAGGCGACAAGGTCAACGCGATGATCATCAACATCGATCGCAAGTCGCGCGGCATCAACCTGTCGATCAAGGCTAAGGACTCGGCTGAGACGCAGGAAGCACTGCGCAGCATGTCGTCGGACACGGGTGCGGCTGCCACCGGCACGACCAACCTCGGCGCGCTGCTCAAGGCCAAGCTCGACGGCCAGAACCAGTAAGCCTCAAACGGGGGCAAGCTGAAGTATGACCAAATCTGAATTGGTCGCGCAGCTGGCTACGCGATTTCCGCAACTTGTTCTCAAGGATGCGGATTTCGCGGTCAAGACGATGCTCGATGCGATGTCCGAGGCACTTGCCAAGGGCCATCGCATCGAAATTCGCGGCTTTGGCAGCTTCGGCCTGAATCGTCGGCCGTCGCGCGTTGGGCGCAATCCCAAGTCGGGTGAAAAGGTGCTGGTACCTGAGAAGTTCGTACCGCACTTCAAGCCGGGCAAGGAACTGCGCGAGCGCGTGGACCGCAATTCGGGCGAGCCGCTGAAGGCGGACGAGCCGGACGACGACCTGTAAGCGTTGGATCGATTTCGATCGGGCGATTGCGGTCGTCGGCGGTCAATGCCAGATGGCCAGAATGCATGGACCGGTAAAAAGCGCTGGGGTGAACAACCCCGGCGCTTTTTTTTCGTCTGCGCCTTTTCGACACTGTCTGCGTCAGCGCCCCGGATTGATCTGCACGTGTCGGTGCGCGAGCCGTTCAATTACAATACGGGACACTTCGGCGCGGCTTGTGCTGCGACGCAGCATGTCCGCCTCGCCGGCGCCTTTCTCAACTGCCAAGAGAATCCTTCAATGAGATTGATCGCCTGGGTCATCCGTGTGCTGGTGTTCGTACTGCTGCTCGTACTCGCGCTCGCCAACACGCAAACCGCGACGCTGAATTTTCTGGCCGGATATTCGTGGCAGGCTCCGCTGATCCTGATCGGCCTCGCTTTTTTTGTGGTGGGGCTGCTGGCGGGGCTGCTTTCCGCGCTGCCCGGCGTGTTCCGGCTGCGCATGGAAAACGGCCGCCTCAAACGCGACCTGCGCGTGGCGCGTGAAACGCCCACGCCGAGTGCCGAGCCGCCGCTGCCGCCGCTCATCTGATTTTGTATTGCCGTGCCGCGCGCCTCTTCGCGTGCGGCTGATTTTCCGCTCATACCATCGCTCGCATGGATCTCGATTTTTGGTGGCTCCTCGTCATTCCCGTGGCTTTCGCGCTCGGCTGGATGGCGTCGCGCTACGACCTGAAGGCACTCCTTTCCGAAAGCGCCAACCTGCCGCGTTCGTATTTTCGCGGCCTGAATTTCCTGCTCAACGAGCAGCCGGACAAGGCCATCGACGCGTTCATCGAGGTCGCCAAGCTCGATCCCGAAACCGTCGAACTGCACTTCGCGCTCGGCAATCTGTTTCGCCGCCGCGGCGAGACCGATCGCGCGATCCGCGTGCATCAGAATCTGCTTTCGCGCTCCGATCTGCCTGTCAACGAGCGCGACCACGCGCTGTATGAACTCGGCCAGGACTTCCTGAAGGCGGGCATGCTCGACCGCGCCGAAGAAACCTTCGGCAAGCTCAAGTCAGGCGACTTCGCGCTTGGCGCGCAGCGCGCGCTGCTCGCGATCTACGAGATCGAGAAGGACTGGAACCGCTGCATCGACACCGCGCGTCATCTCGAAACGATGGGCGCGGCATCGCTCGACCTCGAGATCGCCCAGTTCCATTGCGAACTGGCGCAGGAAGCGCTCCAGCAGAAGAAGCCCGACGAAGCGCGCCGTCAGCTCGCGCTCGCGCTCAAGGCCAATGCGCAGAACGTGCGCGCGACGATCCTCGCGGGCGACGTCGATGCGGCAAGCGGCGATTGCGAGACGGCGCTTGGCCACTGGCGCGAAGTCGAAGCGCAGAATCCCGCTTATCTGCCGCTCGTTGCCGAAAAGGTCATGAAGGCGTATGAGACGCTCGGCCGCGCCGAAGAGGGCGCACAATTGCTCACGACGTGGGTCGATGCGTATCCGTCGAACGATCTGCTGGACGTCGCCTACAAGCACGTCGCCGCGCTGCGCGGCGCCGATGCGGCGCATACGCTCGCCCGCACGCAGATGCAAAAGTCGCCGAACCTCGCCGGCATGGCGCGCCTGCTCGAAGCGCAGCAGGCGACGGCCGAAGAGCCGCGCCGCAGCGAACTCGAGCTGATGCGCAAGCTGCTCCAGCAGCGCACCAAGAACCTGCCTCGCTACACCTGCCAGAACTGCGGCTTCCGGGCGCGCCTGTTCTACTGGCAGTGTCCGGGCTGCAGCGGCTGGGAAACCTATGCGCCGCGCCGCGTCGAGCCGGTTCCCGCGTCGAGCTGAGCCTCGGGGCGCGCGCCCGCTGCCGGGCGCCTCGGCTGCCACACTTGGCCGGCCGCACCTCGCCGGCCACGCACACAGTCAATACAACATCAGCATCTGTCACCGGAGCGCCTATGAAGATCACCATTGTCGGTACCGGCTACGTCGGCCTCGTCACCGGTGCGTGTCTTGCCGAAATCGGCCACGACGTGTTTTGCCTCGATGTCGATCCGCGCAAGATCGATATCCTGAATGGCGGCGGCGTCCCGATTCACGAGCCAGGGCTGCTCGAACTCATCGCGCGCAACCGCGCGGCCGGGCGCATCACGTTTTCCACCGACATCGAGGCGAGCGTCGAGCATGGCGAAGTGCAGTTCATCGCCGTGGGCACGCCGCCTGACGAAGACGGCTCGGCTGACCTCCAGTATGTGCTCGAGGCGGCGCGCAGCATCGGCCGCCACATGAACGGCTTCAAGGTGGTCGTCGACAAATCGACGGTGCCGGTCGGCACGGCGCAGCGCGTGCACGGCGTGCTGGCCGAAGAGCTTGCCAGGCGTGGCCTCGCGCATAGCGTGGACCATCGCTTCTCGGTCGTCTCGAACCCCGAGTTCCTGAAAGAGGGCGCGGCCGTGGACGACTTCATGCGCCCGGATCGCATCATCATCGGCCTCGACGAGGACGAGAACGGCAACGCCGCGCGCGAGAAGATGAAGCGCCTCTACGCGCCGTTCAACCGCAATCACGAACGCACGATCTACATGGACGTGCGCTCCGCCGAATTCACGAAGTACGCGGCCAACGCCATGCTCGCCACGCGCATCTCGTTCATGAATGAGATGGCGAATCTCGCAGACCGCGTGGGCGCCGACATCGAATCGGTGCGCCGCGGCATCGGCTCCGATCCGCGCATCGGCTATCACTTTCTGTATGCGGGCTGCGGCTATGGCGGCTCGTGTTTCCCGAAGGACGTGCAGGCGCTGATCCGCACGGCTGCGGAGTCGGGCCAGAACCTGCGCGTGCTCGAAGCCGTCGAGGAGGTCAATCACGGCCAGAAGGAAGTGCTCGTGAAGAAGATCGCCAGGGTGTGCGGCGACGACCTCAACGGCAAGCACTTCGCCGTTTGGGGCCTCGCGTTCAAGCCGAACACGGACGACATGCGTGAAGCGCCGAGCCGTCGCCTGATCGCCGACCTGCTCGAGCGCGGCGCCACAGTGGCTGCGTGGGACCCGGTCGCGGCCGAGGAGGCGCAGCGCGTGTTCGCGCTCGATCTCGCGCACGTGCCGGAGCAGCACGCCCGTCTTACGTTCGCGTCGAGCCAGGACGACGCGCTCACGGGCGCGGACGCGCTCGTGATCGTCACCGAATGGACCGCCTTCAAGGCACCCGATTTCGCGCATTTGAAGAAGGTGCTCAAGGCTCCGCGTATCTTCGACGGACGCAACCTCTACGAGCCCGACACCATGGCGGAGCTCGGCATTGACTATCACTCGATTGGGCGGCCTCATGTCAATCTCGCAAACTCCGCAGCCTGAAGGCACGCCCGTGACTGCGCTTGCCACTGCTATCGCGCCCGAAGTGCGCGTCGTGCCGCGCGAGAAGCTCGCTACCTCGCGCGTGCTCGTGGTGGGCGACGTCATGCTCGACCGCTACTGGTTCGGCGACGTCAATCGCATCTCGCCGGAAGCGCCGGTGCCGGTCGTGCATGTGCAGCGCAAGGAAGACCGCCTGGGCGGCGCCGCGAACGTCGCGCGCAACGCGGCGGCGCTCGGCGCCCACGCGGGCCTTCTGTGCGTGGTGGGCCACGACGAACCCGGCGAGCGCATCGTCGAGCTGCTCGACGAAAGCAATGTGAACGCGTATCTCGAGCGCGATCCCGCGTTGCCGACCACCATCAAGCTGCGCGTGCTTTCGCGCCAGCAACAGCTTTTGCGCGTGGACTTCGAAGACACGCCCGCGCACGAGATCCTGCTCGCCGGCCTCACGCGGTTCGATGCGCTGTTGCCCACGCACGACGTGATCCTGCTTTCCGACTACGCGAAGGGCGGCCTCACGCACGTCACGCAGATGATCGCGAAGGCGCGCGCCGCGGGCAAGGCGGTGCTGGTCGATCCCAAGGGCGACGACTGGGAGCGCTATCGCGGCGCGAGCCTCATCACGCCGAACCGCGCGGAGCTGCGCGAAGTGGTGGGCACCTGGAAGTCCGAGGAAGACCTGCACGCGCGCGTGACGAAGCTGCGCCGCGAACTGCAGTTCGACGCGCTGCTGCTCACGCGCTCGGAAGAGGGTATGACGCTCTTTTCCGATGACGGCGCGGTGCATGCGGCGGCTGACGCGCGCGAAGTGTATGATGTCTCGGGCGCCGGCGACACGGTGATCGCGACTGTCGCGGTCATGCTGGGCGCGGGTTTGCCGCTCGTCGAGGGCGTTGCGCTCGCGAATCGGGCGGCCGGCATCGTGGTCGGCAAGCTCGGTACGGCCACCGTCGATTACGACGAACTCTTTCAATAACGTTGTGCACGCGAGCGCGCAGCGCTCGCACCCCGGCCGGATTCTCCGGAGAGTTTTTCCGGCGGGGCATCAACCTCGCGTGAACCTCGTCACCGCAGACCTATCATGACCCTCATCGTCACCGGCGCGGCCGGCTTCATCGGCAGCAACATCGTCAAGGCGCTGAACGAACGCGGCGAAGACCGCATCATCGCCGTCGACAATCTCACCCGCGCGGACAAGTTCAAGAACCTCGTCGATTGCGAGATCGACGACTACATCGACAAGACCGAGTTCGTCGAGCGCTTTGCGCGCGGCGACTTCGGCGACGTGCGCGCGGTGTTCCACGAAGGTGCCTGTTCGGACACGATGGAAACCGACGGCCGCTACATGATGGACAACAACTTCCGCTATAGCCGCGCCGTGCTCGACACGTGCCTCGCGCAGCGCGTGCAGTTTCTGTATGCGTCGTCGGCGGCGATCTATGGCGGCTCGACGCGCTTCGTCGAAGAACGTGAAGTGGAAGCGCCGCTGAACGTGTACGGCTACTCGAAGTTCCTGTTCGATCAGGTGATCCGCCGCGTGCTGCCCACCGCGCAAAGCCAGATTGCGGGCTTTCGCTACTTCAATGTCTATGGTCCGCGCGAGACGCACAAGGCGCGCATGGCCTCGGTGGCGTTCCACAACTTCAACCAGTTCCGCGCAGAAGGGCGAGTGAAACTGTTCGGCGAGTACAACGGCTACGCGCCGGGCGAGCAGACGCGCGACTTCGTTTCCGTCGAGGACGTGGTGAAGGTGAACCTGTTCTTCTTCGATCATCCGGAGAAGACGGGCATCTTCAATCTGGGCAGCGGCCGTGCGCAGCCGTTCAACGACATCGCCACGACCGTGGTGAACACGCTGCGTGCGATGGAAGGCAAGCCCGCGCTCTCGCTCGCTGAGCAGGTCAAGGAAGGGCTGATCGAGTACATCCCGTTCCCCGACGCGCTGCGCGGCAAGTATCAGTGCTTCACGCAAGCGGACCAGTCGAAGCTGCGCGCAGCGGGCTACGACGCACCGTTCCTGACGGTGCAGGAAGGCGTGGATCGTTACGTACGTTGGCTTTCTGGCCAGGTGTAACGCGAAGCGCTGACTTCATAAACTGGACTCTCCTCGCCGGCGATGGTCGCCGGCGTTTCCAGGGAGATCCAGCATGTTCCGAAAAATCCTTGCGGCGGCCGCGCTTCTGGCCGTATTCAGCCACGCCTTCGCGGCCGTGGACGTCAACACGGCCAACGAAGACGCGCTTCGCGGCATCAAGGGCATTGGGCCCGCGCGCGCCAAAGCCATTCTCGACGAGCGCGGCGCGCACGGCCCGTACAAGGATGCCGCTGACCTCGGCAAGCGCGTGAAGGGCCTGGGCGGCCACACGGTCGAACGTTTGCAGGCCGAAGGATTGTCGGTCGGTCCCGCGAATGGCCAGACGGCGCAGGCGAAGGTTGCACAGGCAACGCCCGCGAAGGCGGGGGCGCAGTCGGTTGCGCCGCAACCGGCTACCGTGGCGGTCAAGAAGTAGGCATCCGCTGCTGTTTTACCCCGCGCGTGGAGTATCGTCACTGCGCGGGGCGCAGTCTCCTTCAGGTGTCGCTCAGGTGATGTCAGCCCGCGACGTTGACCCGCGGCCTCGCCCGCGGGCTTTTTGCTGCGCCTTGAGGTTGGGTCGCCTGCCTGCGTCCATACACGCGTTATGGGTCTCCAGCGGTCGCTGCCCGCGTGGTTTAGAATCGATGGATCACGTCATCGCGCCTCACTGCCATTCCCATGCCCTACAAGACCATTGAAGACACGATCGGCAATACACCGCTCGTGCAACTCGTTCGCCTGCCGGACGACGAAATCCGCGCTCGCAATAACGTCATTCTCGCGAAGCTCGAAGGCAACAACCCGGCTGGGTCGGTGAAGGACCGCCCGGCGCTCTCGATGATCCGCAAAGCTGAAGAGCGCGGCCGCATCAAGCCGGGCGACACGCTGATCGAAGCGACGAGCGGCAATACGGGCATTGCGCTCGCCATGGCGGCGGCTATCCGCGGCTACAAGATGGTGCTCATCATGCCGGAGGACCTCTCGGTCGAGCGCCGCCAGAGCATGGCCGCGTACGGCGCCGAAATCATGCTCACGCCGGTCAAGGGCGGCATGGAATATGCGCGCGACCTCGCCGAGCAAATGCAGCGCGACGGCAAGGGCATCATCCTCGACCAGTTCGCCAACCCCGACAATCCGCTTGCGCATTACGAGACCACTGGCCCGGAAATCTGGCGCGACACCGAAGGGCGCATCACGCACTTCGTTTCGTCGATGGGCACGACTGGCACGATCATGGGCACGTCCCAGTTCCTGAAGGAAAAGAATCAGGCCATCGAGATCGTGGGCGCGCAGCCGGAAGAAGGCTCGCGCATTCCGGGCATCCGCAAGTGGCCCGAAGCGTATATGCCGAAGATTTTCGACCGCAGCCGCGTGGATCGCGTGGAGAACGTGAGCCAGGCCGCCGCCGAGAACATGGCGCGCCGTCTGGCCTCGGTCGAAGGCATTTTCGCGGGGATTTCGTCGGGCGGCGCATGCGAGGTGGCGATGCGTCTTGCGCGCCAGCTCGAGAACGCGACGATCGTGTTCATCGTCTGCGATCGCGGTGACCGCTATCTCTCGACCGGTGTGTTTCCCGCTTGATTGAAGCGTAGATGCAAAAACGGCCTTCGGGGTTTTCCGAAGGCCGTTTTGTTTTGTGCCGCTGAAATTAGTCTTGCTGTGCGGGTGGCGTCGTGCCCGTACCATTAGGGGCGCTGTTTATGTCGTTGCCGCCATTGCCACCATTCCCGCCATTTCCGTTCGCCGGGCCCACGCCCACGCCCGGCTGCGTCGCCAGCATCTGCGCCTTCACGCGCATACCGAGCTGATACACCGCGAGCGCATAGAAGAAGCTACGGTTATAGCGCGTGAGCACATAGAAGTTCTTGAGCCCCAGCTTGTACTCGGTCCCGCGGCCCGGCGTAGGCAGGTCGATCACCGTGATAGGCGTGCTCGCCTCGGCGCCGATGTCCACGTCCGGCTGATCGAGCACGAGACCTGAGCGCAGCAACTGGCTAAGCGGCCAGCGCGGTTCCGGCTTGCCGTCCGCAGCTGCCTGTGCAATGCCGAGGCTGCCTGCATCGGTGGCGATTTTCCACACTACGGGCCGGCCCGACTCCCAGCCGTTCTGCCGCAGATAGTTCGCCACGCTGCCGATCGCGTCGGCCGTGCTCGCGCGCAGGTCGATGTGATTGTTGCCCTCGTAGTCCACCGCATACTGCACGATGCTGCTCGGCAGGAACTGCGGAATGCCGATTGCGCCTGTGTACGAGCCGAGCACCGACGACGGATCGATTTGCGCGTCGCGCGTCCACACGAGGTAGTCCTCGAGATTCTTGCGGAACGTTGCCATGCGCTCCGCGCGATTCGGCGTGTTCGGATAGTCGAAGGCGAGCGTGGTCAGCGCGTCGAGCACACGGAAGTTGCCCATGTAGCGGCCGTAGATCGTCTCCACGCCGATGATGCCGACGATCACCTCGGGCGGCACGCCAAACTCTTCCGAGGCGCGCTGCAGCGTGGCCTGGTTCGCGCGCCAGAAGCGCACACCCGCATTGATGCGCACTGGGTCGAGGAAGCGGGCCTGATACGCGCGCCAGTTCTTCACGCCCGGAACGGGCGAGGGCGTAACGAGCTTGACCGCCGTCGCCGAATAGTTCGCGCTCGCGAAGAGCGCGTGCAGCGCCGTGGGATCGAAGTCGTAGCGCGCCACCATGTCGTTGATGAAGCCGTCGACGTCCGGGTTGTTGGCGTAGCGCTGCGGAACGATTTCCTCCTCGAACGTCTGGCCCTGCGTCGGCGTTTGCGGCTGTGCCTGCGCGAGGGTGAGCGGCGTCTGTCGCGATTTCGGCGCGGCAGTTTGCGCGCGCGCCGCGCCGGTGCACAACGACGCCGCAACGCAAAGCGCGAGTGCGAGGGTCGTGCGACGTGGGCGGCTGGAGGCGGACAGAGCGGTCTTGAGCGTCATGAGCGAGAAGGGGGGGAGAGCGGTCCAGGAAGAACCCGGGCAGTATAACCGAGCGCCTTACGGGAATTGGGCCGTTGCGCGCCGGCGTGGCGCGTGAGCACCAGGTCGCTGTGGTAACGTGGTGTCTGTTCGCGCGCCGGCCGGCGCGCCGCCAGACAAAAGACAGAAGGAGACCCGCGGCCGCGCGCATTCGCGAAGCCCGCGGCCAGTGCGACTCATGACGACCGGTTTCTTCTCTCACCCCGATTTCCTGCTGCACGAGATGGGCGAATGGCATCCCGAATGCCCCGCGCGTCTGCAGGCCATCGAAGACCAGCTGATCGCGAGCCGCATCGACGCGCTGATCGAGCGCGACGAATCCGCGCCGCTCGCGACCGAGGCGGAGCTGCTGCGCGTCCACACCCAGGCGCACATCGACTTCATCCGCAACACGGCGCCCAAGGAAGGCTACGCGAGCATCGACCCCGACACGCTGATGAATCCGCACACGTGGCAGGCGGCGCTGCGTGCAGCGGGTGCCGCGATCGCGGCCACCGACGCGGTGATCGCAGGGCGCTACGAGAACGCGTTCTGCAGCGTGCGCCCGCCGGGCCATCATGCGGAACCCGCTCGCGCAATGGGCTTTTGCTTCTTCAACAACATAGCGGTCGCGGCGCGCCATGCACTCGACGTCCATGGCCTCCAACGCGTGGCGATCGTCGATTTCGACGTGCACCACGGCAACGGCACCGAGGCGGCGTTCGCGGGCGATTCGCGCGTGCTGATGTGCAGCTTCTTCCAGCATCCGTTCTATCCGTACACGGGGGCCGAGAACCCCGCGCCGAATATGGTCAATCTGCCGATCGCGGCGCGCACGAAGGGCATGGAAGTGCGCGAGGCCATCGACATCATGTGGCTGCCGCGTCTGCATGAGTTCAAGCCGGAGATGGTGTTCGTCTCGGCGGGCTTCGACGCGCATCGCGAAGACGACCTCGGCAACATGGGCCTCGTGGAGGACGACTTCGCGTGGATCACGGAACAGATTCGTGAGATCGCGGGCCGCTATGCGAAGGGGCGCATCGTGAGCAGCCTCGAGGGCGGCTATAACCTTTCGGCGCTTGGCCGCAGCGTGGTGGCGCATTTGCGCGCGCTGGCGGATATCTAGGCGGCCGTTGCCGCACACATTCGAACGAAGGAGACACGCATCGTGAGTGCCATTCCCTCCTTATCGCCATCGCTCATCGAGCTCACGCGCGACGCTTACGGCGTGCCCGGCGTCGTGCGCCTCACGCTGAATCGCCCGGATGCATTCAACGCGCTTTCCGAAGCGCTCATCGACGCCGTGCAGACCGAACTCGCCGCGCTGGCGACATCCGACGCGCGCGTGATCGTGATCGCAGCGGCGGGGCGCGCGTTCTGCGCGGGTCACGATCTGAGGGAAATGCGCGCGGCGCCCTCGCACGAGTACTACGCGAAGCTGTTCGAGCGCTGCTCGAAGATGATGCTGGCCATTCAAAAGATGCCGCAGCCCGTGATCGCGCGCGTGCAGGGCGTGGCGACGGCGGCGGGCTGCCAGCTCGTCGCGATGTGCGATCTGGCAGTGGCAGCGGATTCGGCGCGCTTTGCCGTATCGGGCATCAATCTCGGGCTTTTTTGTTCGACGCCGGCTGTCCCGCTCTCGCGCAACGTTTCGCGCAAGGCGGCGTTCGAAATGCTCATGACGGGCGAATTCATCGACGCCGAAAAAGCGCTGCGAGAAGGCCTCGTGAACCGCGTCGTACCCGCCGACGAACTCGACGCCGCCGTGACCGCGCTAGCCGCGAGCATCTGCGCGAAGCCGCGCGAGGCGGTCGAGGCAGGCAAGGGGCTCTTCTACCGGCAACTCGACATGGGCATCGAAGCCGCGTACCAACTGGCCGGGCAGACCATGGCCTGCAACATGATGACCGACCCTGCGCTCGACGGCGTGCAGGCTTTCATCGAGAAACGCGGCGCGAAGTAACGCGTGGCCAGTCGCGCCTCGCCGGTCAGCAGTGCCGGTCGATCCAGTCGATCAGCGCGCCGATCACGCGCTCGCGATCGAGGTCGTTGAGCGTTTCGTGGAAGCTGCCTTCATAGAGCGTGAGCGTGCGATCGGGCGATCCCACGTTCGCGCCGAATGCGCGGCTGCCGTCGGGTTCGGTGAGCTTGTCCTCGGTGCCATGCCAGATCAGCACGGGTAGCCGCAATTGCGCGCGGCCCGCCTCGATGCGCTTCATCGCTTCCAGCAATTGCGCCCCCGTGCGGGCGGGAATCGCGCCGTGATGCACGAGCGGATCGACGCGATTGGCTTCGACCACGGCGGAATCGCGCGCGAGCAGGGCCGCGTCGATCTTCATGGCCGGAAAGGTCGGCCAGATCGCGCTGATCACGCGGCTTGCGGCGATCATCCACGCGGGCACGTCGCGGCCGGGCGCGAGCGCCGCGCTCGAAAGCAGCAGGCCCGCGAGCGGCACACGCGTCTGCGGCAGGCGCTCTACGGCATACAGCGCCGCGATTGCGCCGCCCATGCTGTGGCCCATCAGGAAGAGCGGTGTGCCCTGTTTCGCGCATTGCGCGCTCGCGTGGGCGAGGAGCGCCTCGGCGTCGTCGAGATATTCGTCGACGCGCGCAACCCAGGTGCGTCGGCCAGGCGCGTGCCCATGACCGCGCAGATCGATAGCGTAGACATCGATGCCCACAGCGTTTAGCCGAGCGGCGAGCGCCGCATAGCGTCCGGCGTGTTCGGCGAGGCCGTGAATCAGCGCGATGGCCGCGCGCGACGGCGCGCTCGCGCGCCAGACATAGAGCGGCAGATCGACGCCGTCACGCGTACGCAGCGTCGATTGTCCGGTGGACTCGGGCGCATTGGCTGAAACAGCCGTGCCGATGTTCTGACTGGTCTCCATCTCGCTCCCTGATTGGGCGGTTCGTTTTCGGTATCAGTCTGTCGGGAGCAGTGTAGCGGCCGGACGAGCGGCGCCGCGCTGCCAGGACCCTCTAATGCAAATGGGTTATGAAATTATCGAAATTGATTATTAAAAGGAATTTTGCGTGCCAGGGTAAAATGCACGCTTAAATCCAGTCCATCAAACGGCGGCTGTCTGCCGGCGCGACGCGTTTTCCGAAGATCCGAAAGGTGCGGTCAATGCGAGCGGCGCGCGGCACACCCGCCGTTTTGCTTTTTTCCATGATCGAAATTCGAAACGTGTCCCAGCGCTTCGCCGGCCCACAAGGCTGGATCGAGGCGCTGCACAACGTCAATCTGACGATTCCGCCGGGCGAAGTGTTCGGCATCATCGGGCGCAGCGGCGCAGGCAAGAGCACGCTCGTGCGCACCATCAATCTGCTCACGCGGCCGAGCGAAGGCGACATCGTCGTCAACGGACGCACGCTCACGTCGCTCTCGTCGGCCGACCTGCGCGAAGCGCGCCGCGAGATCGGCATGATCTTCCAGCACTTCAACCTGCTGTCGTCGCGCACGGTGTTCGACAACGTTGCGCTGCCGCTGGAGTTGGCAGGCGTCAAGCGCGCCGAGATCGAAGCGACGGTGTTGCCGCTGCTCGAACTCGTTGGCCTGACCGCGCAGAAAGACCGCTATCCCTCGCAGATCAGCGGCGGGCAGAAGCAGCGCGTGGGCATTGCGCGCGCGCTCGCGAGCAAGCCGAAGGTGCTGCTTTCGGATGAGGCGACCTCGGCGCTCGACCCCGAAACCACGCGCGCGATTCTCGACCTGCTGCGCAAGATCAATCGCGAACTGAACCTGACCATCGTGATGATCACGCACCAGATGGAAGTCATCAAACAGGTCTGCGACCGCGTGGCCGTGCTCGATGCGGGTCGCGTGGTGGAAAGCGGTCCCGTGATCGACGTGTTCTTGCAACCGCGCCATGAAGTCACACGCGCGCTGCTCGGCGACGTGATCGCCCAGGAGTTGCCGCCCGCGCTCAAGGCGCGCGTGGCCGAACATCTCGCGAAGGGCAGTGGCCATTTGCTGCGCCTCGCGTTCAAGGGCACCGGTGTCGACCAGCCGGTGCTCTCGGAAACGATTCGCCGCTTCGAACTCGATTTCAACATCCTGCACGGCCAGATCGACGAGATCCAGGGGCAGGCGTTCGGCTCGCTCGCGGTGCTCGCGGGCGGCGATCCGGTGAAGGTGGCGCAGGCCATTGCATGGCTGCGCGAGCAAGGCGTCGTGGTGGAGGAACTGTCCCATGTGGAGTGAAATGTTCGACATGTTCGTCCAGTCGTTCTGGGAGACGCTCGTCATGGTGGGCATCTCGGGACTTGTGGGCGCGGCCGTCGGCCTGCCGCTCGGCGTGCTGCTCTATCTCACCGACCGCAATGGCGTGCTGCAGAACATCGCTGCGAATCGTGTGATGGGCGTGATCGTCAATGCCGTGCGTTCCACGCCATTCATCATCTTGCTCGTCGCGGTGATTCCGTTCACGCGTCTCGTGGTGGGCTCGTCGATCGGCACGGCAGCGGCCGTCGTGCCGCTCACCATTGCCGCTGCGCCGTTCATCGCGCGACTCGTGGAAACGGCGCTGCGCGAAGTCGATCGCGGCCTGATCGAAGCCGCCCAGGCCATGGGCGCGAGCACGAGCCAGATCGTCTTCAAGGTGCTGCTGCCCGAGTCGCTGCCCGGTGTGGTGGCGGGGCTCACCATCACGTTCATCTCGCTTGTCGGCTATTCGGCGATGGCGGGTGCGATCGGCGGCGGCGGTCTTGGCGACCTCGGCATCCGCTACGGCTATCAGCGCTTCGAACCCGAAGTCATGCTGATCGTGGTCGTGATCCTGATCGTGTTCGTGCAGCTCGTGCAGTCGTTCGGCGACTGGCTCGTGCGGCGCCTGAGTCATAAATAAGCCTTAAAACAGCCGGTTTTTCGATCAACATAACTACACAAGACAAAGGTTTGGTATGCAACGTCGTTTCATGATCCGGCTCGCGGCGGCGCTTGGCGCGGCTTCGCTCATCGCACCGTTCGCGGCTCACGCGGAGGAAACCATCAAGGTGGGCGTGACGGGCGGCCCACACGAGCAGGTGATGGAAGTCGTGAAGAGCGTGGCCGCGAAGAACGGCCTGAACATCAAGATCGTCGAGTTTTCCGACTACGTGCAGCCGAACGCGGCGCTTGCAGGCGGCGACCTCGACGCCAACAGCTACCAGCACGCGCCGTATCTCGACGCGCAGGTGAAGGATCGCGGTTACAAGCTCATCAAGATCGCGGACACGGTCACGTTCCCGATGGGCATCTACTCGAAGAAGATCAAATCGCTCTCCGAACTGAAGCCGGGCGCTCGCATCGCGGTGCCGAATGATCCGACAAATGGCGGCCGTGCGCTGCTGCTGTTGCAGAGCCAGGGTCTCATCAAGTTGCGCGCCGACGCTGGGTTGAAGGCGACGCCGCTCGACATCGTGGAAAACCCCAGGAAGCTGAAGATCGTCGAACTGGATGCCGCACAGATTCCGCGCTCGCTCGACGACGTGGACGCCGCGGCGATCAACACGAACTTCGCCATGCAAGCGGGTCTGAAGCCGAAACAGGACGCGATCGCAATCGAAGACCCGAAGGGGCCCTACGTGAATATCATCGCGATCCGCGAAGCCGATCGCAACAAGCCGTGGGTGGCGAAACTGGTGGCCGCGTACCACTCGCCTGAGGTGAAGCAGTACATTGAAACGAAGTTCGGTGGGGCGGTCATCACCTCCTGGTAGGACCCCGCCATGCCGTGAAATTAGAGATATTTTTCGGCGCCCGGGCTTGATGCCCGGGTTTTTTCCACCGTAAAATCGCACGATCGTTCGCTACTGACGACCGGGGTGCGGCAGCGGTGGTTCGTAAAAATTGCTGGTGGCAGATCGGCCCGACAGGGCTATCGCTATAATGTCCGCCAGGTTGACGTATTCGTAACTTCGGAGCATGTGAATGAAAGTCCTTGTGCCAGTCAAACGCGTAGTCGATTACAACGTGAAGGTTCGTGTGAAGTCGGATGGCACGGGCGTCGACATCGCCAACGTGAAGATGTCGATGAACCCGTTCGACGAAATCGCTGTGGAAGAAGCGGTGCGTCTGAAGGAAGCGGGCGTGGCGACGGAAGTCATCGCCGTTTCGGCGGGCGTCACGCAAGCGCAGGAAACGCTGCGCACGGCGCTGGCGATCGGCGCGGACCGCGCGATCCTCATCGAGTCGAACGAAGACCTCCAGCCGCTGGCCGTCGCCAAGCTCCTGAAGGCGCTGGTCGACAAGGAACAGCCGCAGCTCGTGATCCTCGGCAAGCAGGCCATCGACGACGATTCGAACCAGACCGGCCAGATGCTCGCCGCGCTGGCAAACCTGCCGCAAGCCACGTTTGCTTCGAAGGTCGTGGTCGCCGATGGCAAGGCTACCGTGTCGCGCGAAGTGGATGGCGGCGCGGAAACGCTGTCGCTCAAGCTGCCCGCAGTCGTCACGACGGACCTGCGCCTGAACGAGCCGCGCTACGTCACGCTGCCGAACATCATGAAGGCGAAGAAGAAGCCGCTCGAAACGCTCAAGCCGGAAGACCTGGGCGTCGACGTCACGCCGCGTCTGAAGACGCTGAAGGTAGCCGAGCCGCCCAAGCGTAGCGCAGGCGTGAAGGTGCCGGACGTGAAGACGCTGGTCGAGAAGCTGAAGACGGAAGCCAAGGTGCTGTAAGGAGCGAGACGAAAATGACGAATCTGGTGAATCTGGTAATAGCTGAACACGACAATCACTCGATCAAGGCCGCGACGCTGAACACGGTTGCAGCAGCACAGAAGATTGGCGGCGACGTGCACGTGCTGGTCGCGGGCCACAACGCCCAGGCCGCAGCAGACGCAGCTGCGAAGATCGCAGGCGTGGCGAAGGTGCTGCTCGCCGACGCGCCGCAACTCGAACAGGGTCTCGCGGAAAACGTTGAAGCGACGGTTCTGGCGATTGCAAAGAACTACACGCACATCCTGGCTCCGGCCACGGCAGCGGGCAAGAACGTCACGCCGCGTATCGCCGCGAAGCTCGACGTTGCGCAGATCAGCGACATCACCGCGGTGGATTCGCCGGACACGTTCGAGCGTCCGATCTACGCGGGCAATGCGATCGCGATCGTTCAGTCGGTCGATCCGGTCAAGGTCATCACGGTCCGCACGACGGGCTTCGACCCGGTTGCGGCCGAAGGCGGCAGCGCAGCAGTCGAGAAGATCGAAGCCGCAGCAGACAGCGGTCTCTCGCAGTTCGTGAGCCGCGAAGTCACGAAGCTCGACCGTCCGGAACTCACGAGCGCGAAGGTCATCGTCTCGGGTGGCCGGGGTCTGGGCAGCGGCGAGAACTACACGAAGGTTCTGGAACCGCTCGCCGACAAGCTCAACGCCGCACTGGGCGCATCGCGCGCAGCCGTGGACGCGGGCTACGTTCCGAACGACTTCCAGGTCGGCCAGACGGGCAAGATCGTCGCGCCGCAACTGTATGTGGCCGTGGGCATCTCGGGCGCGATCCAGCACCTGGCCGGCATGAAGGACTCGAAGGTCATCGTCGCGATCAACAAGGACGAAGAAGCACCGATCTTCAGCGTGGCCGACTACGGTCTCGTGGGCGATCTGTTCACGGTCGTGCCGGAACTCGTGAAGGAACTCGGCTGAAGCTGGCCGGTGTATCTAGCGAAGAGCGCCGCGATCATGATTGAACGCGCGGCGTGAGACGAAGCAACAAAGGGGCGCCGCGGCGCCCCTTTGTTATTTGAATCGCAGGGGAGGAGACTGAAATGTACCAGGCGCCCACGAGCGACATGCTGTTCGTCATGAAAGAACTGGCCGGCCTCGAAGAGATCGCGAAGCTGCCAGGCTGCGAAGACGCCACGCCCGAAACCGTCGAAGCGGTGCTGCACGAAGCCGCGAAGCTATGCGGCGAAGTGCTCGAGCCGCTGAACGCCGAAGGCGACCGCAATCCGAGCCGCTGGGATAGCGGCAACGTGCACGCCACGCCCGGTTTCAAGGCGGCATTCCGGCAATACGTGGAAGGCGGATGGCAAGGCGTGCAACATCCTCAGGAATACGAAGGACAGGGCTTGCCGAAGCTCGTCGGCACGCCGTGCGTGGAAATGCTCAATGCGGCGAATCTCTCGTTCGCGCTGTGTCCGCTGCTCACCGACGGCGCGATTGAAGCACTCCTCACTGCGGGCAGCGAAGCGCAAAAGGAGCGCTTCGTGCCGAAGCTCATATCCGGCGACTGGACCGGCACGATGAACCTTACCGAACCGCAGGCGGGTTCGGACCTCGCAGCGGTACGCACGCGCGCCGAACCGCAAGGCGACGGCACATACAAGGTGTTCGGCACGAAGATCTTCATCACGTGGGGCGAGCACGACATGGCGGAGAACATCGTCCATCTCGTACTTGCGCGCACACCCACCGCGCCCGAAGGCGTGAAGGGCATCTCGCTCTTCATCGTGCCGAAGTTTCTCGTGGGCGATGATGGCTCGCTTGGCGCGCGTAACGATGTGCATTGCGTGTCGATCGAACACAAGCTCGGCATCAAGGCGAGCCCGACCGCCGTGCTGCAGTTCGGCGACCATGGCGGCGCGATTGGCCAGTTGATCGGCGAAGAGAATCGCGGCCTCGAATACATGTTCATCATGATGAACGCGGCGCGCTTTGCGGTGGGCATGCAAGGCGTGGCCGTATCCGATCGCGCGTACCAGAAGGCGCTCGCCTATGCGAAGGAGCATGTGCAGAGCCGCCCGGTGGACGGTTCCGCGAAAGCGGCGGTGAGCATCATCCATCACCCCGACGTGCGCCGTATGCTCGCGACGATGCGCGCGCTCACCGAAGCCGCGCGTGCGCTCGCCTACGTGGCGGCGGGCGAGAGCGACCGCGCGAATGGCGACCCCGACGAGGCGGCGCGCGCACGGCATCAGGCGCGCTACGAATACCTCGTGCCGATCGTGAAGGGCTGGAGCACGGAACTCGCGCTTGAAGTGACGAGCCTGGGCGTCCAGGTGCATGGCGGCATGGGGTTCATCGAGGAGACGGGCGCGGCACAGTTTTATCGTGACGCGCGCATTTTGCCGATCTACGAGGGGACGACGGCGATCCAGGCGAACGACCTCATCGGGCGCAAGACGCTGCGCGACGGCGGCACAGCGGCAAAGGCACTGCTCGCCGATATCGCGCAGACCGTCGACGCGCTAGCCGGGCAACAAGGCGCGGCGTTCGAGTCGATGCGCAAGCATCTCGCGCTCGGTAGCGAGGCGCTGGCGTCGGCCGTGGACTTTGTGCTCGCGAAGGCGAAGAGCGATCCGAACGCGGTGTTCGCGGGCAGCGTGCCTTATCTGAAGTTGGCGGGCATCGTGCTGGGCGGCTGGCAGATGGCGCGCGCCATGCTCGCCTCGCAGCGTCTCATGCAGGCCGATCCGAAGTTCCATGGCGCGAAGATCGCCACTGCGCAGTTCTTTGCGCAACACGTCTTGCCGCAGGCGGTGGCACTCGAAGCGGCGATTGTCAGCGCGAACGGCAGCGAGGGTGTGCTGGCGCTGACGGAGGATCAGTTCTGATGCCGCACTAACCTGCGCGAGAAATGAAACACGGCGCCCTGGAGGCGCCGTGTTCGTTTAGGCTGTGAGGCGTGCGCGCATCAGGCGTATGCCGGGCGATGCGAGCCCTGCGTGTCGCCGAGATAGCGATGGACCGAAAGATCGTCGGCGCGGATGGCCGGTTGCTTGCCCGAGATCAGGTCGGCGAGCAACTGGCCCGAACCGCACGACATCGTCCAGCCGAGCGTGCCGTGACCCGTGTTCAGGAACAGGTTCGAGATCGGCGTACGGCCGACGACCGGCGTGCCGTCCGGCGTCATCGGGCGCAGGCCGGTCCAGAACGTGGCCTTCGTCGTGTCGCCGCCGCCCGGGAACAGGTCGTTCACGCACATTTCGAGCGTTTCGCGACGGGCTTGCTTGAGCGTCTTGTCGAAGCCGACGATCTCGGCCATGCCGCCTACGCGGATGCGGTCGTCGAAGCGCGTGATCGCGATCTTGTAGGTTTCGTCGAGCACGGTCGACACCGGCGCGGCGCTCGCGTTCACGATCGGCGCGGTGATCGAATAGCCCTTGAGCGGATAGACCGGAATCTTCACGAGGCCATCGAGCATCTTCGTCGAGAACGAGCCGAGCGCGACCACGAACGAATCCGCGCGCACGAGTTCGCTGCCGCATTGCACGCCCGCGATACGGTCGCCCTGCATGGCAAGGCCGTCGATCGGCGTGTTGTAGCGGAACTTCACGCCCAGTTGTTCGGCCATCGCGGCGAGGCGCGTGGTGAACATCTGGCAGTCGCCGGTTTCATCGCCGGGCAGACGCAGGCCGCCCGTGAGCTTGCCCGACACCGCGGCGAGCGCGGGTTCGGCGCGGCCGAGTTCGGCTGCGGTGAGGAGTTCGTACGGAACGTTCGCGTCCTTCAGAACGGCGATGTCCTTCGCCGCGCCTTCGAACTGCTGCTGCGTACGGAACACCTGGAGCGTGCCGCCCGTGCGGCCTTCGTACTGAATGCCCGTGTCGGCGCGCAGCGCTTGCAGACAGTCGCGGCTGTATTCGGCGAGGCGCACCATGCGGCCTTTGTTGAGCGCATAGCGTTCGGCCGTGCAGTTCTGCAGCATCTGCCACATCCACTGCAGCTGGAATTTCGTGCCGTCGAGGCGAATGGCGAGCGGCGCGTGCTTCTCGAACATCCACTTGATTGCCTTGAGCGGGACGCCTGGTGCTGCCCACGGCGCGGCGTAGCCCGGCGAGATCTGGCCGGCGTTGGCAAAACTGGTTTCGAGTGCGGGACCGGCCTCGCGGTCGATCACCGTGACTTCGTGGCCCGCGCGGGCGAGATACCAGGCGCTGGCCACACCGACCACACCACTGCCCAACACGACGACTCGCATAGCTGCTCCATATAGATTCGTTGAGCTACGCCGCGTTGCCGGTGCCCAGGAAGCGGTGTTTTGGCACCGATAGGGTGGAAGGCATGAAAATTCGGGTGTAGCCAGTATTTGTAGCTATGCTATTGTTGTATGGCTAGGTTTTGTTATCGTATTTTTCAGATTTTCGGAAAGAAATCATGAGAACGCAGCGCCAACCGGTCCGCGCGCTCGACCGGCTCGATCACCGCATCCTGAAACTGCTCCAGGAAGACGGCCGCATGGCCATGAAAGACCTCGCGGAGCAGGTCGGGCTCTCGGTCACGCCGTGCATCGAGCGGGTGAAGCGCATGGAGCGCGACGGCGTCATCACGGGCTACTTCGCGCGCGTGAATCCCTCGGTGCTGGGCGCGGCGCTGCTCGTGTTCGTGGAGATCACGCTCGACCACAAGAGCGGCAACATGTTCGACCAGTTCCGGCGCGAGGTGCAGAAGATTCCCGAAGTGCTGGAGTGTCATCTCGTCTCGGGCGACTTCGACTATCTGATCAAGGCGCGCATTGGCGAGATGGCCGACTACCGCAAGCTGCTCGGCGACATCCTTTTGCAACTGCCCGGCGCGGTGCAGTCCAAGAGCTACGTGGTGATGGAAGAGATCAAGGAGACGCTGACCATCGCTGTGGGTGAATGAGCGGCTGAAAGTGCCCCGTTTTTAGGACTCGACAACGCGGCTCAGTACTGTATATTTATACAGTACTGAGCCGCGTTTTTTCATGTCCATTCCGCTCTCGCCGTGACCGACTCCCATCACCCCGATCCCGACACGTGGTATCCCGTCGCGCCGCCCACGGCGCGCAAGGGGCGCGGTGCGGTCACGAACCTGCAAGGGCGCTACGAAGTCGATCAGCGCGAAGCGTTCGACGACGGTTGGCAACAGGCGGGCGAAGGCGAGGAGGGCCATGGCGATGAAACCGGCGAGCCCAGGCTACGCACCGAAGTCTTCGAAGAGCGCGCGAAAAGCATCCTCACGCGCAACCAGTCGCCGGACATTCCGTTCAACGTCTCTCTCAATCCCTATCGCGGCTGCGAGCACGGCTGCATCTATTGCTTCGCGCGGCCCACGCACAGCTATCTCGGCCTCTCGCCGGGGCTCGATTTCGAAAGCCGTATCTACGCGAAGGTGAATGCCGCGGAACTGCTCGCGCGCGAGATTGCGAAGCCGTCATACGAGCCCGAGCCGATCGCGCTGGGTGTGAACACCGACGCCTGGCAGCCGGCGGAGCGCGACATGCGCATCACGCGGCGCGTGGTGGAGGTGCTGGCCGAGCGCCAGCATCCGTTCGCGGCCATCACGAAGTCGTCGTTGATCGAGCGCGATCTCGACCTGCTCGCGCCGATGGCCGCACGCAAGCAGTTCATGGCGGCCATTACAATCACCACGCTCGACGCCGATATCGCGCGATCGCTCGAACCGCGCGCGGCCACGCCTGCGCGCCGGCTGCGCACCATCCGCACCTTGGCAGAAGCGGGCGTGCCGGTGGGCGTGAGCATCGCGCCCGTGATCCCTTTCGTGACCGAGCCCGACATGGAGCGCGTGCTCGAAGCCTGCGCCGAGGCCGGCGCAACGAGTGCGAGCTATATCGTGCTGCGCCTGCCGTGGGAGGTCGCGCCGCTCTTCCAGGACTGGCTGGCGGCGCACTTCCCGCAGCGCGCGGAGCGTGTGATGAGCCGCGTGCGCGACATGCGCGGCGGCAAGGACTACGAGTCGGCGTTTTCGCAGCGCATGAAGGGCACGGGGCTTTGGGCCGACCTGCTCAAGCAGCGCTTTCACAATGCCGTGAAGCACCTCGGCCTCAATGAGCGCCGCCACGGCATTCTCGACATGTCGGCGTTCGTGCAGTCGAAGACGGTACGCGAGAAGCCGCAACTCGACCTGTTCTGAACTGTTACTGCGGGATTTACTGCGAGATGGCCTTCGCGGCCTCGACCTGAGACTCGAAGTACGTCTGGAACGAGAGCGCGAGTCCTGTCATCAGCAGGAACGCGCCGATCAGCAGCGAGAAGATCACGACGAAGATCACCGTCCAGCCCGAGCGGCTCGTGCGGCCCTTCTCAACGAACGCGGCGTTGAACTGCGCGTCCCATCTGGCGTCGGGGCGCAGCCCGTAGACGATCGCCGCCAGAAACGCCGAGATGACCGACGCCGCACCGATCACGGCGAGCACCCAGCCCGGAATCGAGGCGCGTTCGGTTGCAACGAGCAGCATCACGCCCGGAATGCCGATGAGCGTGCCGAGCAGATGCGCCCAGCCCCACACGTCGCGCGGGCCGTACAGATAGAAGCGGTGTGCGCCGAGGCTGCCAAACAGGAAGGCGAGGGCGGCGGTGAGCGTCTTGGAGCGAAAGCGTGCGGGGTTCTTGTCGTTGGGCATGGGCTCGGGCGAAACGTGGTCGTTCGGCCGTCATGGGCGCATCACGTCATCGCACACGGGCCGCCGGGCATTGTATGCCGCGCGCCAGGCTTGCAGCACAAGCGCACGCTTATGCCCGGCACCATGCCCGAGGCTCAGGGCCTGACGTAAGTCACGCGATAAATCGCGCCCGCATAGTCGTCGCTGATGAGGAGCGAGCCGTCGGGCAGCGGCAGCACGTCGGCCGGGCGGCCCCACTGGGTCTCGTCGGCGTTGAGCCAGCCCTGCGCGAATACTTCCTGCCGTGCGTTCGTGCCTTCGGGGTTGGCGCTCACGCGCACCACGCGATAGCCGACCTTCTTGCTGCGGTTCCATGAGCCGTGCTCGGCGATGAAAATGCTGTTCTTGTAGTCGGCCGGGAACATGGAACCGGTGTAGAAGCGCATGCCGAGCGACGCGACGTGCGCGCCGAGTTTGAGAACCGGGGGCGTAAAGCCGCTGCACGGATGGCCTGCGCCGAACTCGGGGTCGGCGACATTGCCGCCGTGACAATACGGAAAGCCGAAGTCCTCGCCGGTGTGCGTGAGGCGGTTGAGCTTGTCGTCGGGGATGTCGTCGCCGAGCATGTCTCGGCCGTTGTCGGTGAACCAGAGTTCGTGCGTCTGCGGATGCCAGGCGAAGCCGACCGTGTTGCGCACGCCGCGCGCGATGGTCTCGTAGTGCGAGCCGTCGGGGTCCATGCGGCCGATCATCGCGAAATGCACGCGCTGCGGGTCGCTGGCCGGCAGGCAGACGTTGCACGGCGCGCCTTGCGGCACGTAGAGCTTGCCGTCGGGCCCGAAAGCGATGAACTTCCAGCCGTGATGGCGCTCGGTCGGCAGCGAACCGGTGACGACTACGGCTTTGGGTGGATCGTCGAGATGACGGTCGATGTCGTCGAGGCGCACGATCGACGACACCGCCGAGACGTACAGCGCGCCGTTGCGCCAGGCCACGCCCACCGGCATCGTCAGTCCGGAGGCCACGATATGGCGCTTTTCAGCCTTGCCGTCCTTGAGTTCGAGCGCATAGACGTCGCCGCCCATACTGCCTACATAGAGAGTGCCGTTTCCTGACAGCGTCATTTCGCGCGCGCCGGGCACGTTGGCGGAAAGCACCTCGATGTGGAATCCCGGCGGCAGTTTGATGCGCTCGATGGGAAGCGCCGCGTGGGCGAGCGGCGCCGCGAGCAGGGCGGTGGTGAAGGCGAGCCACGCCGCCGCGACGCGTCTGGCTGAAGCGCGAAACGCCAGAAAAAGGGAGCAGTTACCCACGCGGCCACCTATGCCGCGGCGCAGCCATTGCACGAGTTGTCTGAAAGTCGCCACAATTCGCTCCAGGGCCCGCCCGTCGTGGGCATGAGCCGCAGTTTGACCGCTGTGTCCTGTCGCTTTCTCAGCGCCGGCGTGCAATTTCCCGTTAAGTGTTTGTTATGCCTTCAGTTTCGGGCTATAATCGCATGTTTCAGTAGTCCCGAACCCCCGGTTTTCAAGGATTTTAGTATGGTCATCATCCGTCTGGCACGCGGCGGCTCGAAGAAGCGCCCGTTCTACAACATCGTCGCAACCGACTCGCGCAATCGTCGCGACGGCCGTTTCATCGAGCGCGTGGGCTTCTACAACCCGGTCGCTACCAAGGGTGAAACGCTGCGTATCGCTCAAGATCGCGTGACGTACTGGAAGGAAAACGGCGCGCAAATGTCGCCGGCAGTCGAGCGCCTCGTGAAGGAAGCGCAAAAGACCGCCGCCGCTGCGCCGGCTGCTTAAGTCTTTAAGCGTCTTTTCAGTCTGTTGTCCGTGTTTTACCCGCGTACGCGCTGCATGAGCTGCGTGTGCGATATCAAGCTGGTCGCAAGGGGTGTCGATGTCCGCGCATGACGCTAAATCTGCCGTAAAGGCGAACGACGCGTCGGAAAGCGGGGCGCCCGAAACTGCTGCGACCAGCAAGGCTGCGAGCCGCGGCGCGCCGTCGTTTGGTGCGTTCGTGCGCAAGCCTGCGCGCGAGAGCGCTGCGAAAGCTGCACCTGCAAGCGAGAGCTTGCACGCCGAAACCGAAGCGAGCTGGCCGGCCGACGCTGTTGAAGTCGGCGCCGTGATCGACGCCTATGGCCTCAAAGGCTGGCTGAAGATCGCGCCGCACGCGCAGGACGGCAGTGCACTGCTTTCCGCTAAACGCTGGTGGCTCCTCAAGGGCCGCGAGGGTCAGGGGCATCGCGAGCGTCATTCCGCGGTGCGCGTGAGCGCCAAGGTTCATGGTGACAGCGTCGTTGGCCAGCTTTCGGGTTTGGCCGACCGCGATGCCGCGCTGCTGTTGCGCGGTGCGCGCGTGTACGTGAGCCGGGCCGAGTTCCCGGCGCCTGCAGCCGACGAATATTACTGGGTCGACCTGATCGGCCTCGACGTCGCCAACGAGGCGGGTGTCGAGCTCGGCCAAGTCGCCGACCTGATCGACAATGGCGCGCAATCGGTGTTGCGTGTCACGTACCCGTCCACCGACAAGGATGGCAAGCCGGTCACCGGCGAGCGCCTGATCCCGTTTGTGGGCGTGTTTGTGAAGACGGTGGACCTGGCGACGAAGCGTATCGTCGTCGACTGGGAAGCCGATTACTAAGCACCGCGCGCCTTGATTCAATTTCGCTGAACGGAGAGAGCGATGCAGTTCGATGTCGTTACGCTCTTTCCCGAGATGTTCCGCGCGCTGACCGACTGGGGCATTACCAGCCGGGCGGCGAAGCAGCAGCGTTACACGTTGCGCACGTGGAATCCGCGTGATTTCACGACCGACAACTACCGCACGATCGACGACCGCCCCTACGGCGGCGGCCCCGGCATGGTCATGCTGGCCAAGCCGCTCGAAGCGGCGATCGACGCGGCGAAGGCCGCGCAGGCGGAGCAAGGCGTGAGCGCCCCGCGTGTGTTGCTGATGTCGCCGCAAGGCAAGCCGCTCACGCACGAACGCGTCATGCAGTTCGCGCAGGAGCCGGGTCTCTTGATGTTGTGCGGCCGCTATGAAGCGATCGACCAGCGTCTCGTCGACCGCTGCGTGGACGAAGAAGTGAGCCTCGGCGATTTCGTGCTCTCGGGGGGCGAACTGCCCGCGATGGCCTTGATGGACGCCGTGGTGCGCAACCTGCCGGGCGTGCTCGGCGACGCGCTTTCGGCGGTGCAGGATAGTTTCGTCGACGGTTTGCTCGACTGCCCGCATTACACGCGCCCCGAGGAATACGACGGCGTGCGCGTGCCCGATGTGCTGCTTGGCGGCCATCACGCGGAAATCGAGTTGTGGCGCCGCCGCGAGGCGTTGCGCAACACGTGGAACAAGCGGCCCGATCTGATCGCGCGGGCCAGAAAGAACAAGATGTTGAGCCGTGCCGACGAGGCATGGCTCGCTAGTCTCGCGAAGGGCGCGAACGAAGCGTAAGGCTTCGGGCGTGCGCGACAAGGGGCGCAAAAGGCGGTGCCGCTTCATGCGTGAACGGCGCCAGTTGTGAATCCATCCTCTATCGGGGCCGTAGTTGCAGAGCGCATCCTGCACAGGTACGAACGCCGACAAGATGGCATACGGAGTCAATCCATGAATCTGATTGAAAAACTCGAGCAGGAAGAAATCCAGCGCGTGCTGGGCGAGAAGACCATCCCCGAATTCGCCCCCGGCGATACGGTGATCGTCAACGTGAACGTGGTTGAAGGTAACCGCAAGCGCGTTCAGGCATACGAAGGCGTCGTGATCGCGAAGCGTAACCGCGGCCTGAACTCGTCGTTCATCGTGCGCAAGATCTCGTCGGGCGAAGGCGTCGAGCGTACGTTCCAGACGTACTCGCCGCTGCTGGCCAGCATCGTGGTGAAGCGTCGCGGCGACGTGCGTCGCGCGAAGCTGTACTACCTGCGCAACCTGTCGGGCAAGAAGGCACGTATCAAGGAAAAGCTGGTGTCGAAAGACCGCGCAGCTGCTCCGGCCGACCAGGCGTAAAAGCTGTAAGAAAGAAGCACCCTCCGGGGTGCTTTTTTCTTTTTGGCCTCAAAATAATCGCCTGTACGTGTAATTCGAGACGCCCGTTGATCCGTCCAGTATTTGAACCCGAAAGCCTGCCGATCGAATCGACGGGCGCGAGCCTTCCGCGGGTCGCCGCGGAGCGCCTGACCCCCGCCGGTTTGCGCACGCGCTTCGAGCAGCGCCTGCCGTGGGATCCCGAGCCGCAGGAAGCCCGTCTGGCCGAGATACGCGACCCGCGCGAAGCGGCCGTGCTCGTGCCCATCGCCATGCGTCCGGGCGGCCTGACCGTCCTGCTCACGCAGCGCGCCGACAATCTCAGCAATCACGCAGGGCAGGTGAGCTTTCCCGGCGGCAGCCGCGAGCCTTCCGACCCCACGCCCATCGCCGCCGCGCTGCGCGAGGCGCACGAGGAAGTGAATCTCGACCCCACACGTGTCGAGGTGCTCGGCGCGTTGCCCGAGTACCTCACTGGCACCGGCTTCAAGGTGACGCCCGTAGTCGGTCTCGTGCACGAGCCGTTCAGCCTTGCCGCGGATTCGCTCGAAGTGGCGAGCATCTTCGAGGTGCCGCTCAGCTTTCTCATGAACCCGGCGCATCATCAGGTGCGCGTGTTCCGTTGGGAAGGCGGCGAGCGGCGCTTTTACGCGATGCCTTATCCGGACAGAAATGCGCCGGATCGCAACGCGCCAGAGCAGAATGCACCCGAACTGGCTATCGCATCCGCCGTAGGGTCCTCGCACTTTATCTGGGGCGCAACGGCGGGCATGCTGCGCAACTTCTACCGCTTCCTGCTCGCGTAACACGTCTGGCGGCGCGCGCAAGCGCCGCCGCGCACTGTTGCGAGATTGCCGCCCGAAATGCCTGCGATGGTCAGGCACATCTGGCCCTGTGATATCGTTGCAACACTTTCTAAAACCCTTTCGCAACTCGATCTGCACGGCGCGTCGCATGACCTTCTTTTCCGTATTGCTGGCTCTCGTCATCGAACAGGTGCGGGCGCTGTCGCCCAATAATCCGGTCATGGCGCTCGTGCGCCTCAATGCGGAATGGGCCGCTCACGGCTTCGACGCCGGCAAGCAGAAACATGGCCTCATCGCCTGGCTCGTGGTCGTGGTGCCGTGGACGCTCGCTACGGCGCTCGTCTACTACGTGCTGTATCACATCAGCTTCGTGCTGGCGTTCCTGTGGAACGTGGTGGTCGTGTACTTCACGCTCGGCTTTCGCCAGTTCAGCCACTATTTCACCGACATCCATCTCGCGCTGAACAACGACGACGTGCCGCGCGCGCGTGAAATCCTCAACGAATGGACCGGCATCGACACCGTGGACATGCCCGTGAGCGAGATAGTGCGCCACACGCTCATTCACGCAGTGATCGCCTCGCATCGCCATGTGTTCGGCGTGTTCTTCTGGTTTCTCGTGCCGATCGGGCCCGCGGGCGCCGTGCTGTACCGCATCGCCGAATACCTCGCGCGCGAGTGGGCGCGTCCCGCCGAAGACCGCACCGAGGCGTTCTCGAACTTCGCGCAGCATGTGTTCTTCGTAATCGACTGGGTGCCGGCGCGGCTCACGTCACTGGGCTTTGCGATCGTCGGCAACTTCGAGGACGCGATCTACTCGTGGCGCAACCACACGAACCAGTGGCCCGACACCAACGAGGGCGTGCTGCTCGCAACCGGCAGCGGCGCGCTGGGCGCGCGTCTTTCGGGCCCGCTCGCCGAGCAGTCCAGCGTCGATGCGCTCGCGCAGCCGGGCGAGGGCGGTCCGTACACGGTTGGCGACGACTGCACGCCGCGCACGCTGCAATCGGCCGTGGGCCTAGTGTGGCGCGCCGTGATCCTGTGGATGATCCTGCTGCTCATGCTGACCATTGCCGTCTGGCTCTGAGCGCCGCAACGCCAGACCGCACACAAGCAAATGGGCCGCTTCTAGCGGCCCATTTGCATTTGGCTCAGCAACTTCGTCATTCGTCGCGCACGTCGCGATCGCGTCCGCAATTCCAGCACACGGTGAACTGCGCCTCGAGCACCTCGCCGCAGCGCGCGCAGCGCCACGTGGGCGAGCCCGGCGGCGGTCCGTTCACCGCTTCGTCGATCAACCGCCGGGCGAGCTTCTCATCGCGCTCGTCCACGAGCCACAGCTCGGGCGCGCACTGCTCGGCCGGAATCTCGCCCATCGCGCCGCTCAGGTAGCGGTTGTGCAGCTCGCAGGGGACGCCCGCCGTCGCCAGGATGTTCATCCAGTGCTGGGCGATCAGCAGATTCGGCGCGCGCACAAGCTTCAGCATAGGGCGGTGGGGCCAGGCGGCGCGTCAGCGCACGATCTGGCTGATCTCGTGCATGAGCTGCGCATAGAGCGCCTGGCGCTCGGGCGCGACGCGGCCGTCGTCGACGGCTTCCAGAATCGCGCAGCCCGGCTCGTGCAGGTGATGGCAATTGTAGAAGCGGCAGTGCGCAAGCAGCGGCCGGAACTCGGGGAACGCGCGCTCCAGCATGCCCTCGGTGAGGTGATAGAGGCCGAACTCCTGGAAGCCCGGCGAGTCGATCAGCGCGCCGCCCTCGGGCAGCGTGTAAAGACGCGTGAACGTCGTGGTGTGGCGGCCGCTGTTGAGCGCCGTCGAGATCTCGCGCGTGGCCGCTTCGGCGTCGGGAATCAGCAGGTTCACGAGCGTCGACTTGCCCATGCCCGACTGGCCGAGCAGGATCGTCTGGTGACCGTGCAGATGCTCGGCGAGCACCGCGTGCGTCTCGTCGGGACGGCCCTTCACTGACACCTCCAGCACCGTGTAACCCAGCGCGCGATAGCGCTCGAGCCGCTGGCGCGCGAGCGGCAGCGCGGCCTGAACGTCGATCTTGTTGAGCATGATGAGCGGCTTGAGGTCGTTGGCCTCGGCGGCCACGAGCGCGCGCCCGAGCAGGTCTTCGCTGAAGTGGGGCTCGGTGGCAAGCACGATCAGCAGCTGATCGAGGTTCGCCGCAAAGAGCTTCGACTTGAACTGGTCGGAGCGATAGAGCAGGTTGCGCCGCTCGCCGATCGCGACGATCACGCCCTGATCGGCGGATGTCGATTGATACTCGACGCGGTCGCCCACGGCGACCTCGCTCTTTTTGCCGCGCGGGAAGCATTGCAGATGCGCGCCGCCGCCGTCGGGCGCGACCAGATAGTGGCGCCCGTGGGCGGCGATCACCACGCCGTGCAGCGTGGCGGATGTACCCGATGCGGCTTTTGCGCTGCCGGCGGCTTTCGTTGCGCGCCGGTTCATGCGTGCGCGAGCAGTCGGTCGATCCGCTGCGAAGCCGGCGGATGCGAGTAGTAGAACGCGGTATAGAGCGGGTCGGGCGTGAGCGTCGACGCGTTGTCCTCGTAGAGCTTCACGAGCGCGTTGACGAGATGCTGCGCGTCGGTTTGCGTGGCGGCGAAGGCGTCGGCTTCGAACTCGTGCTTGCGCGAGGAGAGGCTGCCGAGCGGCGTGACGAAGAACAGGAACACGGGCACGGCGAGGAAGAACAGCACGAGCGCGAGCCCTTCGTTGCCGCCGAGGAGCGACGGGCGCACACCCAGGCCCTCGAAGAACCACACGCGCTGCGAGAGCCAGCCGAGCAGGGCGAGCAGCGCAAGGCTGATCGCGAACGTGACGACCATGCGCTTGATCACGTGACGGCGCTTGAAGTGGCCGAGTTCGTGCGCGAGCACCGCCTCGATCTCGCTGCCCGAGAGGCGCGCGAGCAGCGTGTCGAAGAACACGATGCGCTTGGCCGCGCCAAAGCCCGTGAAATACGCGTTGCCGTGCGCGGAGCGGCGGCTGCCGTCCATCACGAAGAGTCCCTTGGCCGCGAAGCCGCAGCGCTGCATGAGCGCCTCGATGCGCGAGCGCAGTGCCTCGTCGCGCAGCGGTTCGAACTTGTTGAAGAGCGGTGCGATGAAGGTGGGGTATAGCACCAGCACGAGCATCTGGAAGGCGACCCAGACGGCCCACGTCCAGAGCCACCAGAAGCTGCCCGCCTGCTTCATGAGCCAGAGCACGACGAAGAGAAGCGGAATGCCGAACGCGGCGCCGATCAAGAGCCCCTTGATGCGGTCCATGATGAAGATGCGTTTCGTCATGCGGTTAAAGCCGAAGCGCTCCTCGACCACGAACTGGCGGTAGTAGTCGAGCGGCAGTTCGACTACGCCGGAAATGGCGAGCACGGCGCCGATCAGGGCGATCTGGCCCACATAATCGCGCCCGATCGCATCCGAAATGCCGAGGTCCAGCGCCTGCACGCCGCCGAGCAGCGTGAGCGAGATCAGCACCACGGCGCCGAGCACGATCTCGATCATGCCGAGGCGCGTGCGCGCGACCGTGTAATCCGCGGCGCGCTGGTGCGCGGCGAGTGGGATGGTCGCGGTGAACTGCGCGGGCACCGCGCCGCGGTGGGCGGCCACGAAGCGGATCTGGCGCGACGCGAGCCAGAGCTTGGTCGCGACCATGGCAAGCACGGCCACGACGAAGAGCACGCTGAAGTACAGCGCAGGGGAGGGGGACAGATTAGGCATCCAGGAAGTCCGTGGTATCTATGCGACAATTATATGTTCTCGCCGGCCGGGCATCGCATCCTGTCGATGCCGCGTACGCGCCGCGCTTCTAACGCTCTCCGGGTTGCCCTTCATGACTGACATTACCGCTGCCGGCGCGCCGCTCATCGAGCGCACCGACATGAACCTGATCTGGCTCGATATGGAAATGACGGGCCTCGATCCGGACAACGACCGCATCATCGAGATCGCCGTGGTGGTCACGAACTCGACGCTCGACAAGCTCGTGGAAGGCCCCGTGCTGGCCATCCATCAGCCGGAGTCGGTGCTCGACCGCATGGACGAATGGAACCGCAACACGCACGGCCGCTCGGGCCTCACCGAGCGCGTGCGCGCCTCGAGCGTGACGGAAGAAAGCGCGACCGAGCAGATCATGGCGTTTCTTTCGCAGTACGTGCCGCCGGGCAAGTCGCCGATGTGCGGCAATTCGATCTGCCAGGACCGCCGCTTTATGGCCCGCTGGATGCCCACGCTCGAGCGCTTCTTCCACTACCGCAACCTCGACGTGAGCACGCTCAAGGAGCTGTGCCGCCGCTGGCAGCCGACCATCTACAAGGGTTTCCAGAAGCGCGCGATGCACACGGCGCTCGCCGACATCCACGAGTCGATCGACGAGCTGAAGTACTACCGCGAGCACTTCCTCGTTCCGGCGCCGGGCATCGTGCCGGACGTGGGCGCAGGCGAGGCCGGTCCGGTGCTTTGATCCGATCGCACAAGGCAACGCGGCGGCGGGTTCGTTCCGTTGCCGCCGCGTCGTGCGATGTCGTAGAAGTTTGAGTCTTACGCGCGCGGCGCTCGCTGCGCGTTCTTGGGCCGGAACGCCGCCACGACGTTCGGATCGGTCTCGATATACGGGCCGCCGATCAGGTCGATGCAATACGGCACCGCAGCAAAAATGCCCGGCACCTTCACGGCGCCCTGATCGTCGCGCAGGCCTTCCAGCGTTTCCTTGATCGACTTCGGCTGCCCCGGCAGGTTGATGATGAGCGCCGCGTGGTCGTCGTTTTCGCGGATCACGGCCACTTGGCGCGACAAAATGGCCGTCGGCACGAAATTCAGGCTGATCTGGCGCATTTGCTCGCCGAAACCCGGCATTTCCTTTGTCGCCACCGCAAGCGTCGCCTCGGGCGTCACATCGCGCCGCGCGGGGCCGGTGCCGCCTGTCGTCAGCACGAGATCGCATCCCAGACCGTCCACGAGCGCCGTGAGCGTGGCTGAGATCGTCGCCGCGTCGTCGTGGATCAGGCGCGTTTCGGCGCGCCACGGCGTTTTCAGCACGCTGCCGAGCCATTCCATCAGCGACGGAATGCCCTTGTCCTCGTAGACGCCGCTCGTCGCTCGGTCGCTGACCGACACGAGGCCGATCACGAGTTCATCAGGATGGCTGCGCTCAGGCTTCGTCATCTTCGCGGTCCTCGTCGGCGCGCTCTTCGTCGTGGTCGTCAGCGTCGCCCGCGCCTTGCGTGCTCGCGTCCTTGATCCACTGGAACAGCTCGCGGAAGGATTTCGGCGGCTTGCTCTGCTCCTGCTCGCGGCGCGCGTTGCGAATCAGCGTGCGGCCTTCCTGCGGGTCGGCGGCGGGATACTGGCGGATGAATTCGGTGAGCGCGGCGTCGTCGGCGAGCAGCTTTTCCCGCGTGCGCTCGATCCAGTGCAGCCGTGCCGTGGCGGCCCTGTTCACGCCGCGGTGCTCTTCGAACTTCGTGCGCAGCGCGGCGACTTCGGCTTCGGTCAGGCCGCGCATCATGCGGCCCACATACTGGAGCTGGCGGCGACGGCCTTCGTGGTCGGTGATGCGGCGGCACTCGTGGACGGCGTCCGCGAGGTCTTCGGTCATCGGCATGCGCTTGAGCGCGTCTTTGGGCAGTTCCACGAGGGCCTGGCCGAGTTCCTGGAGCGCTTCCATGTCGCGCTTGAGCTGCGATTTGCTCGGGCGATCGTAGCCGTTGTCGTCCGGCTCGGCGACAGCGTCGTTCATCGGTTGAATGCGGGTTTTGCGTTTCATGGGGCGTATTGTAGCGTGCGTGGGCGCGCGGCTCGGGCTGGAAGCCGGCGAACGGCGGTCCGATGGCGGTGCGAGCGTCGACGCGCAGGTTGATTCGATGATTCGGGCAACGATAGTGCCTGTGATGCGTGTTCACATACCTTGCTATGATCGCGGGATGCGCTCGGTGAACGCAGCGCGTTCCGAAGCACCTGCATCGCACCCGAATCGACACCAGCGAATCACGACACCAGCGGGCCACGGTAACGCGTGGCCCAGAACCGGACCGTAACGACAATGGCAGCAGACATCGAAGCCCGGCAACGCTTTTTCCCGCACACCCAGGACGAGCTGAAGGAGATCGCCTCAGACATCCTGCGGCACGCCAACGCGCTCGGCGCGAGCGACGCCGCCACCGAGATCTCCGAAGGCGACGGCTTGTCCGTCTCCGTGCGCCGCGGCGAGGTCGAGACGATCGAGCACAACCGCGACAAGATGGTCGGCGTGACCGTCTATATCGGCAACAAGCGCGGCAACGCGAGCACCTCCGACTTTTCGCCGCAGGCGCTCAAGGACACGGTGGCGGCCGCGTACAACATCGCGCGCTTCACCGCCGACGACGACTGCGCGGGCCTCGCCGAACGCGAACTCCTCGAAACCGCGCCGCGCGACCTCGACCTCTATCACCCGTGGAATCTCTCGGCCGACGAAGCCGTGGACATCGCGCGCCGCGCCGAAGACGCCGCGTTCGCTGTCGATCCGCGCGTGAAGAATTCCGAAGGCGCGAGCGTTTCGGCGCAGCATTCGCAGTTCGTGCTCGCCACCTCGGGCGGTTTCATGCACGGCTATCCGTATTCGCGCCACTACGTTTCTTGCGCGCCTATCGCGGGCGTTGGCCGCAACATGCAGCGCGACGACTGGTACACCTCGCGGCGCAACGCGGCTGAACTGGCCTCGCCCGAAGCCGTCGGCCGCTATGCGGCCGAGCGCGCGCTCTCGCGCCTGAACGCGCGCAGCCTCGACACGCGCAAGGTGCCGGTGCTGTTCGAGGCCCCGCTCGCCGCCGGCCTGCTCGGCGCGTTCGTGCAGGCCGTGAGCGGCGGCGCGCTGTATCGCAAGACGTCGTTCCTCGTCGACAGCCTTGGCAAGCCGGTCTTCGCGCCGCACATTCAGGTCGTCGAGGACCCGCACGTGCCGCGCGCGGCCGGCAGCGCGCCGTTCGACGAAGAAGGCGTGCGCACGCAGCGCCGCGAAGTGGTGAAGGACGGCATCGTGCAGGGCTATTTCCTGTCGTCGTATTCGGCGCGCAAGCTCGGCATGCAGACCACCGGCAACGCCGGCGGCTCGCACAACCTGCAGTTCCAGAGCTCGCTCACGAAGCCGGAAGACGACTTCGAAGAGATGCTGAAAAAGCTCGGCACGGGTCTCCTGCTGACTGAGCTGATGGGGCAGGGCGTGAATTTCGTGACGGGCGACTATTCGCGCGGCGCGTCGGGCTTCTGGGTGGAGAACGGCAAGATCCAGTACCCGGTGGAGGAAATCACGGTCGCTTCCACGCTGCAGGAGATGTTCCACCACATCGTCGCCGTGGGCGCGGATACGCTCGCGCGCGGCACGCGTCAAACCGGCTCGATACTGATCGAGCGGATGACGGTGGCGGGGCAGTAAGCGGTCTTTGCGCAGGCGCAATGAACAACGGCACGCCTTGGCGTGCCGTTGTGCTTTTGGGCGTCGGGTTGCGCGCCCCGTCGATCAATCCCGCCGCACGTACCGCACGAACGCGAAGTCGAAGTCGTTTGGCGCATTCGCGTGCAGCGTCTCGCGCGACGTTTCTTGCCATACCTCGGGGTCGGGCGCAGGGAAGGTGGCGTCGCCCTCGAAGTCAGCGGAGATTTCCGTCACCACGAGTTCGTGCGCGAGCGCGAGTCCTTCGCCGTAGAGCTGCGCGCCGCCGATCAGGAACGCCGCGGGCGCCTCGTCCTGCGCTGCGAGCGCGAGCGCCTCGTCGAGGCTCGTGGCGGTGTCGCAGCCGGGAAAGCGCTTGCCCGCGTCGCGCGTCACGACGATGTTGCGGCGGCCCGGCAAGGCGCGGCCGATCGACTCGTGCGTTTTGCGGCCCATGATGATGGGCGCGCCCATGGTGGTGCGCTTGAAGAACGCGAGGTCTTCGGGGAGCCGCCAGGGCAGCGCGTTGTCGCGGCCGATCACGCCGTTGCGGGCGCGGGCGACGATGAGGGTGAGCGTCGTCATCGAAAGGGTAGAGGTGCGAGGTTGTAAGCTGTTCGCAGCGATTCTACCTGAGCGCGCCGGGCGCCCCGGCGCGCTTCCCTTGCGGCATCGTGCCTTTTACTCCGGCACGTCGGGCGGCAATTCCGCCTGGTTCTCCGCTTCGCCGTCGAATATCGTTTTCTCGTCGCGCAGGCCGTGCGTGCCCATCAGCCGGTAAAGCGTCACGCGCGAGATGCCGAGGTCGGCAGCGGCTTCCGTGAGCCGGTGCCGGTGCCGCAGGAGCGCCGCCTCGATCGCGCGCCGCTCCGCGGCCTCGCGCGCCTGCGCGAGCGTGACCGTCTGCTGCGCGGTGAAGTGCGCGAGATCGAGATCTTCCGCCGAGATCAGCTTGCTTTCGGCCATGACGATCGCGCGGCGCACGCGGTTGATCAGCTCGCGCACGTTGCCCGGCCAGTTGTAGTTGTACAGGGCCTCGATGGCGTCGGGCGTGAAGCCGCGAATCCGGCGCGCACTGTCCTGCTTGAACTTGTGCAGCACGTGGTGCGCGAGAATTTCGATGTCCTTGCCGCGCGCGCGCAGCGGCGGCTCGTCCACGCGCAGCACGCACAGGCGGTGAAAGAGGTCGGCGCGAAAGCGTCCGTCGCGCATTGCCGCCTCGAGATCGACGTGCGTGGCCGAAATGATGCGCAAGTCCACGGGAATCTGCTCGTGGCCGCCCAGGCGCTCGATCTTGCCTTCCTGCAAAAAGCGCAGCAGGCTTGCCTGGCTTTCGAGCGGCAAGTCGCCGATTTCGTCGAGGAAGAGCGTGCCGCCGTTGGCCGATTCGACGCGCCCGATCTTGCGCTGGTTCGCGCCCGTGAACGCGCCGCGCTCGTAGCCGAACAGTTCGGATTGCAGAAGATGGTGCGGGATCGCACCGCAGTTGATCGGCACGAATGTCGCCTTGCGCCGCGCGGAGCGCTCATGGATCGCGAGCGCGGTGAGCTCCTTGCCCGTGCCCGATTCGCCCGAGATGAACACGGTGGCGTCGGTGTTGGCCACCTTGCGGATCGTGCGAAAGAGCTGCTGCATCGCCTCGCAGGTGCCCACCATCTCGTCTTCGTCCTGACTCGCCGTGGCGGCGCCGGGCGCGTCGAGATCGCACAGCGACACCATGCCGAACGCGTGGCTCACGAGGTAGTCGAGCGTCGCGTGCGCGACTGGCACGTGCACGTAGTCGAAGCAGTAGTGGCGAATCAGGCGCCGCACTTCGGCGTCGGTCAAGCGCGAGTCGTCGGTCAGCGCGATCCATCCCACCTGCTGCAGGCGCAGGATCGTATCGAGGCCCGCGAACTCGCGCGGCGCGAAGCCCGTGAGATCGACGATGCCGGCATAGGCCGCGTCCGGCTTCACGAGGCGCGACGCTTCGTGCACCGTGCGCGCGGTGGCGATGTCCCAGCCGCGGCTCTTCAGGTACGCGCCGAGCAGCGGGTCGGGCGCGCGCGCGACATACAGCAAGGTGCGATCGAGACCCGCCTCGGGCTTCGCATCGTGCGCGCGGCCGGCGTCGGAGACATCGCCGGCGTGCGGCGGCCCGCTCACGGCGAGACGCTGGCCGGCTCCGGCGAGCGGTGTCACAGTGGCGCCCAGATGTGAGGATTCGCGCACGATGGGCCTCATGTCATCAGAAGGTGTAAGGGAAACGCACGCCGACGACGAAGTTCGGTGCATCGGGCGTGAGCCCGACGGATACCGCGCCGTTGATCGTCAAGTGCTTGTTGACCACGTGATTCAGACCGAAGTTGAGCACCGAGGCGGTTGTCTCGCTGCCCGGCACGCCGGTCCACGCACCGCCCGGCTGCTTGGTCTTCGACTGCGGCTCGATGGCCATGGTGTACGAAATGCTCGCCGAGTCCTTGTCCGAGAAGGCGAGCGCGACGCCGCCGCCGAACTGGATGATGTCGCCGAGCTTCACTTCGGCCGGCTCGACTTGCCCGATCACCGAGGAGATGTCGGCGAACGAGCGCGAGATGTTGTACGTGTACGAGAAGCTGCCGAACAGCACCACCGGATCGTAGGTCTTCAGTATCGAGAGGCCGGCCGTCACGTTCCAGAAGCCCGTGCCCGTGGGCAGCTTGCTGGGGGCGACGAGGTTGGTGTTGTCGGGCGTGATCTGCTGCACCTTGATGCCGAACGGCGAGGTGCCGGTGTCCGTTTTCACACGCAGGCTGCCGACCACGTCGGGAATGCTGTTGGTTTCCTTCAGGAACTGGTAGTAGATCCCGAAGTTCACGTCGCCGATCGCGTTCGAATTGACCGACGCATCCGTGAGCGTACTGGCCGAGCCGCCCGCGCCGCCCACGATGAAGGTGCTGTGCCGGTAGACGTAAGGCACGTCCACATCGATGCTCATGCGGTCGGTGAGCCCGTAGCGCGTGTCCAGGTCGGCGGTGATCTGGTGCGACTTGGTCTGCCCCAGGTTGATGTTGCCGAGAAAGATCGCGTCGAGCGCGAGAAAGCCCGAGAGCTGGAGCTGGCGGCGATCGTAGTAGCTGTCGCTGATACCCCAGTCCAAGGTCAGCTTGTGGTCGAAGAGCGGCGCATGCTCGCGCTGCACGACCGCTTCCTCGGCTTGCGTGCGGGAGGGCTCGGCGCTCTTTTGCGTCTCGCCCACAGTTGGGCTGCCATTGTTGGGGTTCACGCCAACCGGCGCGCCCTGCTGCGGCCCGCTCGCGGCCGCGGTGCCGGTTGCACCGTTGGTCGAGCCGGCGTCGGGCGAGGGCGGGTTCACCGGCACGCCGGTGGCCGTGCCGGTGAGCGCACCCGGCGCCGTCGCGCCCGGCAGCGCCTGGGCGAGCGGCGGCAGGGGCACAGGCAGACCGTCGGCGCCCGGTTGTTCGGCGACCGTTGCGTCCGATGCGGCGTCGGGCGCGCCCGTGCCCGGCATGCCGCGACCGCGTTGCGCCATTTCGAGGTTCGTCACCTGGCGCTCGAGCGACTGGATTTGCCGCTGCTGCTCGTCCACCACCCGCATGAGCGTATTCAGGCGGTCTTCGATCGACTGGCTTTGTAGCGCTTGCGCATGGGCGGACTGCGAGAGCGCGAATAGTAAAACGGCTGCTGGGATGGCGGCCAGCGTCACGTGTGGCGCGGCCGCCCTTGACATCATCTTCATTGTTCTTCCCCCGGGATCGAATGCTGGCGCCAACTGGAACCCCCTGGTCCCATGCCCGCGCACGTCGATGCTCCTCTTTCAAAGTGCTGCTTCTCGCGCGGGTCCTCGCCCGCGTGGTGGTCTCCTTGGTGGTGTGTCTCGTTAAGAGTCCTCGGTTAGTGCAGATTTCGCAGAGCCTGTAATACGCCTGTCTGCCGGATCATTTGCGACGTCATCTGCTGCGTCTGTAGACTCAGTTGCAACTGGTTGGCGACCTGCTGGTTATTGCCTGCGACCTGGAGTAGCTGGGCGATCGCGCCTGCCTGTTGCGCGTTGCCAGGCATGATGTTTTGCGTGGCGATACCCGCCGGCGTTTGCAGCGTGACGTTCACGCCGTTACTGCCGAACGAGATGCCCGCTTTTATGCTGCCGGTCGCGTTCGATGCCGACGCGCTCGGCTGGTTGGTGGCGCCTGGCAGATTGGCGAGCTGCGGCGCGTTGTTGTCATAGGAGATGGTTGCGGCGTTGGCGCCCGTGTTGCCATTGCCGGCCACCTGAGTGATCTGCGAGACGCCGTTGACCGAAACGTTCTGGCCGCCGGTGGCCGTCGCGTTCGGGTTGGCGCCGCCATTTGCGCCCGTGGTCCCGCCCTGTGCGGGGTCGATCACGGTTGCATACGTCTTCACCTGCGCGCTCACCTGGTTGGCCGCGTTCTGGGCGACCGCGAGCGCGCCTTGCGCGACTGCCGTCGCGCCGTTTGGCAATTGCCATTGAGAAACCAGGTTCAGAACGAACCCGGAAATCATGTCGCTGCCGGCATATTTGCCGGTCTGATGCGCGAGCACGTCGTCGCCGACGGCTTCGCAGCGGATGCCTTGGGCCTGCCCATCGGCGTTCGAGAGAAACGCCGGCACCGGCTGCGGCAAGCCGACGCCATCGGCCGCTAGCGCACCGCTCGAAAAAGCGCAGGCGAGCGCGGAGACGGCTGCCGCGATGCCACACTGTGAGAGGTTGCGTTTCATGATTCTTAGGACTTCAGAACATGACGGCCTTATCGAGGCCGTATTCGAAGAAGGGAGTCGCAGCTGTGCCATTGAGCAAGGCGTTTTCACGCAGCTTGAGCGCGAGCGACTCGTTGTTCTGCAACAGCGGAGAATCCTCCAGAAACGGTTTGCCGAGCACCGCGAAGACGAGGCCGTTCCATGTCTTGGCGAAGTCGTCTTCGGCGACGATACGGTTGCCGAGCGCGGGGTCCGCAATGAAGATGCGGCTGTTCTCGGCGTGCTTGACGATCACGAAGTGCTCATAGCCATCGATGTTCATGAGCACCAGCACGGGAATCTGCAGGTGGTAGAGCGCGTCGGTGTTGACGCGAAAACCGCGGCCGCGCAAGCCGATCGTCTCGACGAACTTCTTCATGTCGAGCATGGAGAAGCCGTTCTTGACGACCACCTCGGGCGTGGAGAACACCATCATCTGGCGGATCAACTCAGGTTCGGGGATGTCGATGCCGTAGCCGTACTTGAGCAGCGTGGCGAGTGCGGCGGCGCCGCAACTGTAGTCATACTGCTGGCTGACGATGCTGCGATAGCGCAGGTCACGCATCGAGTGGACCGGAAGCTTCACCGGCACGCCGATGAGGTGGGTCGCGTCGAGCGTCGACTGCTGCGCATGCACAGGCACAAGGGCCGCGCTGGCCGTGAGCGTCAGCGCGAGCACAAACATCCTTGACGCCGGGGTCGAAACGGGCCCGGACATGGTGGTCTCCTGCCTTCTGGTTTGCGCGCCGGCCGCGGTGGGACAGCCGGCGCGCGTTGCTTGCTGCGTTACTGCCTGGGACGAGCCCAGTTCCTGCGGTGCTGCCAGCCGTGCCTAGTGGCCGTTGTTCATCGCGGCGATTGCCATGCCGTTGTGCTGCAGGTTGCCGATGCCGCCGGCAATGTTCACGCCGATGTTGCCTTGCGCGCCGGTGAGCGTATTGGCGCCGAGGCTGGCCGTACCCTGGAACTGGCCGGTGGCGTTCATGCCCGCGTTCTGCACGTTGTTATCCGTCGCGACCATTGCAACCGTCGAGTAGGCACCCGGCGTTGCCGTCGTCACGGAACCGGCGAGGCTGTTGTTCTGCGCATTGCCGATACCGGATGCGACGTTCACGCCGACGTTGCCCGAGACGTTCGCGAGCGAGCCGTCCCCGACCGACGCGTTCAGGTTGAAGTTCTTCACCGTGGCCTTGCCGCTCGATGCCTGCGTGTTGAAGATCTGCGCGTTGCCGAACACGTTGCCCATGTCGACAGAAGCGAGCGCCACATCGTTGCTTTGCGCGTTGTTGATGCCTTCCGCGATGTTCACGCCGAGGTTGCCCGTCACGCCGGTTGCCGCGCCGCTGCCGGTGTTGGCGTCGAGCGTGCCCGCTTGTTGCGTGTTGATGTGCTGCGTGACGGAGCCTGTGGTGTGCTCGTCGACGGTGTTGAGCGAGTCGCTCACGTTATAGCCCCAGCTTTTGCTCGAGCTCGAGCTGCGCGACGAGGAGTGGCTATGCGAATCCGAGCTGGAGCTCGAGCTGCTGTACATGGAAGCGTACGTGCTCGACGAGTTCTTCGACTTTTCGCTCGTACCGTTCACGCTCGTCGAAAGCGCGGCGCTGACCGTGCCGTCGGCATGAGCCGTATTGGCGGTAGTCGAGCTGTTGCTCGTGTTCTTGTTGTTGTTCACGGACCAGGCCGCGCCGACATTCGTCGTGTCGCTGTTGTTGTGCGAGTTGGTCGTCGTGTGCGACGTGCTTTCCGAGCCGCTGAGGTCGATGCCAGCCGACCCGTTCCGACGGTTGCCGGTGTGCGACCACGATGCGTTGGCCTGGAGGCTGCCATTGCCGCTCTGCGACTTCGTCGACGTGTTGTTGCCTACGCTGCTGTAGCTCGTGCCAAGGGCCGCGCTGCCCGTGTCGCTATAGGTGCTGGCGGTCGTGTGGTCATGCGTGCTGCCATTGTCGGTCGCGACGTGATAGTCGGCGTTCACGCTTGCGTTGAAGGTCTTGCCGAAGCTCGAGCTGCTCGACGAGCTCTTCGAGTTCGACGCATTGACCTGATGCGAGTGCGACGAGCTGCTCGACGAAGACGAGCTGCTCGACTCGCTCGAGCTCGATGACTTCGAGAAGGAGTTGCTGCCCGTGCCCGTCACGCTCCACGTGGTGTTGTTCACTGTCGTGGTGATCTTGCCGCTGTTGTAGCTCTGCGCCTGCGGAAGGAGCGTGCCGCCACCGGTCGTCTGGTTGTTGTTGATGACGGCGCCTGCGGTGCTCGAAACCGAGACGCAGCCGAACAGCGTGACGAAGCCTTCGATGCCGACGTACTGGGTTACGCCTGTGGCGTTAAAGAGATACGCCGAATTTGCTGCGTGAGCGGAGCCTACCGCCGACGCGAGAACTGCCGCTGCTATGAGGGTGCGCTTCATGATTTCGCTCCGATACTGAGTGGTCAGTTAAAAAAGAGTGCCCGCCGGGGGACGGAGCACAAAACTGTTTGCCGTAGCATTACCGGCGCCGGCTGTCTGGTTCACCTGCACGAGGCCCGTCGCATTCCTGAAAGCCGCGTTGTCGATGCGTACCTCACGAATACCCCCTGCCTGGACCGTTTGCCCATGACCGCCGTTTTGGGCAGCCGCCGCGGACAATTCCCCGTCCGAGACCGCCACCGCACCAATCGCACCACTGCTGATGAGAGCAGTGTTGCGCTGGACATTGCCCACGCCCGCCGACTGATTCACCATCATTGCGCCGTTCGTGTTCGCAAAAGCTCCTGCACCTATCGTCGCGCTCGCGCCCTTGAGCCGCGCCGTGACGCTCGCGAGCTGGTCGTCGCCGTTCACGTTGATCGACACGTTGCCGGTCGTGATCGTCAGCTGGTTGGCCTGCGCGTTGTCGAGACCCGCCGTTTCATTCACCGCGAGCGCGCCCGTCGTCGAAGTCGCCGCGCCGGGGGCAATGCTCGCCGTCGCGCCGACCGTCACCTGAGCGTGTGCGGCGCTGGCGAAGGCGAGCGCGGCGGCGCAGGCGAGCGCGCCGGGAAGCGCCGCGCGCAACGCGCGTGAGGTCTGGATCGAACGGCTCATTTCATGCCTCCCATGGCGCCCGTGAGTGGGGCGAGCGCGCCTGTGATCGTCGAGGAAATCGTGCCGCCGAGGCCCGCGCCGACGCCGGCGCTCGCGCCGGGTCCGGCGGCCACGTTCGCGCCGGTCGCGCTGCCCGTGAGAATGCGGGTGAGCGCCTGGACGCCAGCGGTTTGCGCGCTCAGTGCGCCGTTCGTGTTCACGCCGCTCGAGCCGTGCGCATTGGTGAGGTCGGTGTCCGTGACGAGCGTCGCCATCGCCGGGTCGAAGCTGTTCTTGGGGAAGGTCGTGGCGCGCACGAGGACCGGGTCCTGAGTCTTCGGCACGTTGTCGAAGGCGCTGCGCGGTGTGATGTCACGTTCGACGATGACGTCGCCGGGGTTCGTGACCTGCTGGGCGGCCACGCCCGCCGTGAGGCTCGCCGCCAGGACGCCGCACAGGGCGGCGGCGACCTGGACTGCGCGGCGGCTTGCGCCGCGCGTCGAGTTACGTGTTCTCATGCCGGTCTCCTCCTGGCCGGAGTCGGCGTACAGGCGCCTCGTCCGGTCCATTTGCCCTGGCTTCGCGCGCTGCGCCGCGAACCGGACACCGCGCCGCAAGCGGCACGGGTGCTATCTCATCGTTACTTTCTGACGTAGCTTGCGATGTTGCCCTGCGCGTTCTGCGTGGCGTCGACCGGGATCGGCAGCGGCGCGGGCGGCGCGATTTCGTCCCAGAGCGTCACACTGTTGTTGCCGCGCATCAGTTGCGGCGTGGCGGCCACCATGACCATGCCGACGGCGCCGCCGCGCTGGTGCGCAAGCGTCTGGTCGTCGAGAGAGCCGATGCCCGCGAAGACGCCGTCGTTGCCGAAGGCGACGGGGTCGGCCGGGGCATGGGCGCCAGCGGCCGCGGCGCTGGTCGAATCGGTGGCGGGGGAGCTGGCGTCGCCGGCCGGCGCGCTCACTTCGAGCGTGGCGGGAACGAGTGCCGAAGGTGTTGCAGGAACGACATCCGGGGCGGCGTTCGCGACGCTGGCAACCGCGGTTGGCGCGGCAGGCGCATCGTCCAGTGCCTGTGCGCGAGCACCGGGCGAGAGGACGAGGAGGGCGGCGGGAACGAGCATGGCGGCACATGCGCTGCCATAGCCAATAACACTGCGCCGGACCTGCTGGATGTTGAGTCGCATGGCGTATCTCCTGGTGCGAGACATTTAGCGAAACGTGTGCCATCGCCCGCAATCCATTGATACGCTTCGAACCGCACTATTCTCTGCAAAATTTGAATGGCGGATATTCGCCAAAATGTTTCAGCGTTGAAACGTGAGGCCGTTTAAACCCGTTTGGAAAGCCATATGGTTTCAAAGGAGAACGTTTGCGCGCCAGACGCTTAACTAATCAGAGAATGGAAACATCCGTAATTATTTCTGCACTGACAAAATGCCCGGAAAGCGATGGAAACATTTCCATCGGTCCCTTATCCATTCCTATTGCATAAATTCTATCCAAGTGCCACGAGGCTATAGTAAGCTTCAGAAAAAGCCGTAATGCCTAAAACAAAAAGCCCGCAACTGGGCAAGTTGACACACACGCCACAACTCGGGGATTCACTGTCAGCAAAAGCATGCGCGTTCACTGTTTTTTCAGGTACGCGAAAGACGCTTTTTGCTGCGTGTCTGTACATTCAGGTGCGTGCCGTCATTCCCAAACGATGGTGTTGGCAAGAGGATCTGAATAATGGAACCTGCAACGCGGCAATTGGTGTACGTGACGCGAAAACCGGTCGAAGCGTTGAACGAGCGGTTCCACGAGCGTGGCTGGCAGGTGGAAATCGTCGGCAACGCACGGGACGCGCGGCGGGCGCTTCGCGCAGGTATGCCCGCGGGGGGCCTGCTCGATCTTTCCAGCGAATTTCATCTGCATGAAATCGGCTCGTTCGAGCCGTGCCTCACGCTGCCCAACGTCGGCTGGGTCGCTGCGGCCACGACGGGGCAACTGCAGGACGCAACGCTGCGCCGTCTGGTGCGCGATTACTGTTTCGATTACGTAACGGTCCCCTGGAACGGCGACCGTATCGTCGATTCCGTCGGCCACGCGTATGGCATGGTTTCGCTCGGCGAAGTCGCCTCGAACGACACCACGGGCGGCAGCGAAGGCGAAATGGTGGGCTCGTGCGAGGCGATGCTGGCGCTGTTCCGCTCGATCCGCAAGGTTGCGCTGACCGACGCGCCGGTGTTCATCTCGGGCGAGTCGGGCACGGGCAAGGAACTCACGGCTGTCGCGATCCACGAGCGCTCGGCGCGCCGTAGCGCGCCGTTCGTGCCGATCAATTGCGGCGCCATTCCCCCGCACCTGTTGCAGTCCGAGCTGTTCGGCTACGAGCGCGGTGCGTTTACGGGCGCGAGCCAGCGCAAGGTCGGACGCGTCGAGTCGGCCAATGGCGGCACGCTCTTCCTCGATGAAATTGGCGACCTGCCCATGGAAAGCCAGGCAAGCCTGCTGCGCTTCCTGCAGGAAGGCAAGATCGAGCGCCTGGGCGGCCATCAGTCGATTCCTGTGGACGTGCGCATCATCTCGGCCACCCACGTCGACATGCGTGCGGCGATGGTGGAAGGGCGCTTCCGCCAGGATTTGTATCACCGCCTGTGCGTGCTGCAGATCGACGAGCCGCCGCTGCGCGCGCGCGGCAAGGACATCGAGTTGCTTGCGCGCCACATGCTCGAGCGCTTCAAGAAGGACGGCAGCCGGCGTCTGCGCGGCTTTTCGCCCGACGCCATCGCGGCGCTGCACAACTATAGCTGGCCCGGCAACGTGCGCGAGCTGATCAACCGCGTGCGGCGCGCCATCGTGATGTCGGAGGGCCGTGCGATCACGGCGCGCGATCTCGAGCTCGGCGACTACGTCGAGGTGGTGCCGGTGTCGCTCGCCCAGGCGCGCGAAGCCGCCGAGCGCCAGGCCATCGAACTCGCGCTCCTGCGCCACCGCGGCCGTCTTGGCGACGCCGCCCAGGAACTCGGCATCTCGCGCGTGACGCTGTACCGGCTCTTGTGCGCGCATGGCATGCGCCATATGGAGAGCGAGCCGCTCGCGCCGCATCCGGGCGGCCTGGTTTCGGGCGGTTGAGGCGGTGGCTGGTTGAGGTCGATTCAGGCGACCGGCGCTTTCGTGCTCCGCGCATTGACCGCGCGCCGTCGCTTTTGCCGGGCCATTGCCACGGCGTTTCATCTCGCTGCGCCGCGTTGCGCCGCGAGCGCTTGCTTGGGCGCATCGTAGCCCGTCCTGCGGGCGTTCCGCCCGTGTCCCCGCTTGTGTCACCGTTACGTGATGGGCTCGCGCTTTCGGCGCGGCCGACCCGGGACGCGCGCGCCGGGTAAAATCCTCTTTTTCCATCCTGAATCCGAACCGGGCGCCACGTGCCCGACGAGGGAACCGCGCATGAAACAGTATCTCGAGCTCGTCCGCTCGATTCTCGACACCGGCACCTGGCAGGAAAACCGCACCGGCATTCGCACGATCAGCCAGCCGGGCGCCATGCTGCGCTTCGACCTGCAGGAAGGCTTTCCCGCGGTGACGACGAAGAAGCTGGCGTTCAAGTCGGCGGTGGGCGAGCTGATCGGATTTTTGCGCGCCTCGCGCAGCGCCGCCGACTTCCGGGCGCTTGGCTGCAAGGTCTGGGACGCCAACGCAAATGAGAACGCGCAGTGGCTGGCCAATCCGTACCGCGAAGGCACGGACGACCTGGGCGACGTGTATGGCGTGCAATGGCGGCGCTGGCCAGCTTACAAGGTGCTCGATGCCGATGCCGCCGCACAGCTCGCCGACGCGCAATCGCGCGGCTACGCGCGCGTGGCAGAATTTACCGAGGACGGACGCTCGAAGGTGCTGCTCTACAAGGCGGTGGACCAGTTGCGCCAGTGCCTCGACACGATCATGAGCAACCCGTCCGACCGTCGAATTTTGTTTCATGGCTGGAATCCGGCGGTGCTCGAAGAAATCGCGCTGCCGGCTTGCCATCTGCTGTATCAATTCCTGCCGAACCCGACGAAGCGCGAAATCTCGCTGTGCCTCTATATCCGCAGCAACGATGTGGGCCTCGGCACGCCGTTCAACCTGACCGAGGGCGCCGTGCTGCTGCACCTCGTGGGCCGTCTGACGGGTTATACGCCGCGCTGGTTCACGTACTTCATTGGCGACGCGCAGCTGTTTCGCGAACCAGAATTTGTACCAACCTACCACTGACGTTAGCTTCCAGCCGTTTTCCTTCCGGTACATTCTCAAAAAGTACCAGCTAGCTGTACCTCACCTCGTCGCATTCCAAGCTTAGTAGAACAGCGCTACTCGTCTTTCAAATATTGAAAGACTGCTACTCAACACCGTTTGCTCCGCTCAAACTCTAGTTCAGTTCAGCAAGCCCTGGCAATCCACAGCTAGAGCGTAATATGTGCATACAACATTATCTTGCCGAACGCGTGGAGATGGTGGGCGTTCCACTTTGCCTTACTATCGAGCCACCGCTAGATAGGGGCACCTATGAGTCCTTTGCCGCCACAACTACTTGAACGCCTGCGAAGTCTCGAATCTGTGAGAGTCGTCGTCGCGGTGGCGGACCATGCAAAGCGCGACGTCACCTTCGAGCCTACTACCTCAGTTGCGACTGAGCGATGGCACGTGCGGGCGGGAGGAAGAGACTTCGAGTTACTGCTGCAGGGCGCGAAGTTCTATGACACGCGCGCGAAAAAGGGCGGTGGAGGCGCTGTTGACCTAGTGATGCATCTGTTTGGCGTCGGCTTCATGGAAGCCGTGGGTCTCTTGAAGCGAGGTGGCTTCGAATGAGCGACTGACGATTCGTCCCCATTAGACGTGGTTGATAACTCTGTGTGCAGCACCTACGCTTCAAGCCTCATTCCAATCGAGAGGCGGGAGATGAAACATCCGTTCGACGATGTAGCGGTGATGCTGGGCCATCGGTCCACAACGATGCTCGCATTCTATGTTGGTAGTGGCATGCGTCACTGCGATGTGGAGAGTGTGCTGAAGCGGGCGATGGCAGCTGGCCGGCGCGTTAGCGCTCAAGAAACGACGAGTGGGACCTGTCCGACGGCGGAGGTTGCGACGTATCGTGACACACCATGCCTTACGTCTCCAATGGCCCGCTGGGAGCCGTCGGTGTGGGACGTTTCCGAATACGTTGAGGCGGAACGTCGCGGGAAGTCAGCCGGCTGTGGTCTCCTGCGTAGCTGGAGTGAGCTTGACCGAACAGGGTCTCTTGCTGCGCACCTTAATGCGCTGGACCGGAGCCTGGACGACTAAGCAGGTCAGGCGGCCGGCGGAGGTGCCTTTAGGGCGAGCGTCCCTTTTGTAGCCTAGCGCGACCGCCTTCCAAAGCTCGGAACATCTTGGTAGCGGCGTTCGGGCTCGCGCTCGTACGGTGACTCGAACATATTTGTATCGCCCATGTACAGCATCACCAGCACTTCACCCGGGCGACCGGGTATCGAATTCTCGTGGACTTCGTAGTTGGCCGCTTCATCGTTGGAAAACCACGCTGGCGCTTCCTGTTTTCCGGAGCCTTGCGTGGATTTGACTCCATTGACGATGTCGTACGCAAAGCTGTCTTCGTCGAGTGTCTGCACCAGGCGCCAACGCCTTGGAACATGAGGGGCGAATGCACGCCAGCGTATTCCCGCTTTGTCATAGCAGGCGACGATTACAGGCAGTGAATCCACCTCGGCCATGCGGATGATGGCAGCTGCGATGCTGACTTCGAACGCTTGAGCTACGTCCCCGATGTGCTTGAACGTCGGGATTTTTGCTCCCGAGCGGATGGCGGGTTCGAACAGGTAGCGTGGCATCAACAGATGCGCGGCGTAGCTGTCCGCTTCCTTCTCCAGTGACGCGTCGGACGCTAAGTTTGTACTCTGGTCATCGACGCGGCATCGGAACGACCTCCCGCGATGCATATTCCAGTGCCCGAGTTCGTGTGCGAGGGAAAACCTTTCGCGCCCGCGGTTGCCTGACGGCCTGATAGTCGCGATTGCCTGGTTCTTGACCCCTACGAGTGTCGCCTCGCAACCATCAAGCTGTTCATAACGAACATCCATGCCCGCGTCGTAGGCGATGGCTTCAACGTCCAGTTCCGATGGGGATGAGATGCCAAACTCGGATACCAGTGCTTCCGCGCGCTGGCCGGGAGTCAATGGTTTTCTCCCCGTCCATCTCGAAGTTGCTTGAGCTGAGCGTAGAGCCGTCGAGCGTCGGTTTCTGACATTTCGCTGAGTTGACGAGCGGCGAGGGTGACCTGACCGTCGTTCGCTGCTTCGCGTATGTAGGCCTTTACTTCGTCTAACGACACAGCAGAAGCCGTAACATCGGGCTCATGTTGTCTCTGCTGACGAGCCGCCTTAGCTGCTGCCATTCGTTTGCGTCCAGCGGCTTGATTCGCTGCTGCGATGCGGTTGGTAGCGCGCTGCTTGACGGCGTCGATATCCTCACCTTCGAGGACTTCCTCGTCGGACATCGACATCAGCTCGTACGTGTATGACTCGAGAAAGCGCGACGAGAACTGTGGCTTGCGCGATGCGCTCATCCGTTCCTCCTTTCGTCTTCCATAGTTTCGAGTTTCCGGGCCAACCGCTTACGGGCGGCCTCATACTGATTCTTGTCCATTTGTAGCGCTTCTGCGGCTTCTTTGCCGCGTCTTCCTGCAGCCCATTCCCAGGCGACCAACGCTGCTTCCGCATCATCTGCGAGCAGCATCTCGACGCGAGCGGCTTGCTCGGCATCGGATGTCGCGACCTCGGGGGTGAGCGTCTGAACTGGCTCAACGTTACGGACGAGCAGGTCGGTCGAATCCATGACGTCGGTGCTTTCCACAACGGTGTGCCCGTCGATTGGACCGTTCGCTTCGCGCTTGCGAGCGTTACTAGCCATGCTGTCTAAGACCGATGCGATAGCCGGTACTGCCGGATATCCCCGATGCCAGACCCGCTCTCCGCCGAGAAGCTTTGCACAAGCTTCCTGCAGCAGGTCCTCGTGCGAATCGGCACCGACACCAGCGAACGCTCGCCTGGCAATCCGTTCGACGCGGACCCAATCGGCCGGCGACATATTTTCCAGTTCCTGCTTGACCTCCGCCGGACTCAGGCGGTCGTCAGTGTCGAGGGCTTCTCTCATAGCTCCCGAACTCCCCTTAACGGTGAAGACTCTCCTGGAGCGCTCTACGGACGCTGCCGAAGAAAATTTTTGTTGAGACGTCCGCGCGGTCGTTCTGGAGAGTCTTACAAGGTGTGGGCGAAGCATTTGGCGCTTCGCCGCTCCAGATGAGCGAGGACAAATCCGATGATAGTAGAACGCAAGACGCGCGACATCAATCGTTACCTGTCGCATCTGCCGGAAGCCAAGAAATATTACCTCGGCGTGCGCGTGCGCCCCGAGCATGCCGCTCGCCTAGCGGCGCTTGGCTTTTCGCGCCCGCTGGTCGTCGGCGAGCGTGTGCTGCCGCCGGCGCGCGGCGCGGCGAGCCGCCGAAACGCTAACGGCTTCGACATTGTTCATCGCGACCAGGAGAAAGAGACTGCGTACCGCCAGATTAGCTGGACGTATACGCAGCGTCACGGCGACCGTGAGGTCGAGGTGACGGAGGTCAAGGATGTTCCGTACTACCGCTATCCGCGCACGAAAGTTCCGCCGTATTCCATCGAGGTCGTTGTCTCGGTAGACCCCGACGGCGCGCATTGCGTTGTGGCCGGCCCGTTCAAACGTACGGATGCGCAAACGGCCGCTGCGACGAACACGGCCAACATGCTCGTCGAGCAGTTCGGCTCATTCGAGGTGCTCGACGCGTCGATGAGCTCGTCGGTGGATGTGCCGGTCCGCCGTCTCAACTGGAAGCTCTTGCCGCCGGGGAAGAACCCCTGGCAGACCGCGTGGCCGTCACTTGAGACCGTCATCGAAAAGAGCCGCGGCAAGAGCCGCGAAGTGGTCGCGGCGCGCTTCAAGGAAGTTGGCAAATACAGCCCGGAATTCATCGCCGTTGGTTTGGGTGGATTCGACGACTACGTCGTATTCGGCTTCCCGCGCAAGGGTATTTGCATCTTGGAAAGCCGATTCACCAACAACGCCACCTATGTGCTCGCTCATGCGAGCTGGGAAATCGTCTCGCAGATGACGAAGGCGCAAATCCTGTCGGCATCGGCGCACGACGCGCGATTGATTCACGACCGCAACTGGTTCGACACGTTGGCGGAAATCCTGGCTCGCCCGTCAGCAAGCGCTGCGTAGGCGAATGCGTGCGTCGCGCGCGCTCGGATGCTCTGCAAACGGTCGAATTGACCAGTGTGATGCCGTCCGCATCGCAATTTTCCTTTCAAATGAAAGAAATATTGCGATGTGGCACAATATGTAGTGTATATGGTTTAAATTATTCTATATGTTGTGTTTTTTGGTAATATGATTCATCTGTCTTGAGCGGTAAAAGTTGCCGTCAATGGTTGGCGGCGTTTTCACGCACTTATTTGAAGGATGTCACCCATGGCAACGCCAGAAATCACCTTTTTCCCCGTGGGCAATGGGGACATGACGCTTATCAAATTGTCCAGCGGCCGGACGATTCTTATCGACATCAACATCCGGCAGCCCGGCGACGGTGTGCGCGACGTGCTGAAGGATTTGCGCGAGAAACTTGCCGTTGACGAGGAAGGACGCCCGTATGTGGATGTGATGGTGCTGAGCCATCCGGACCAGGACCACTGCCGCGGCTTGCGCGAGCACTTCTATCTGGGCTCGCTGACGGACTATCCGACGAAGGGCGAGCCGTCGAAAATCGTCATCCACGAGATGTGGTCGTCGCCGCTCGTATTCCGCCGCGCTTCGAAGTACCACACGCTGAGCGACGACGCGCGCGCGTGGAACACGGAAGCAAAGCGTCGCGTTGCGCTCTTCCGCGAAGAAGGGGAGCTGGAAGATGGGGACCGCATCTTGATTATGGGCGAGGACACGGACGGCAAGACCGACGACATTCTCGACATCGTCGTTAAGACCGATGAGCGCATCACGGCGGTGGCCGGGAAAGAGCAGGAGAACTTCAGCGCGTTGCTTCTGGCGCCGATGCCTGCTGACGACGAGCACGATGCCGATGAACTCTCGAAGAACGAGTCGAGCATTATCATCAACTACTCCATCGGCACGGGAGCAGTCTCGGACGCCGTGAAGTTCCTGTCGGGCGGCGATGCAGAGGTGTACATCTGGGAGAAGCAGTGGAAACGCCACAAGGACGACACGACGGCGCTCGAGTACGACTTGCTGTCGACGCCTCACCATTGCTCGTGGCACACGCTCTCGTGGCACAGCTGGAGCAAGAAGAAGGAGGACGCTGAAGTGTCGTCCGACGCGCGCAAAGCGCTGTCGCAGACGCGTGCGGGCGCTTACATCGTCGCCAGCAGCAACCTGATTCTCGACGACGACAATGACCCGCCTTGCATCCGTGCGAAGCGCGAGTACGAAGCTATCGCGAAGGAGGCCTCGGGCAAGTTTGTGAACACCTCGGCCCATCCCAACGAGAAGAATCCCGAGCCGATGGTGTTCGAAGTCATGTCGGGTGGCGTCAAGGCGAAATGGAAGGTTGCGGTGGCCCCTGCAGCGGCTGGTGCCGCCGCAGCGTTCGGCTCGAAGCCCTTGTCGCACGGCTAAGACGGGGTCGCTATGAACGCTCTACTGCAGGGTGCAATCCAATTGCTCGAGGCGCATCCTGCGGTCGAGTCGGTAAAGGTCGAAGAAACTTCTGGCGGTGGTGCAAACGTCTGCGCGACGTTTCTCGTTGACCTGCCGTCGCGTTGGGCCGTCGCGGGCGCGAGTCCGAACGGTGTTCGAGCGCGCGAGGAAGTGCTCGTCGAGTTTCCGTCCGGTTTTCCGGATAGGGCTCCGCGATTCACGTTGCGCGAGGATTTTCCGGACGCGTTACCGCATATCTATCTGCACAAGCGCGGAAGTCGGGTGCCCCCATGCACTACGTTCGGCGATAAGCTTGATGTAATGCATTCAGACGGCTTCTTTCGCCTTGTCGACCAGATGTCGGATTGGTTGAACAAAGCTGCGGTCGATGAGCTGGCCATCAATGAGAAGGGCTGGGAGCCGAGCCGAAGGGACGTAGGCTTCAACTTTGTCGAGATGGACCCCGCAGGATATTTCGACAAGCCACCGTTCGGCGGGTGGCGCTTATTCATGTGCATGACGTGCTGGAGCAAAGACGGCCGCTGGTCGTTAGCGCGTGACCCACAACAGAAGTTCCCGGTCGGTGACAAGGCCTTCATGCACGAGTGGCTTAACACGCTTGGCGTGAGCGAAAGGGCATATCGCGGGCGCGTACCTCTGGTCTTCTGCTGGCCCCAAGCCGCTCCTGGTGAGCAACCGCCTGTTCATGAGCGATACAAGGCCGATACGGTCACGACATTTGCGGAGCTTGCCGAGCAGGCCGCCGAGTGGGGGTGCCGAGTTGCACTAGACGATTTCGTGAGCAACTTCAACCGCACGCTTGCAACGTCGAAATACAAGGTCGATGTGCTCTTGTATTTTGCCTTCCCGGTACGCAGGCCTACAACCATCATCGGTACCCAGAGCCAGTTTGAGATGCTCGGCTACAAGATGCAACACTCACTGCCGGCAAAGCTGTCTGTGGACGATACAACGCCGGTGAGTGCCGTTGCTTTTTCATCTCCCATCTCTTCGAAGCTGTTGAGGCGGACGTCGGCGCTGCAAGAACAATCGAAGGAATTACAGCTGACGTTCGCGGGATGCGGAAGCCTCGGTTCGAAGGTTGCCATGCATGTCGCACGCGCGGGCGGCGAGGCAGCGTTGCTTATAGACGAAAAGCTTGCTGTCGCGCACAACGTGGCGCGCCATGCACTCTTGCCTGACGACGTAGATAACTTGCACGGAAAAGCGGAGAGGCTGGCGCAAATCATGGAGAGCTTTGCGTCAAAGCGCCCGAAGTTCGTCGCATCTGACATTCGCGGCCTGGACTTCAATGCAGCTAAGTACCGAGATTTTTTCCGTGGCGAGCAATCGGTGGTGGTAAACACGACAGGCTCGCCCGCTGTGCGCGACTTTTTCGCAAAGGCGAAATTTGACGCACGCGTCATTGAGGGGGCTCTCATTCATCATGGCGATGCAGCATTCATGACCGTGGAAGGAGAAGGCAGAAATCCGTCGACGGTCGACCTGCTGTATCACGCGTACGAGCGACTACGCTCGCTCGGGTTTTTGCGCGATGCGGGTGTAACCGCGGCGGCGAACATTCTCGAAATCGGTATCGGCTGCCACTCGGTCACTATTCCCATGTCTGACGCTCGAGTCTCGCTCGTCGCAGCTGGTATTGGTCAGAGACTGCATCACTACGACGAGGCCGGCTTGCCAGGGACCGGCATGGCGTCCGTCGCTTCAGTCGGTGACGATGGAATGTCTGTCACGTGGGTTCACGACGAGGTTGGCGCAACGCATGTGGCGGAGGTGTTCGACGGGAAGACGTGGACTGTGCGCGTGCTCGATAGGGCGCATAAGAAAATTGTCGCCGATGTTGCAGAGCATCCTACGGTCGAAACTGGCGGCCTTATCGTGGGAAATGTCTCCGCGCTCACGAGAGAGATATTCATCACAGACGTCCTCCCTGCGTCGCCTGACAGCACGCGCTCGCCTGCGCGTTTCGTGCTCGGGGTCGAAGGAACTCTCGACACGATTCGCGGCTACGAAGCGCTTGGTGGACACACGCTCTGGTGCCTGGGGACATGGCATAGCCATTTGGCGGTGAGTGGTCCATCACAGATGGACAGGGATACCGCGAAATCGCTCGATGGACAAATACGTCACGCGGCAGTTCTGCTCATTCGCCACCCGCAAGGTTACGCTGCGCTGGTCCGCGATGGCGCGCCAGCTTAAGGCTCGCACGGCTTCGATACTCGGCACTACGGGGAAACACATGGACGCTCTACAGCAGGTTGCACAAGTAGCATCATCTGGAAAATCGTTGAAAGCGCGCAATATGGTCTGGCTCGTCGGCGTTGGCATCTTCGATGTCATCATATTGCTGGTCATCGCGTTTCATCACCCCATCGACGACTTCACCGCGGATAAGGGAATGGCGCTACGAACGGGCCTGTCAATTTTCCTGCCTGTTCCCATTATTTTTCTTTCGTACCTGCTCTCGCACTCGCAGAAGGCGATTCTCGTATTCTGGCGCCTTCGTAACCCGATGCCTGGTTCGCGTGCCTTCTCCGTGTACGCCCAGACGGATACGCGGCTTGACGTCGATGCGCTGAAGAAAAATGTGGGGGCTTTCCCGAGTGATGAGCGCGACCAAAATTCGACGTGGTATCGGCTCTACAAGCAGGTGGAGAACGAAGTATCGGTGCTCGAGAGCCACCAGAAATATCTGATGTTCCGGGACATCGCAGCGATGTCGCTGTTGCTCGTACCGCTGGTAGCGCTTGGGCTTTTTCTGTTCGGCAACACAGTCACGGCTATCGTGTGGTCCGCGGTGGTCTTCGCCGTGCAGTATCTGATTGCGGCGCTCGCCGCACGTAACTCCGGAATTCGTTTCGTCCAGAACGTACTTTGCATCCATTCGGCAAAGAAGGTCAGCGGTGCGCGGCGTGCAGGCTCTAGGAGCAAACCAGAAAAGAAGGGGGGCGTGGCTGATGGCCGCGGTGAGTGACACACATTGCCGTGCTTCAGTCTGCAGCGGCATCGACGCGAGCGCTCTCGAGCGTGCCGCGATTCTCTTTGCGTGCGCGCTTGGCGCGTACGGAAGTTAGATTCTGAACTGCGAGGTACTGGACAGTGCTTTCGATAGAACGACCAGAACTTTATCGAGAGGTCCTTGGTTATCCCGACGGAATCCATTGTGTACGAGCGCCGGAAGAGGGCACGATGCGGCTCATCTTGAAGATGTCGGTGTCCTATCTCCTGCCGGCGAAGATGAATCGAGAGTTCAAGATTTACGTGGTTCCTGTTGAACTGAACGAGCATTCAACGATAGGGTTGATGTGCGCATTTTTTGACGACGACGATTGTCCGCTGACGTTATGGCGTCTCCTCACGGATGACGCCCCATCCCTCGACCTTCTGCATCTGTTGAGCAGGCGCGAGATTCTGGTCCACATATTTGATGAGCAGAGTCGTGAGCTGTTAGGTTATAGAGCCGAGGTCGATGTTCCTCTCATGGCGAAGATGCGCCTGGAACACGTCAGGTTTCCCCAGCTAAGTGATTCAAGCTTCGGTCACGCGCATGTGCAGGCGAACATGTGGTTTGGCCTCAGAACAGCGGCTGACGACGCTGACGCGATTGTCGTGCGATTCGAGGAGCCTTTGTTTCCAGAGGACTTGACGATAGCCGACACGCGGCCACAGCTGTACCAGTTTCACGGCAGTCAGGGGTATGCATTCACTTCCCTGGAGAGAGGAGAGCCAGGAGCGTTCCAGGAGCTTGACATCATTTTGATGCTCCAGCGGGTCTTCAAGCCTGAGCAGATTTACCACGCGCCGAGGCGCCACTACGACAGGGAAGAAATTGCGGACGTCATCGTCATAACCGACGACCTGTGTCTGATTGTGCAGGCGAAGGACTCGCCGAATACGGAGAAAACGTTACAGCGCACCCTGAAAAGAAAGAAGCTGATGTCGGTGCATCAGGTAAACGATGCTCTGAAGCAGGTTGTAGGTGCCGTGGGCTACGCGGATTCCACACGGCCGTTTCGCATGATTGTTGGCGAAGGGGAGGTCTGTGTAGACATCAGTAAGCACCATCTTCTGTCGTTGGTTATTGTGCGAGAGCTGTTCGTCGACACCTACGCCGAGTACAGCAAGTCTTTGTTCAGCGCGTTCGATGAGACGAACCTGCCGTGTATCGCGCTCGACTATGCCGAGTTGCATAAATATACGACTTTCTGCCCGAATCAAGGGAGTTTCCTCGGAGCCTATTTTCAGGTCTTCGATGCCGCGCGCGAACTAGGCGAGTTTCCTAGGCTTCGCTTTGGCGCTCGTGACGTTCGAGCGTTATGGGAGCAGGGGGAAGGGGATTGAAGCGCATTCGGGCATGGCGAAACCGTAGCTGTTGCGTAAAATCATGCTCCGACCGCTAACTATTGCAATACGACATGTCGCAGAACCCTGCCAACGAAACGTTCAGAAACGCAGAGCCGTCGTGGGCGAACGCTTGCGTGGGTGATAACGGCTCGCCCGACATCGTGGATTATGCGGCAGGCTTTGCAAACGCCGCACAGGTTCTACTCGAGCAGATTCTAAGTCACCGAGGGCTGAAGCATCCGACGGACACCTTTGTGTACCCTATCTGCTTCAACATGCGTCATGCGATAGAACTGTACATCAAGGCAGCTATCGACTCACTGCGCCCACTTGTTCATCACGCTTATCGCCTGCCAGATATCGACGTCCAGACATCACATGATATCGGGAAATTGTGGTGCTATTTTAAAGAGCATGCGGTCGCACTCGACTGGCGCTATAAGACGGTTATCGAGCCACTAGACACGGCTATATCAGATTTTGCAGCAGTGGATGCCACGGGACAGGTCTTCCGTTATCCGTTTGGCCGGGAGAACCAAAAGCACTTAACTGAGCTTGCGATAATCAACCTCGGAGTCCTGTGGAGAAAGTGCCCAAAGCTGATTGCAGACCTGAAAACGCTGAACTACCAAGGGGATTTTCTTGGTGATGAATATCGACACAGAAGCTACACTGCACGCCTTTCGCGATTCGACCTTGTGTGCATAAGCTACCGGCTGCCCCCGAGAGCCGCATGGGGGACAGAAGCGTTCGATGTAGCGAAGGCCGAAATTCGAAAACGCTTCGATATCAGTTCCAACGAGTTCTCTCGAGCGGTGAAGCTCATCGAGGCGAACATCGAAATGGCTGCCATTATTGAGGCTCCTCGTCCGCTCGCTCATTTGAAGGCCCCGCAACTCACTCTCTATTTCGATTCGTGGTGCAAATTTATTGATGTTGACGATTTAAAGAAGCGACATGCGCCAGCGCCAGAAGGGCGTGACGCGTTACTCGATGCCGAGGTCAACAACGACGATTCAGGGTTGCTCGATGGAATACGTGCGCGCGCGGCGTTGCGAGCCGAAACTTGGCCGGGCCTCATGGCTAATATATCCGCAGAAGCGCTCGGTGAGATGAGGGCTCTGTACTACTTCTCTAGGAACAACTCGAGACATACTGAGGAATTTGAAAGAGAGCGAGAGATATCTATTCGCGACCTCGTGGCTGCCCGTGATGCTGGGGAAGCGAGACTGCGCCAATCCGCCTTCTACCTCATCGATAAGCCACTGGCGTTGGAGCACGTACTTAACTCCTTGCTATTTTTTGGACATATCGACGTGGTGAAGGAAATGCTGCAACGTTATGAGCTGTCATCCTACGCGAGCGGACTGCTCGAGCGTACTCTTCGACGGTTCAGTCTCCGTCATCGTCAGGCCGTAGAGGCTATGAATTTCGACGTGAGGCATCCGGCAAACGAATTGTTCGCACTGTGAGAACTGCGTGGCGACGTAACCAGGCCGGGGCCTACAACTGTTGACTCCGTAGCAGGCAACGTGACTGACACGCCGGCGTCGGAAAGCCTGCCCGAGCGTGAAAGCGCAAACGACGAGAAGAGGACCGAGATGCTCGCGAACCCCGCAGTACAAGCCATCTTGATGTTCCTGGTTAGCACGGCGCTGACGCTAGGCGACGTGCACAGTCGCGCTTGGGCCAAAACATGCTGGTGGCTGACAGGGGCGCTTATCCTTGTGGCGTTTTTCCAGTGGCTGCGCTGGCCTGGCAACTACGGTCGCAAGTGGGAAAGCATCTGGTACTTGCGCTGGGGAGGGCGCGTGTCACTTCGAAAGGCAGCCGAAATCATCTACAGCGAGGCCCGTGCGCAAGACTCAGTCTGGGCGCACGCTGCAGAGCGCATGAGCTTGGATAAGTCGCCTGATGGCATCCTGTGCTACATCGCTGAGGTAGTTAAGCAGGACTCCGTTATCTATGGCATCCGTCCGCCGTCAACGCACGTTGAGAAACTGAACCCATTGCAGTTGAAGTACGGCACGGTGAAGAATGGTGCGCGCGAGGTGCACTTGCGCGATAACACGAAGGCCGTGTTTACAGACTTGGAGGTCGACGCGAAAGAGCTGCGCCGCGCACTGCGTGAGGTGCGGGAGAGCCTGAAGACGACGACGCCCATCTGAGGAGGAAGCAGCGCAGACGTTGAAACGCGACGCGTACGGCGCGCGGGCTTCGCGCGACTGCAGGTTCACCGGCAGCAAGCGCGGCCGGCGTTTCGACAATTGGCCGTCGAATTATCCTCGGAAACGCATTGGCGATAGACTGAGGCATTCGCATTCCGTCCCGGGAGCATGAGCGTGACGTCACAAACCTGCAACCGCATCGACCTCGCGCTTGAGCAACTGGAGATGGCGCTCGACGCGTTCCTGGTGCGCCAGCGCTTTGCATCCGCCATCACGCTCGCCAGCGCGGCCGAACGTGTGCTTGGGCAGGCATTGCGGCACGCCGGCAAGCCTGCGGTGCTGGACTGGAAATTCGAGGCGACCGACCTGGTGCACACGGCACTGCATGGCGAGTCGTTGGACAAGGGCGCATTCACGGATGCCGAGAATCGGGTTAGCAACGCGCTGCGTCACTTTGACAAGGCCGACGCGCCGGACTTCGATGCCGACCTTGAGGAGGCCGCGTGCTGGATGCTAGTGCGTACGTGTGAGAATGCACATCGACTCGGGCTGACCGTGCGAGGCTTCGGCGCGTTCAACGACTGGTTCTACGAATACGTCGTCGGCGTGTGATATCGCAATGCCAAGGGTGAAGCGATGGCGTGGAAATAGGCTATTTGTTGGCCCACACCCGCCCCTTGACCTGCTTCTTGCCGTATTTGCAGTTCGCGGGTCCTGCCGTGGCGCCGACATTCCGTCACCGCCGTTCCCACTTGATGGGCCCGATTCTCTGTAGTTCGTGCATCAGGCGGCGTCTTAGGCGCCCCAAGGACTTGCGTGCTTCCTCTACGGTCGCGTGGTCCTTCTGTAGGCGCCAGTAGCCCTCTGCAGCAATCGCCTCAAGTTCAGAGATGGCGTATCGCCCGCACTGGACTTCGAGAGCGAGTCGACCTACCTCCTCCCCCGGATGCCGGTTCCAGAGGCGTCGCAGTTCGTCGTCGAGCGGCGTAACGAACGGCGGCAGGCCATACCTGCATCGTTCAGCGCGCAACCGGCGCTCGCGATGCCACGGTAGGTCGGCAGCCGGTGGGTCCACGGCCGGCCCGGCCGAGTGCATCCGGTCTCGCTTCGTGTGCTCGAGCCGGTAGACGCACATGTCGTATGCGTACCAGTCGGAGCGCGCTTCCTCGTCGGTAAGCCACGTCGGCGTGGGCACGAAGCAGGTTTTGACTTCGTCCCAAACTGCCCACTTGTATTCCCAAACTGGCTCCATGATGTGACAAAAATACTGTATGAATGTACAGTATCGGGGAACGCAGGCAGGTTGGCAAGTTGCCGTTGCGCTCACGGAGGAGTTCTATGTGCACGAACTACGCAGCGGCGCGCCGCGACCGGATTTTCAAACAGTTCGGAGTTGAAGTGCCCGATAGCCCGTGGCGGGACGAGGTGTACAAGGACTATCCGGCACCAATTGTCAGGCGCGTGGCCGAATCAGAGAGAGCAGACGTCGCAACGTTCGGGATGGTGCCGCGCACGCACGTTCCGCCCGGCGTCCGCGCCTTCGACACAATGAACGCGCGCGCGGAGACGGTGGGCGAGAAGCACAGCTTTAGCGGCGCGTGGAAGCGGCTGCAGTTATGCCTTATCCCGTGCGAGGCATTCTACGAGCCCAATTACGAAAGCGGGAAAGCTGTGCGATGGCGCATCAACACGGCCTCCGGCGAACCATTCGCCATTGCCGGGCTATGGCGGGAGTGGGATGAGGGTGCCGAAGGCAAGGCGCTGTCGTTCACGATGCTGACCGTCAATTCCAGTGAGCATCCGCTCATGAAACGGTTCCACAAGCCTCGTGACGAGAAGCGTTCTGTCGTCATCGTCCGGCCGACGGACTATGAGAACTGGCTCGGCAGCAACTCGACGGACGAAGCGCGTTCGTTCCTGAATCTTTTTCCTGCGGAATTGATGGCTGCGGAGGTGTTCCCCGCTTCGCTCCGTGTGTCGAAGAGCAATACAGCTACGCCGAAAACGGAAGCTGAGAAATGAAGAAGATGGATGACGAAGCGAGGGCGGAGTTGCTGACTTTCCTCGTGGTCGGCCAGCTTTTCGCGTTTGCCCGCACAGGCGAATGGCTGCGTACTGACCATCTCATCGAGTCGTCACAGATGTGGCTCAGTTCCAACGGGGCCGTCTGCGGTTGGTTGGAGCGCGCACAGCTAGTCGAGGCGTGCCGAGTGGTTGCCATCACGGCGCTCGACTTGCCGTTTCCTGAAGTCGAGGCCGAGATGGTGCAGCTCTTCAATTTGAATCGTGGCTGGTTTCTCGACTATAGGAAGCCCGTGGTCCAGCAGATTCACACACTTAGCGTTTCGCACCTTTCTCAGGACGCGAGCTTCATTTAGGTGGCTTGTCGCCGTGAGTTGCAGAAACCTACACTTTTCGTACAAATCGTCCCGGCCCTCGCCTGCAGTCGCGCAGCTTTCGGTCACAGCCGGCACCCACGGGTTTGGGTGTCCACAATCTCGACCTGCTAACGGAAACTGGGTTGCCGCGGCTGTCCCGGCGCACGGAAGCCCACGATACGGTTCAATGAACTGAAATGCGGGTAAACACGGCTCATCCTTCTCTTGTCGCGCCCTAGAATGCGAGCAATCGAGAAGCTTCGCCGGAGTTAGCCGAAGCGACTCCCCAACTTTGTGCTGTTGGCCGCAATGAGCGAAACCGCTGGAGACGACAAGCCGAGCGCGATTCAAGTAATCGCGCGGGCCGCCAAGATTCTCAATCTTCTGAGTGATGAGCCGGAAGGGATGCGATTGGCCGAAATCGCGAGGGTCACGAATCTCCCGCGCTCCACTGTCCAACGCATCGTGTCTGCGCTGGCCCAGGAAGAGCTGTTGCAGTCTGACAGGGGCGACGGGGTGCGGCTCGGTCCCGCCTTGATGCGGATGATTGGGCGGGTGCATACGGATGTCATCGCCTTTATGCGTCCTTATCTCGAACGGCTCTCAGCGGAAGTTAATGAGACGGTTGTCCTTGCTCGCATGAGCGGTCGCCAGCTCGCGTACGTCCACTTCGTCGTAGCGGAGCATATGCTGCGCATTGTGCTCGGTGTTGGCGGTGACCTGCCGCTTCATAGCACAAGCGGTGGGAGAGCGCTCCTCGCGCTCTGCACAGATGCCGAAGTTATAAGCTTGGTTGGCAGGGACTATGAAAAGGTTACAGATGTGACCGTCGATGGCTCTTTTCATCTCATGCGGATTCTTTCGGGTGTGCGCGAACATGGTTATGCCTGGGAGTCGGAGGAGTCGGTGATGGGGGTGTCGTCTTTGGCGGTGGCAGTCGAGACGGTATTCGGACGCTACGCTATCGCAATCGTCGCGCCGACGGCACGTGCGCTGCATGGGAAACATCGTCTCGTGCGTCATGCACTGAAACTCAAGGAAGACCTCGTTGCTGAGATAGGCCAAGGGCCTTTACGCAAGTAGCTCTGACCGGTTGAGCCTTTGGCACAGGCCGCCGTCAATGATTGCCGATTGTGTAGGATGGCTAATTTAATGTAAGGCCATGAGGAAGACGTAGAAGCTCGCATTTATCCAAAGCATTAGGGCTGGGCAATTTTTAACACCTATTCGTAAAGGAGACGGAGACATGGGCGCTAACGACAACATGCGCGCGATGCGGCTTCATGAAGCAGGCGGCAACTTTAGACTGGATGAAATCCCGAGGCCGCGTGTTGAGCGCTCGACGGACGTGGTACTACGCGTGCGTGCATCAGGAATCGTTCCGAATTTGCGCAACGTCATGAGCAACTATGGCGACCGGGCCTACCTCACCGTTCCCGACTTGCCTGCAATCTACGGGCTGGACTTTGCGGGAATCGTCAAAGAGGTCGGTCGTGACGTGAAGGGCCTTGTCGAAGGGGACCGAGTGTATGTGAACCCGGGTCGTTCGTGTGGTAACTGTCACGCTTGCAGACTCGGCGAACGCATCAGCTGTGAGGCATTCACGTTCCAGGGATATTTCGGCTTCGGTCCCGGTTCGAAGGAGATTTACCGTAGCTACCCCTACGGTGGGCTTTGTGAATACGCAACAGCACCTGCGGATGGACTTGTCAAATTACCGGCGGAAGTCAGCTTCGAACAAGCTGCCCGCTTTGGATACATGGGTACGGCGTATTCCGGACTTCGTAAGGCGGGAGTCGGCCCGGGAAGGACGGTGCTATTAAGCGGAGGAACCGGGACGCTTGGTCTCTGTGCTGTTCAGATTGCACGTGCAATGGGTGCGACCAAGATTCTCTGTGTTGCACGGAACGAAGCAAACCTTGCGCGCGTGCGCTCGCTCGACCCGCAACGCATTCGAACCTTCTCATACGGCTCGGGCTCGCTCAGAGAATGGGCTTACAAGGAGACCGGTGGGCTAGGGGTTGACGCTGTCGTTGACGCTATCGGTCCGGGAGCGTCGCATCAGGTAACGCTCGACTGCATATCTTCGTTGCGACGGGGAGCGCGTCTCGTGGAGATTGGAGCGATGTCCGACCCAATGCCCGTCAATATGCACGAACTCATGTGTGCGCAGGTCTCTCTCATCGGCTCTCTCTGGTTCACTGTTGCAGAAGGTCAGGACCTGGCAGACATGGTTGCAGCTGGCACGCTAGACCTGAGCGTATTCGAGCACCATGCCTATCCGCTGGAGGAGGCGAATGAGGCATTGGCGGATGCGGAGCGCCGTGCAGGTGGATTCGTCAATGTAGTCGTCGTGCAATAACGATTCAATAGTCGAGAGGCGCTGTTCGTAGAGAGTCGTGGGCTCTGCAGCATCATGAACGCGCCGCTGCTTACGAATTGGTAACGGATTGGTCACAGTCGGACAACGTGTCGCACCGGTGGATAACGGCTATAGGCGGATTGCATAACCGCACCCTTGGGGGGTGCTGTAACTTTATCCCCCAACGAGCATACCGACGCCGCCATCCAAGCAGATGGTCACAAGAGCCGTCGAGGGATTCGTAAAGCGCTGAATGCGAGAACGCCACTCAAAGCGCAGGTTGGACACTGTCGGATGCTTCGTGATTCGACCAATTTAAGTAGTTCAACAAAATATTATTGAACGGAGACAGTCAATGAAGACGATGCGCGCAGCACGCCTGCATAAGGTCGGAGCAGCTTTTCAGGTCGACGAAATCCCGGTGCCTGAACCGCGGCCTACCGACGTTCTGGTGAGAGTCAAAGCATGCGGTGTGGTGCCGAATTTGCACAACGTCGTCGCCTACTATCCTGAGTGGTTCCCGTTCCTCCCGTTGCCGAAGCTTCCGGCGATTTATGGTCTCGATGCTGCGGGAGTGGTTGAACGCGTCGGGAGCAATGTTCACGGCATCAAGCCCGGTGACCGCGTGTACGTGAATCCAGGCCTGTCCTGCGGTAGCTGCGAAGCCTGCCGTCGACGTGACAACACGAACTGCCCGGCCTATACGTTCCAGGGTTACTTCGGTTTTGGCCCCGGTTCCCAGCAAATCTACGAAGACTATCCGTACGGCGGCTTCAGCGAGTTCATGACGGCGCCGGCCGCCAACCTGGTCAAGCTCCCGGAAGCCGTCTCGTTCGAACAGGGCGCGCGCTTCGGCTACATCGGCACCGCCTATGCTGGGCTCAGGAAGGCAGGACTCGAGGCCTCGCAAACTCTCATCATCGATGGCGCGACCGGTACGCTCGGCCTCGGCGGCACGCTTTGCGCACTGGCAATGGGAGCGAAGACCATTTTTGCAACTGGCCGGAACAAGGAACTGCTGGCCCAGCTCCAGGGACTGGCGCCGAGACGCATTCGCCCCATCGTGCTCGGCGAGCGTAGCGTGCACGACATCGTGATGGAGGAGACCGATGGCTACGGCGTCGACGTCGTACTCCAGGCTCTCGGTCCCAAGGCGCCAGTTTCGAACGTGCTGGATTCGTTTGCGGCGCTGCGCCGGGGCGGGAAGGCAGTCTCCGTTGGTGGGGTATCGGACCCGATTCCACTCGAACCGTTCCCGCTGATGTGCCAGCAGAAGTCGCTCATTGGCTCGCTCTGGTTCACGCCGGCCGAAGGCGAGAACATGGCCGCAATGGCCGAAACCGGTGCGCTTGACCTCTCAGTCTTCGAACACGAGGTCTTCCCGCTTGAGAAAATCAACGAGGCACTCGACGCGGTGAACCATCGTCATGGCGGCTTCACGAACGTCGTCATCAACCCGGCTTCGGTCTGACGGAGGAGTCCATGGTTCGAAGAATCGTTACGACCACCGACAGCGACGGTGCATCGGCTTTCCTTAGCGATGGCCCTTCACCTTGGCAGGCGACGTTCGAGTCAATTCCGGGGTTCGATGTCACGATGTTGTGGGCAACGGATGGCAGTACGTCGACGGAAGCAAAGCTTTCAGACAGTGGCGCATGGCCGACTTCATGGGTCCCGGGACCTGGCGGCAGTCGCTTGCTGCTTGTGACTTTCCCGCCCGATAGCGTGATGCTTAGCCCCGACTTCGACGGCTTGGCTGCTCAGAGGGAGCAGATGGAGAAGCTCCCTGGACTTGCTGAAGCTTTCGAGGCTGAGAGCCCGGGCATGCATAAAACCGCGTCCGTCGACTACGGTGTTGTCCTGTCAGGCCGGATAACGCTCGAACTCGACAACGGGCGGGTGAGGGAACTGCGTGCTCACGATGTCGTCGTGCAGCGAGGTACACGTCACGCCTGGCGCAATCCCGCTGCAGAACCGGCGTCCGTACTCTTCGTACTGCTCGGAGCAACGCCCGCGCGCTGATTCGTGACGTTGGGCGGGACTGTCGACTAACGGCAGATAGCTCGCGCAACGCAGAGCCACCCAGAGCGCCCTTTGTTCTTGCCAAACAAGGGCGCCCATCCCTTTGAACATGGATACGTGCCGGCCGCCAAGATGCGGCCGGGCGGGGCCCGTTTTCGCCTACAGCTTTTGAGGGTGCTTCGTGAAAAAAACAATTCTCGCAATCGCAGTCGCTCTTCTCCCTCTACAGTCGCATGCTCAAAGCACTGTGACGTTGTTTGGGTTGCTCGATAACGGCATCAGCTATGTGAGTAATTCTGGTGGTCATTCTCTCGTCCAAACCGCTTCCGGGATTCAAGCCCCGAGCCTATTGGGCATGCGCATCATCGAAGATTTGGGTGGTGGATTCCAGACGCTCGCGGTAATGGACTCGATGCCAGATATTAATACCGGCGCAAACAGCGGCGGCGCGTTCACAGGCCGTGAGTCATATGTTGGTATCGCATCGCCGTACGGTACGCTCACGCTCGGGCGGCAATTCGACTACATGTTTGACACGCTTTCCATAGCGCGATGGGGCCATCAAATATCCTACGTGAGCTTGTACCAGCTACCCGGCGGCCCGTTCTCGAAGCTGGGTACGCCACTGGGCACGTTTGACTACACGCGGATTGCTGGTGGCGAAGCGACGCCCAACGCGGTCAAATTCACCTCCAAGTACTACGGTGGATTCAGCTTCGGTGCGATGTACGGCTTCAGCAATATCGCGGGCGAGACCGGTAGCAACAACCTCAACAGTTTCGGAGCCAGCTACGACAATGGGCCTTTCCGACTCGATGCTGCGTATACCTACTCTAAGGAAGACGGTATAGATAACGGGCACGCAGGAATCCGAAACTTTGGCGTCGGTGGACGATATGACTTCGGAAATTTCGCGCTTGACTATCTTTATGTGAACACGCGCAATACGTTCACCGGCGCCCATGTCGACAGCTATGAGGTCGGTGGGCTTTACAAGTTTGCGGTCGACTTCTTCCTGTACGCGAACTACATCTACGCGAAGGGCAATGAGCAACTGACGAACAATCATTCGAATCAAGCTGGCGTCACGCTGGACTATCTTCTGTCGAAGCGGACTGACGTCTACTTTAATGCAATCTATCAGCGGGCTAGCGGAGGCATTGACAACTTTGCATCCGTGAACGGCACGTTCGCGACTTCATCAAGTCCTAACCAGACAGTTCTTCGCCTAGGTGTGCGCACGTTGTTCTGAAGCCAGAGAGTGGCGCAAGGCGTTTGCGCCATTCAGAGGAATGGGGCGCCAGGTTGCCTTCATCGAGGCTACCGGCGCTCCGCATGACGCCTATGCTTCTTCGACCAGCTCGAAGGTACTTGCCTTCGATGTCTTGGACAGCCGTTCCGCCCCCAGCCACTTTCCACGTCTGAGAATGTCGTCCACAAGTTTATGGACGAGCTTTTGGCCTTCACGGACGGCCGGTGAATGAGACCTCGCGGTGTTCTCGCAGAGTGCCCAGCTCATGAACATCCCACGAATAGGGCTCCAGGAAACTTCATCCTGGTAGCGCGCGTTACCGCTCACCGCGCAGCAGGGCGTTACGGTATCGCAGATACCCTGTCGAGCAAGCTCTATCGAGAGGTTCATCGCGTCAATCTCGAATAGCGTCTTGAACTGAAGTCCTCTTCTTTCAAGCGAGTTCTCAATCTGGGCGCGGATGACATTTGGTTTGCCGGGCAGCGCCAGTTTCAGGTTCTCCAGGCGCGACAGTGGAACCGGCCTGTCCGGCCGAAGCTGCGTGCTGCTGTGCGATACGAGAATGAGCGGCTCACGCACCAAGGGAGTGTGAACGTAGCCCTGCGGCGGGTTCCCTTCAAAAGGCACTATTGCCAGGTCGAGCATGCCGGAATGCATGACTTCGCGCAGTTCGTGGCTCGCGCCCTCATGGATTCGCAACGACACCCCAGGAAACTCCTGAACGAGCTGCGAGATGTAGGCGGATGTGAACATGTGCTGCCAGGACGGCGCAACGCCGATGGACAACTGGCCTGCCGCGCGGTCCCCAACTTCTTCAACAAGCTTGGACAACTGACGCAGGATTGGGCGCGCGCGCTCCAATAGCAGTGTTCCCGCTTCGGTGAGTGTTACTCCGCCTTGCGTGCGGGTGAACAACTTCGCGCGCATCTGATGCTCGAGCAAAGCAATATGCCGCGACATCGCCGGCTGTGACAGGCGAAGGTCGCTCGCCGCCTTGTTGATGCTGCCGAGCTCGGCTACACGCAAGAAATATTCGATAAGTCTGGAATCCATCGTCTGCCTCCATTACGCCTCATTCGTTCAACACCGGCGCTTGTTATCGCATTTCGATTATAGGGTGATTGCGGAGGCCGGCACCCTGCCAAGCGGGCGCGATGATGCTTCCCGTATTGAGCGCAAGTCATTGAAAAAAAAGATATCAGGAGGTGCGGTTCACCTGTCGAACCATTAAAAATGAGGGTTTGCACCGATATCAGGGAATCGGATGGACTTTATAGAGAATCCGCATTATCGGCATAACGAGCACGTCGCTACTATTTGACCAAGGTCAAGCACTGGGAGCGGGTTGATGCTCCTGAAGCAGTTGTTGAGCCCTTCCCGTAAGTCAGTCAAACCATGCCATCGCGCATGGAATCAAACATACATAGGAGACAGACCGTGCCACTGGCTGTGCTGAGCGCATCCCATACGCCTCTTATGAAAGACGGCGTCACCACGGATGATGTCCGGGTTGCTGTGAAACGCGGCTTTCGCGAACTCGCCGAATACGCTGAACAGTTCAAGCCTGACCTCGTCATCCAGTTTGCGCCTGACCACTTCAACGGATTCTTCTACGACGTAATGCCGAGCTTTTGCGTCGGTATTAACGCATCGTCTGTTGGTGACTGGGGCACGTCCACTGGCACGCTACCCGTCACATCGATTGAAGCTCAGCAGTTGAGTGAATTCCTGGTTGAAGATGGCTTCGATATCGCCGTGTCGTATCGCATGCAGGTCGACCACGGGTTCGTGCAAATCTGGGAGGAGATGTTCGGCGACTTTTCCCGATATCCAGTCATCCCGATTTTCATCAACTGCGCCGCCCCCCCGCTTCCTACTTTCAAGCGCGCGCGGCTCCTTGGCGAGGCCGTGGGCCGTTGGGCTGCAGCGACAGGAAAGCGTGTGCTGTTCTCGGCATCGGGCGGCCTGTCTCACGACCCGCCCACGCCGAACATCGCTACCGCCCCCGATGAGGTGAAGGAGCGTCTCATTGACGGCCGCAACCCCACTGAGGAAATGCGCCACGCACGCGAGCAACGTGTCCTGGCCGCTGGCGCCCGCGCGTATGCCGGCGAGCCGGGGATTTTGCCGGTGGATGCAGATTGGGACGCGACCTTCATCCAGCAGCTTCAGTCCGGAAACCTCTCGCAACTCGATGCGATGACGACGAAGGAGGTCCGCGAAAAAGCGGGCCGCGGCGGTCCGGAAGTTCTCGCATGGGTTGCGGCCTTCGCCGCGCTTTCCGTCGACGGTGAATACACGGCCGACCTCATTTACTACGAAGCCATCCAGGGCTGGATTGCTGGTATGGCAATGATGTTCGCTCAATCGAAGAAGCCGCGCGCATGAGCGCGCAGGTGCGAATACAGGAGATGTGTCATGGGTATCAGAACAGGAAAGCAGTTCATCGAGGGCCTTCGCAATCGTCCGCGAGACGTGTGGGTGCGCGGTGAGCGCGTGGAGGACGTAACGACTCATCCGGCATTCAAGGGCGCTGTCGAGCAGTTGGCGGCGCTCTATGACACTCAGCATGCCCCGGAACTGCAGGACAAGGTCACCTACGTCGTGCCGGAGACCGGTGAGCGCGCTGGTCTTGCGTTCATGCCGGCGTTGTCGGCTGACGACCTTCGCAAGCGTCGTGAAGCGTATCGCATCTGGGCGGAAACGAACTTTGGCCTCATGGGCCGCTCGCCGGACTTCATGAACGTCACGCTGCTAGCATTCTGGGAAGCACGCGATGACTTCGCGAAAGGCGGCGAGCAGTTTGGCGAGAATATCGTCAAGTACTACGAGTACATCCGCGACAACGACCTCTTCCTGAGCCATGCGCTCATCACGCCGCAGAACGACCGCTCGAAGCAGTCGTCGGAGCAGGCGAGCATGCACCTTCGCGTCGTGAAGGAAACGTCGGAGGGCATTTACGTGAGCGGCGCCCGCATGATTGCGACGCTCGGCCCGGTCTCCGACGAAATGATTATGTACAACCTGCCGCAGTTCAAGGCAGGCGATGAAGACCACGCCCTAATATTCGCGGTCCCGACGGACGTGAAGGGTCTGCGCCAGATTGCTCGCGACCCGTACTACGTCGAGGCGCACGAGAGCTACGACCATCCCCTGTCGACGCGTTTCGAAGAAAACGACTCGCTGCTCATCTTCGACAACGTTTTCGTGCCGTGGGAGCGCGTCTTCTGCTATCGGCAGGTCGAACTCTCAAACAAGCTGTACTCGCACACCGCGGTTCGCAATGTAAGCGGCCAGCGATCCCGTCTTGACAGACGAAGTTAGGCGATTGTCGGTATCGGCTGCCAGTGATGCGGCAACAACGCGGCAATGTCGCTGGCCCTGTGCGTGGGCAGACGCGTGAGGATGTCCT